>JAJFTD010000200.1 GCA_021373255.1 bacterium
CTTTTTTTTGGTTTCTTCGACCCAGTCTATGCCTATTCTACGTGAGCGCGGAGCAGTAATCATGTATTCCGCAATCATCTGATAGGCTTCGGTCACCTTGCCGCCCACAAGGAGTTCGATTGCTTTCGATTTAGTTTCGAATAGGATATCCATAATGGCTCTTTGGTCAAGGCAACCTGAAACTGCTCGGCTCTCAGCTTGTTTTTAGTTCTGAAACTTCTTAGCGTATTTCTCCCGGATTCGCTCAAGCTCTTTTTCCATCTCGGTCTGGACCATCTCCTTGGCTTTGCCTTGTAGATTTTGTGGCATATCACGGAAAAGAACCTGGCCAGCCGCTTTGACGGGATCGGATTCTTGCCAATCTGGCGGGATAGGAAAACCAACCACTTTAAGGCATTCGATTGCCTCATCGCGCGGAAATGCTTGTAGCAACGAATATGCTTTCTCTTTGTAAAGTGGAACGGAACCACTCATCCATTCGATTATGGTTGTATGACTTGGCTCTCCACCTGCCTTAAAGTGGGCCCCGCGTGGAGTCAACCCATGACGTTTTAATAAATCAGTGATGCATTTTCCCCATTCGGGATTAATTCTCGCCATATGTACCTTGCGTGAAGAACTTTACACCAGTATACACCAGTTCCTCGCACTCCTTTATTTGCTCCTGAAAAATCTTAGAAAAATCTTGTGTAAAGCACTTGACACCACGCTATTTACATGGAATAATAAGGTGTAAACAACTTTACACCTTTGGTAGAACTACATGCGAAAACAAACAACAATCGAAGATCGGCGGCTGATCCGCAAGGTCAACACCAGACTGGTGAAAGGTATGACCTGGCCTCAGATAGCTATTGATCTTGGCTATGGAAATAACTGGAAACAGCTTTACAACAGACTGTATGCCAAAACAATCCAAATGCCAGACAAGACATTGCGACCGATTGACCAGGCCGCCTAAAGCACAAAACAGCCCGGCGGCTTAGCCCCCGAGCTGATAATACGCAATCCGTTGTATCTGTATAACATTAAACACTAAAACTTAGACAAAGTCTACTGTTACAATTACCGGGATTTTGGAGGGGAAGCTATGAGCCAGGAACCAAAAGTTTATATCAAGCCACTGCGTTATGACCTGAACGCGATTGCCATAGTGCTCTGCGTGAGCCGGGAAACAGCTCGTCAAATTGCAAACCGTGAGGGCTGGAGGAAATATCGCGATACTGATATGCGGCGCGTCTATTATCGCCCACAGGATATAGAGTCATATGTCGAAAACTGGTTTAAGCTAACCGAGGGTGCGGCATGAACCGAGCGCAGTTTGATCACTTCGAGCAGAAGAATCGATGGCTCACAGGCAACGGCACAACCGATGTAGAGCCGGTATGGCGATGGGTGCAGGAGACGAACGCTACGCCCACTGCAGTTGACGATAAGCTATTCGCGCTCCTCGATGGTGAGGCAGCGTTGATAGAAACAAACTGCGTGCCTGGATTTGTGGGCGCGGAGTATTGACTTGAACAAGCGACTCGAATGGGGGTGGTTCCATTGGGCTAGACGAAACAATTTGAATTTGATTTTGGCTAAGCAATTAGAAAAGCTCTTTGGCACATTCCGGCTGTTGAGTGTCGGAACGGGGGCGAATAGCCCCCTGCAATTATACGAACATTGAAAACAACAAACCAGGCTGACCTCTGGGCAAAAGAACTCAATCATTTCTGAGGGCGGGGTGGCAGCCGGGAGAGACCGGCAGAACATTGACAATTGGGTTTGAGTCCAGGGCAGTAAATTCGTAAAGGTCGATTGCGATGACTGTGAGACGGCGCGTTTGAGGTGTCAACCCTGTGAAAAGGTGGCGCGGATAGCAGGGCGGGCTAGGCTGCAATGATTTGGCAGACCACAGTTACTGGACTCATATAGTTTCCGTGGTCGGTGTAGCTCAATGGGCAGAGCGGCCGCACCGAGGGTGTCAGAGCTAAGTGTTGATGCATGCGGACACAGCTAGGCAGGCCAGCCGAAATCGTGCAGGTTCGAGTCCTGCCACCGATCACGGAGTTAAATTTGCCGGAGGGTGTCCTGCATCTCCATCCATAAAAGCAGGCGGGTTGCATCCTCCCGTCCTTTCCGCCCTCCGGCAGGTTTGAATAGCGGTCATGGGTAGGGGTCGCGACAACAATAGGGAGACGGTAATGATAGAGATTAAAAACAGATGGAATGGCAGCATTATTTACACGGGCGAACACACTGATATTCGCGAGGCAGTAAAAGCTGCTGTTAAGAGCGGCAGCAACCTGAGCGGCAGCAACCTAGATTTTTCAGCTTGGCCTCTGTGTTGTGGGTCGTGCGATGTCGCGGTAGATGTTATGATCGCAAGGCAACTAGCATATCATTTTTGTCGACTCGAATGCGATGACCCCGAGTATATCGCAGCCCGAAATGCGCTAGTGGAATTTGCGAACAAGAGCCACCTGATAAAAATACACTCCATGCCCCTACTGGAGAAAATGGAGGAGAGGAATGCGAATAGTGATGAGACAGAATGATCTGACGAGGCACACGTGCTCGGACTGCGGCCTCCAAATCATTGGGGATTATGCATGCGAAGTGCGAAACGGTGTCACACTCTATTTTCATCCGTACCGCTGCAGCAATTACGACTATGTTAGAGACTCAGGAGGCGAAATATGCGGAGAGATTACAAAAAATTGCTCTGGCGAATCGTTATCATCGCCACGCTCTTGTTTATCGCGTATAACCTGCGCGATGAGGGTGCGGTCATGGATCGATGCAGTCAACGAGGCACTGTTTCGACTGGTGAAATGGATGGCAGAGCAGGTTATGCAAACGATGTTTACGGCGTCGAAACCGGTCTGGCCGGATCGGAAAGCAGATGATTAATATGATAGATATGACAAAATCGCCTTGGTGGATAGTAAATCGCACGTTGGACGATGAGGATAACCAACATGGGGTTACGATATTTGAAGCGAAACATATCTTGCGCGATGATAACTGTACCGTGATTGATGCTGGGAAAGAACCCGAAACAGCGACGGAGCCGACCCGGTGAAGATCGGCTCTGTCAGATGAATGAAAACAATACAACTTACTGGAGAATTATAACAGATGAATGAAAACGACGCAACTACAGATGTAAAGCAAGAGCCGTTTGGATTTGTGACAAATGGATATCTGCTCGAAGACGATGGTCGGTGTCCACTCTGCGGAACCGATCTTGAGCCGTCGCAATGCGGTGACTGGCTTACTATGGGCAATCTGGTAAAACACAGGTGTTTGAATCCTGATTGTCCATATCTGAATGATGAGAATGTGCGCAATGTGGTCAATGCTCTTATCAACAATGGAGCGGCTCCTCTGGAGGCAGCTAAACTCACTCGTGACTACACGATTTCGGACCCGAAAGGGTTTCACATCCACGACCGTGAATCGGCGGGCTGGCTGCTCAAGAAGCTCGCGAAGATCGACGGCCGGGAGAACGATATCAACGCCGAGGTAGATGCACGGAAAGCTGAGTTGCAGGCCGAAATAACCGCCTTGGAAGAGCGCAGGACTGAGATGATTGCACCGTATGAGCGCGACCGTATTTATCTCACCACACGCTATGGCGGCGAACTGGAGGAATGGACAAAAGCCGAACTCAAGGGCAACAAGAGCAAGAGTATCAAGCTCTCATACGGTGATGTCGGTACAAAGAAATCACGGGCGGCCAATGTGGTTGACAGTGAACTCGACACGTTGGTTATGGCGGAATCTCTCGACAATCCTGACGACCCGGAACAGGTTTTCGTCAATCGCAAGGCGACTATCTACAAAGACGCCTTTTTCAAGTGGCTCTCCGAGCACCCGGATCACGAGCGCGTACGCGTGGATGAGGATGGAACTATTAATCTGCTTGCAGACGATTCGTTCCTGGCTGATGGTGATGAGCCTGAAGTCATAGCTCACATTGCTCCGGCTAAGGACGAGTTCTACATCAAGCCCGCAATGCCGGTCAAGGGGGTGGCGTAATGGATGATTTCTTCAAAAAGCTGTCTTCCTGCGTCAAGCAGATGCGTGCTGAGAGCACATGCCCGGTATGTGGCAAACCGCGTGAAGGGGTTCGGAGGGCATTAGGCAGTCGCGTGGTGAGTGCATATGATGAAACCGGCTCATCATCCGAGCAGTGCATCGGCGGATATCCTGAGAGCTATGAATCCGCCGGACTTTGTCTTTGTGAGCGTGTTTACTTCTATCGTGCATCAGATCGACGCAAAATCGAACATCCGGCACAAGGCGGCATTATCACAGGCATTCATGTCGAGGATGGAAAAAGCATTATTGCTCTCGACCTGATTATTGAAGCTAATAAACCAGCGCAGCGCTTTACCGCTGCAGACTTTGATGAGCCTGTCAAAGTGCAAATACTGGCACCGGATCAGCATCCCGAAACGGTGACATTTAAGTGGACCCCATCACAACTTAAGGAGGTGGCGTAATTGAGCAATCTGACCAATATGCTTCAGCGCGAAATCACCAAGCTCGAAGTTCGCATTATGAACAAGAAACAGCGGCTTGAGCAGGACCAAGTATCTCTGGAAGTCCTTGAGGCTGATCTTGTCCTATGGAGAAACAAGCTCAAAGAGCTTGAAGCAGATGAGGCCAATCGTGCGGCCAGAATCTCGGGCGAGCCAGAGGTCGTGTGATGATCATCACAGCGGTAGGTCCAAAACGAATCGAACGCACAGCCGATCCGGAGCGCATTATCCGCAGCGATGAGGTGTTGTCAGCCTACACGATTGAACAGATCGATGCTACTCACTGGCTGGTGAGTCATCCAGGCGACAATGAGCGCAAATACATTGTCGACACTGATTTGATGGAGTGTTCCTGCATGGACTTCCTGTGCCGGATGGACCACGAGGAGAAGCTGTGCAAACACCTGATAGCTGTCCAGCGGCACATACGACTGATGGGAGGGCTGATCGATGGCCGTCCGGCTTGAGACTCTGCAGTTTGGCTATGCCGAGCTGCTCACGACTGCTAGTGCTAGACCCTGTCCGCACTGCGGACAGCCTATGCAACACTTTTACGACGATGAGTCGGGGTGTAAATACGCCCAATGTCAGAATCCAGAATGCGAATATCTCAGACAGCGAAGTCCACTAATGGACAGATTAAAAGAGATCAGAAAAGGAGCTATGAACATGCCGGTAGTTACAGCAAAAGAACAAGAGTTTGAATTGATTCCAGAGGGAAAGTACCTCTTCCAGGTCACGGACATCGAGGCCGACAAGGGGGAATACGGTCCGTTTGTCAAGGTAAAGTGCGAGATCGTCAAGCCGGAAGAAGTTGAGGGCGTCGAAACAAAGGGCAAATGGATAAGCGTAATGGCCTCTCTGACCATCTCCGCAGGTGATAAACCCTCCAAGCTATATCAGTTGACCTCCGCTGCGTTCGGTCGCGAGATAGACTGTGCCAGGGGGGAGAAAGTCGATACCGATGACCTGCAAGGGCGCCGATTTTATGGCCTCGTGGGACACGTTGATAAAGGTGAAAAAGGGACATTCGCCAATATCCTCAATTACAAGGCCGACAAAAAGCAGGATGTTATGCCGGTCGGCGGCGGTGAGTTCGAGGTAGGCGAAAGCAAGAATAAAGATGATGACGATCCATTCGAGGATGAATAGGGTCAGCGGGGTGAGGCCCGGCTAATTTGGCCGGGCCATTATTTGCACCACGAAGCGGGGGAGCATAAACGATGAGCGAATTTGAGTCACCAAAAGAACGCAGAGAGCGCCTGCGCAGGGAAGCACAACAGAGAATGGCCAAAATCTATCAACGGAAGTTTCCAGTAGGCACACCTGTCGAAGTATTGAGCAGCCCTTCCGGTCCGGCATTCAGAGATTTTATTGATAGTTATGGCCGCAAAGGAAAAAAAGTAGTAAATCCAGATAATATTTATTTTCTCCGCGGTAGGTCCGGGCAGGTAAAAGGTCTGGTCTTTGTGCCCCATGTCGGTTTGTGTATTACAGTCGAGATGAACGCATGCGTCAGTAAACTCAACGGTATCAGGCAAGTAACATTCAAGCCGGACCAGCTCCGAGTGGCGAGAGAGGACTAAAACTGTGAACATTTATCTTGCAGCAAGATACGAGCGGCGCGAAGAGCTTAATGCATATGCGACTGATCTCGCACGTCATGGCCATCACGTAATAAGCAGATGGATTCGCGGTGAACATGAGTTCGTTAATACTGAAACAGACATAATACGCTATGCGTTGGAGGACTGTGAAGACCTGATAGCAGCAGATATGGTAATTTCATTTACCGAGGAACCGCGCTCCGGTCATTCTCGCGGCGGCAGGCATGTGGAGTTTGGACTTGCAGTTGCATTCGGCAAGAAGCTGTGCGTTGTTGGATACCGCGAAAACGTCTTTCATTACCTGCCGGAAGTGGCGTTTTTTCAGACTTGGAAAGACTGCCTTGAGAGCTTAACGAAGCCTCGGGAAACGGCACGGGCTGGAGCATGAGACTCTCTGAAACACAGCTTAAAGATATTCAGCACCGCTATGAGCAAGGTGTTCGATGTGGTATATGGACTACCCTCAATTTGTTGTGGCTGATCCACAAAATACCTTTACTCATTGCCGACCTGTTGGACAAGAATCGACAATATGCGATGTTTGACTAGATAACTTTTATGCAGATTCGTGGGGAAGTAGGCACAAGGATGGCAGAATCGGTTTATCTGACAGCGAGGCGATACGCCAATGCAGGGCTGTCGGTTATACCTATAAAAACAGATGGGTCAAAAGCTCCCGCGGTCGGCTGGGATATCTACAAGACCCAGATCGCCGATGACCGGACACTACGCGGCTGGTTTTCACTCGGCAGCTACGGTATAGCAATCATCGGCGGCGCTGTATCCGGCAACCTGGAGAGAATCGACTTCGATCTGCCCGGGTCATGCAAAGCCTGGGCGGATCTGGCCAAAGAATGCGGCTATGGCGAACTCATAGAGTCATTGCCCCTTGTCCGCACTCCCAGGTCGAAGCAATGCTACCACCTCTACTACCGCTGCGAATCTACAGTCCAGGGGAACCAGCCGCTTGCCCGGTATCTCGATCCTGACAGCAAGGTCAAGGTGGCGATAGAGACGAGAGGGGAGGGTGGCTATACCATCGCTCCCGGATCGCCTGCCGAAGTCCACGAGACCGGCAATCCCTATGTCCTCATACGCGGCGATCTATGCAACATCCCGGTTATCAGCGCCGATGACCGGGAGGCTCTGCTGGAAATAGCGCGTTCATTCAATGAGTATAACAAAGCAGTCCCGTCACGTCCTGAGCCGGAACGCGGGGGAGCTCCGGGTGACGACTACAACGCCCGCGGCGATTGGCGGGAGGTGTTGCAAGGTCAGGGTTGGTCACATGTCTGGGGTAAGGGTGAGGTCGAATACTGGCGCCGACCGGGTAAGTCAAAGGGCATATCCGCAACGTGGAACTGCAAGGGTTCAGAGGTACTTTATGTCTTCAGTACGAATGCCCTGCCATTTGAGGCTGAGCG
Organism: bacterium; assembly: GCA_021373255.1. Taxonomy (GTDB): domain Bacteria; phylum Armatimonadota; class UBA5829; order UBA5829; family UBA5829; genus UBA5829. The sequence continues at coordinate 7,567 of JAJFTD010000200.1, forward strand.
GTCCTACACGCCGTTCGGCGTCTATACTACCATTTTGCACAATGGCAACTACTCTGCCGCAGCCAAGGCGCTCTCTGACGAGGGTTACGGCACACCGGCGACAACGGCAACAGTTACGCACACACCACGCAAGGATGAAAAGCAGGTCGATGACAAGGGGTTGGCGTTTTTTGCTCAGACAGACCTGGGTAATGCCGAACGCTTCCTAGCCAGGCATGGTAACGATTTGCTATATTGCCCTGCATTCGGAAAGTGGTTCGTCTGGGACAATACACGATGGGCTGAAGATGAGACCGGCAAGGTCGTACAGCGTGCAGCTCTGACGGTCCGCAAGATGCTCGATGAGGCTCAAACGTTAGTAGATGAAGCTGCCCAAAGGAGACTTATCAAATACGCCCGGGCGTCGGAGTCTAACAGCAAAATATACGCAATGCTCAGCCTGGCGCGGGCCTGGCTTGGTATAGGCTCAGATGAACTGGATTCCGACCCGTGGCTGCTGAACTGCAAAAACGGCATCCTGGACCTGCGCAACTGCGAACTGCTTCCTCATCGGCAGGATAACTATATAACCAAGCTCGCACCCTGGGATTACGACCCGGCTGCCGAATGCCCGACGTGGCTGAAGTTCCTTGATTCCATATTCCAAGGAAACCAGCATATCATCGGCTATATACAACGCGCGGTCGGTTATGCGCTCACGGGAGTCATTCGTGAGCAGTGTTTATTCTTCCTACATGGCGTCGGCTCAAACGGCAAGAGCACGTTCCTGAATGTCATTCAGGATGTTCTGGGTGATTATGCCAAGGACACTCCCACAGAATCACTGATGATAAAGCAAAATGACGGCATATCCAACGATATCGCCAGGCTTAGGGGTGCACGGTTCGTGACGGCTGTGGAGGCAGAGGCTGATAAACGTATGGCTGAGAGTCTGGTAAAGAGGCTCACCGGCGGCGATACGATCACAGCACGCTTTATGCGGCAGGAGTTCTTCCAGTTCCGGGGCACGTTCAAGATATTCCTTGCGGCCAACCACAAACCGGGCGTCAGGGGCACTGACGACGGAATCTGGCGGCGCATAAAAATGATTCCCTTCCTTGTCCGCATACCGGATGATCAGCAGGACGCTACACTACCTGACCGCCTGCGTGACGAAGCTGAGGGAATACTTGCGTGGGCCGTGAGAGGCTGCCAGATTTGGCAAAAACAGGGGCTTGGAGAGCCGGAGGAGGTAAGAGCTGCAACTGCAGAATATCGCGATGAAATGGACTTCCTGGGACCGTTTATCACTGACCGGTGCGTGCTGCAGGCGACCCAGTCTATCAAGGCAAGTGACCTCTACAAAGAGTATCTTGACTACTGCGACGTCAACAAAGATAAGCCACTCAGCAGCACCAAATTCGGGCGCATGATGATGGACAGACCGGGGATTAGAAAGCAACGACATAGCTCTGGGAATGGTATCGAATATTGGGGAATTGGCTTATCAAAATATGGAGCTTGCTTGAATCTTGAAGAGCAAACTGAATATGACGAAATATAGAAATAACCAACAATCAGTTACTAAAAACAGTGGTATGAACCGGTTTTTGCTGCTGATAGACGCTTGTGTGTGTTTATATTGTGAACACCACAACCCTACAGAAATCTGTAGGGTTGTCACGCTTAACTGCAGGGTTCTGTAGGGTTGACTGTACTATGATTATAGTTCTCAAATTAAGCTCAAATATGCGTAGTGGCGCTGATAATAGTCAAACCCTACAGAACTATACAGACCCTACAGAATTGAAGCATTGATGACATTATCACAAAATATACATATCGGAGTAAGCACATGGGACGTTACTTGCTTATCTTAAAGAGAATGGGATTTCAAGTTCGGCTAACTCGTGGCGGCAAGAATATGGTCGTGACACCTAAACCACCACCTGATATTGCGCGGCAGATATCCTGCTACAAACCTACGATCATAGATGAACTGAAGGTAGAATTCAGAGCAAAGCATAGGTGATGATATGGGACGCTATTTGAATGGACTCACAAAACGCGGTTTTGATGTCCAGCTTTCTAACAACAGAAAACTGATCGTATCGCCTAAACTGCCCGACCACCTCCACCGACAGGTAGTCGATGCAAAAGAGCAGATCATCGCCGAACTGCTCGAATTGCAGGCAGCCCCAACCGTGCCGTCTCCCGTCTCATCGGGTCGGTTCGACGGACTATCCGATGCAGAGCTGGACGAGATCGGAGCTGCTTATTCAAAGCTATTCCGCTATGCCGCCCTGTGTGATTATTCAGGCTCTCAATACTGGGAACCGGGCGAACCTAAGCCGACAACACGGCCCTACGTCTACTTAGACTTTGGCTCACTGATACCTGCAGGCGGCACGCAGCCAAAGCTCTATATCTGGCCGATGGAGGCTGCGGCGGATGGAGTCGATTACTGCCTGATGTTGAATTGAAAGGAGCGAGAAATGATATCTGCAATCAACGGAGTTGTCATTATGACCGGTCGGGGCAAGACCGGCAAACGGCATATTGTAATGCCCAACGATATAAGCCTCTGCGGACGGCAGCGCGGCTTTGTGGGCAAGCTGCGACCACGAAGCGAGACGGAAGATCGGCTGATGTGCAAAGTTTGCTTACGCAAGGAAAGGGAGCTGATCTGATGGCATACGCTCAGAACACATCCGTCAGTGTCGAGAACTCAATTATGGAGATTCGCCGGACTGTGAACCGATACGGCGCTGACGGATTCAGTTTTACTGAAGAGGGCAGGATAGCGAAGGTCGAGTTCAAGTGTGATGGACGCACAGTTCGTATCTTTATGAAGCTGCCGGACAAGAGCGAAGAGCGCTTTACGCTTACCGAAACCGGACGTGAGAGGACTTCGGAAAACGCTGTTTATGCTGCATGGGAACAGGAGTGTCGCCGATCATATCGGGCGTTGAATTTGGTTATTAAAGCTAAACTCGAAGCCGTCGAGTCCGGCATTACGACATTTGACGAGGAGTTTATGGCTCATATCGTTCTGCCGAATGGCCGGACGGTTGGGCAGCAGGTGTTGCAACCGATGCAGGATGCACTGTTAAGCGGCGGGGCGCTGGCGTTAACTGATGGATTCGGGGTGCAACGATGAAGATTTTGGGCCTCGATCCCGGCGAAAGCACAGGGTTCGCATTAATTGAAGTAGCAGGAGAGGAAATGAATCTCATTGATTATGGTGAGATACCTGTATTAAATCCTGGTTTAGATGGATTGCTCGAAAGCGTGTGGTTTTGGCTGACGGGAGGTTTTGTCGATACTCAGATTGCATTTGAAGAGTTCATAGCCTCGCAGAAACTTAGAACTACACGTGAGTCGGTTGAAGTGCGTGGAGTGATACGTCTTTATTGTCGATCATATTGCAAAGAGTGGGCTGCATATTACCCGGCTACTGTCCGGTCACAACTTGGAGTTACGAATAAGCGGGAGGCCAGGGATTTTATAAACAAGTTACTTGGTTTCAAACTCCGAGGCAGAGACCATGTTTCCGACGCATTGGCTGTAGCTTTGTGCCATGCTTTGAAGCTCGGTTTATGGACTCCGCACATTGATGTGAGCAAGGGAGCGGACTTCTCCCTCGACCGCAAATTGGGCGGAAAGCAGGTCAAAAACAAGCTGGCCGAGGAAGATGTTCGGTCTATGTCTTCTGAAGAATTGCGGCAGGCCATGAACTCAGGAAAAATTAAGATTGGCAGATAAAACAAAACGCCCACGATCTTCCGTGAGCGCCCAAATATAGTGCATCTACCAGGCACATTATACCATATACAGGGGGCGCGGGGAAGATGGCAAGGCGGACAATTAATGCTGGCACGTACGAAGAAGTTTTACAGCTTGGAACTCCTCTTTGGCGAGATATTCCGGTTCGTGGTTATGTCGGCAATCGATGGGCGACAGAGACAGATGGACCTTGGCATGCGCTCCTCTGGTCAGAAATCAGGCATATTGAAGTAGCGGGCAAAATGACTGCTGCGCAAGCCAGTATTTTTGAATTAAACATCATAGGGGTTAAGTCGGTAAAAATTGCTAAAATATTTTCTATTACGGAGGCAGCGGTTTCAAAACACCTCTCAATCGCGCTCAAAAAAGCTGATAACGTGAAAAATAAAGGCTTGCTTACGACGGTTTTTGAGGAATGCGGCGGGTGGGGAGCGGTCGGAGAACTGTTAAATGGTTAAGTTTTTTCGTGTTTAGGGCTTATATATGGAAGGCAATCGCTGCCCGACGCGGGCGGAAAACCGACAGTATCGGGCCTCCTTTCTAATCGCCCCTGACCGCAAACAGGGGCGATTATTACTATCATGACTATGAGCTATCGACCCAACACAAATAACCAGCGCAAAGAGGCGCGTGAAAATCTCAGCCCTATTGCGCAAATACGCGCAGCGTACGACGCAGATCGCAAGCGCCGGGGCAAAGCGCAGGCCGGGAAGTATGCGAGAGTGGCGAGGTAGATATTGATGTGGCTGCAAAATCCAACAAAGCGACAATGCAAGAGCGGATTGACCACATCTACGAGATGCTGGTTGACGGCTATTCCACGCGTGAAATAGTTCGGTATAGTTCGGAAAATTGGAATTTATCCAGGCGACAGACTGAAAAGCTAATAGCCCGCGCAAGCGATCTCCTTAAAGAAGAGTCGCAGGAGTTAAGAACTGTTCAGCTAGGCAAAGGAATCCGTCGGCTTGAAAAGCAATATCGCAAGGCAGATAAGTCAGACTCTACACGTGCGGCAATCGCTGCGCAGGCCGAACTCAATAAACTGCTGAAACTTTATGAATCGCCAAGCGAACCGGAAGATGAATCCAGCATTGACAGCATAATCGAATCCATCGACTCCAACATGGAGGGCACATGGGACAACGATGACGAGGCGGAACAATGCGAAGAGGAGTGACCGCATTTAAGTTCCGGCCCATGAGCCGCAAGCAGAAAAAAGTGCTGAGTTGGTGGCGTTCAGGCAGTCCGTACGCCGGTTATGACGGTATCATAGCGGACGGTTCGATTCGATCTGGCAAGACCATCGTCTTTATCTTGAGTTTTATCCTTTGGTCTATCCATGAGTTTGCCGATGGTGGATACAATTTTATCATTTCAGGCCGCACAATTGGTGCGCTAAAACGCAATGTCATTGGCCCGATGCTGCAGATACTCAAGGCGCTGCGTATAGCGTATGAGTATAACCGTTCTGAAAATTATCTCATCTTTAGAGGTAACACATACTATCTGTTCGGTACTGACAATGAAGCATCACAAGATGTAGTGCAAGGTCTTACTGCTGCAGGTTGGCTTGCAGATGAAGTTGCCCTCCATCACCCAGAGTTCATTACTCAAGCACTCGGACGATTGTTGAGCATTCCTAATTCGTTATTTTGGTGGAACTGCAATCCAGAGAGTCCGAATCACGCTGTTAACACTGAGTATATTCTCAAGGCTCATGAAAAGCATATACTGCACCTGCACTTTACGCTCGATGACAACCTGACACTTTCACAGAAGGCAAAAGAGCGGGCAAAACGCACATTTGCCGGTGTATTTTACAAGCGATACATCTTAGGTCTGTGGGTAGCAGCTGAGGGCGCTATCTACGATATGCTCGATGAGGATGTCCATGTTGCGGACGAGCTGCCGAAGATGCTCAAGCACTGGGTCGGAGTCGACTACGGCACCGGCTCGGTTACTACATTCTGGCTGTTGGGACTTGGAGAAAACAACAAACTTTACTTCGTTGACCGGTGGCGATGGGACGTTAAAGAGAAGCGCAGGCAGAGATCAGACCCTGACCTTGCAACTGACTTAGAAAACTGGCTTGAATCGCTGCAGGTAACGCCTGAGTGCATTGTGATACCTGCTGATGCCCAGTCGTTTGCTGTCTATTTGCAAAAATACAAGAAGAACTCCAAGCGCATAAAGCGTCTTGCCTGGGCGGATCGCTCACCCGGCTCTGTTCTTACAGGTATTCGTGATGTTGCGACATTGCTTACTCTGAAGCGCTTGTTGTTCAGCCGGAGGATTGCTCGATATCCTGGTGGATTGGCTGAGTGGCAGGGTTATGTGTGGGATGATAAGGCGCAGGAGCGTGGGGAAGATGAACCGCTCAAGCAAAACGACCACGACCCGGATGCAGGCCGCTACGTGGTCGAGTATGTCAAATCGATTTGGAGACACTGGATAAATGTCGCTGCCGACGAACAACCAAAAATGGCCGCCTGAGAGTTGGCGGACTGTATACGATATCTACGCCGAGCATGCTGCATGGTATGGCAGCGATCTGGATACACTCGCATCGATTTATGCGCAGCGCATTTATAGCCCATATCACGAGCAGACATTTGCGATTGCAGACCATTTGCGCAACGAAATGCGTGACCTGGTGCATGTGCCTGCGGCTGCCGATATTTCCAATATCAGCGCGGCTATGCTGTTCGGCGAGCATCCGAAGATAAAGATCAAAGAAGCCCAGGAAGAGAACGCTTCGGCTGAAGCAAAAGCAGCACAGGAAGCGCTCGATGATATCGTTAATAAGTGCGGTCTGTATTCCGTATTCAGCGAGGCGGCGGACACGGCATCGGGTATGGGCGGTGTTTTCCTCAAGGTCAACTGGAATAAGGACCTGTCGCAGTATCCTATCATAGATGTCGCGCAGGTCGATAACGCTTTGCCCGAGTTTCACTTCGGTTTCCTTCGAGCAGTCACGTTTTGGAAAGAACTCGAAACCGATGGTAACACCGTCTATCGACTTCTTGAGCGTCACGAGTCGGGCGTTATACTAAACGGACTCTATCGCGGTACGCCGGGAAACTTGGGTGAGCAGATCGGCCTCACATCCAGAGCGGATACGGCTGATATATCGCCTCAGATCGAAACTGGGCTGGATAGTTTGGCGTGTGTCTACATCCCGAATATGCGGCCAAACCGCCGATTCCGCGGGCTGCGACTTGGACAGTCGGACTATGCGGCATCCGAGTCATTGATGCTATCACTCGACGATATATTCACGTCCCTGCTTAGAGATATTAAGCTGGGTATGGGTCGCATCATCGCACCGGAAGAGTTCTTCGACCACGACTCGGATGGCCAAAAGCGCTTTGATGTATTTCGGCAGGCATATCTCAAAGTCGACGCCATTCAGGGCGGCAGTGCCGCAAATGATAACATAAAGGTCTCTCAATTTGCCATTCGGACGCAGGAACACATTGACTCCGCCTTGGCATTGCTCAGGCAGATATACACTAGTGCAGGGTATTCGCCGCAAACGTTCGGCCTGGATATTAACGGTACGGCTGAGAGCGGTACGGCGCTTACAATCCGTGAGCGCAAATCATTCATCACGACGGCCAAGAAAGCCGACTACTGGCGGCCGGCACTTGAATATATCCTGTGGGCTGCTCAGGTCATATACAAAACCAAACTCGACGGAAAGATCACGCCTTATAAATCTACTGTCGAGATGCAGGATTCCGTGCAGACCGACATCGGTCAGATAGCGAACTCGGTAAAGCTGCTATCCGATGCTCAATCCGCATCAATAGAAACCCGCGTGCGGATGGTCCACCCAGATTGGAGTGTCGAGCAGGTCAAAACCGAAGTGCAGGCAATCCTCGACGAGCAAGGCGCAAATGTGCCGGACCCGACGACACTCGGACGCGGCGATAGTGAGAATGATGAAGAGGCCGAATAATGGCCTGGGAACGTGTATATGACTCCATCGACGCCTATGCCAATGAGATCGGGCGGGTGTATGCCGAATCCGAGCGCATTATGCTCGAAAAGGTCGCCAAGCGACTGGCACGCGGGATAGATGAGCCGGGCTGGGCAGAGAAGAAGCTGGCAGAAGTCCGGGCACTCAGGCGTGATATCAGCGGCGAGGTTGCCGACCTTGCGAAGCAGGAAGCAGGTATCGAGGATGCAATCAACCAGGCTTACGACGCAGGCGCATCAGAGGCTATTGACGAGCTGAAGCAGGCAAAACTTAAAGATATGAGTGCATCCGCATTCACCCGCGGCAATGCTCTTAAGGCGCTTGTAAAAGAGACAGTTGGCGCGGTCAATTCGACTCACCTGCGAATGCTCCGGGTGACTCAGGATATTTATAGGAACGCGGTGGCTGCTGGAGCTGCTCAGGTCGTAAACGGCACGCAGACAGTCAGGGAAGCCGTTCAGGGTGTTCTCAACCAGTTTGCTGATCATGGTATCAGCGGTTACCGGGACTCAGTCGGGCGATGGTGGAATGCTCAGTCATACGCCGAAATGGCAGTGAGGACTGCGGCGGGAAATGCAGCCGATCAGGGGCATATTGACAAGTTGCAGGCGAATGGCCAGAACCTGGGGATTGTATCCAGTCACGGCAATTGCTGTAGTCTGTGTGCGCCGTGGGAAGGCCGGGTCGTGTCATTCTCCGGTGAATCTAAGAAATATCCGTCATTACAAACAGCTATTGATGCCGGATTAAAGCACCCTTCCTGTCGCCATACGATTGGTCTGTATATCGAGGGTGTGACCAGGCCGCACGATGTCCCCTATGACCCGGAGGCGTATAAGGCTCGGCAGCAACAGAGATTGAACGAACGGCAGATACGGCGTTGGAAACGGCGTGAGGCTGTAGCGATCACGCCGGAAGAGAAGAAGAAAGCCCATGTTAAAGTGCAGCAGTGGCAGGCTGCACAGCGTGAGCATATCAAGCAGGCTAATCTGGCCGGAGAGAAGAGGCATGGGGAAGGCTGGATAACGCTCAAGAGAAACTATTCGAGTGAACAAGGGCTGTCAGCCAAGTCAATGGCAACCGATCTTGAAAAAGACCAAAAAGGTGGTATAATGCCTTTGATGGTGGATAAGTCAAATTATGGCACGCTCTCAAACGAGGAGGCCAGGCGTTGGTATAAGAGCAATTTGAAAAGTGCGCTTGTCAGAATTAACCCCGAGTTGCCTCTTGAAGAACAGGCAAAAATGGCGCACGAGACCAGAAATCAGATTCGCTCTGAGGCGAGACTTATGATGGCCGATAGAGAAAAAGCCGATAGTTTGAATACGAAATATCCTAACTTGTCTTTTGAAGAGATGATAGCTCACAAACGTGAAGACAAAGAACTCTCTGGTGATGATGTTTGGCGCGATATCATTAAGAGCGCAGGAAAGACAAACACCGACATCGACAAGAAGATGGGGTTATAGGTGAGAGTCATGAACTTTTCAGTGAAATCAATAAAACCAAGACAAGAACCGGGCAAGGTCGATCATTTTTACCTTGGCGGGATAGATTCCTACGAGGAGATAGGTGAACTCGCCAGGTATTGGCGAGACGGTGCGGGGGCAAAAATCGTCAAAAAAGACATTGCGCCTGACGACACGGTCTACATCACGATGGAATACAACAGTCTTATTTTCACAATTGTGTTTGATGAGTTTGTTGGTGCTTACATATTTCCCGAGTCTGAATCACAAGTTGAAGTTGTGCATGAGTTTTTGAAAAGGACGCTACTGTTTGAAGATGAGCAGCGAATAGTTGCTTAAGCATATCGTTAAATAGACGAATACACATTCAAGTCTCCCGGCTTTGTCGGGGGGCTTTTTTATTCAACCGAGGAGACAATTATGACCATACAGAACCCGCTTTGTGTCTATATTCGCGAGGTGGCCGATAAACTGGGGCTACGCGATTGGGAACTTATATTGAAAGACGAGTCACCCCAAGACGAAGACGCTCTTGCTGAAATTGTCCCGGTGGAGGGGCGAAAGCGGGCTTCGATTTACCTGAACAAGAACTTTCGTGATCTATCATTGGGCGAACAACGACACACGATAGTTCACGAACTGCTGCATTGCCATCTGAAGTCGGCTACCGACATAATTCGACTCGATCTCTGGGAAAGCAGAGTGCTTAGTCAAAGTGTTTATGATGTCCTTATAGGTGGTTATCGACGGCAAATCGAATATGCCGTTGATGCTATCGCCGATGCAGTTGCATGTCATTTCCCGCTCATCGAGTGGGATACCAATACGCCCACGCGGGGGTGATCGCGGATAAGCCGACGGGCTGAAAACGGAGGAACCATGTATACGATTTTTCGATTCTTACGAACCCCTTTATTCTTCTTGGACGCCGATGACGGAGCAGGTTCCGGCGGCAACGATGACAAGGGTGCTGGAGACGGCAACCAGGATAAAAGCGCTGGTGATGGTGACGGCTGAAATGCCGGAAAGACGTTTACGCAGTCTGAAGTTGACGATATTGTCAAAAAACGTCTGGGGCGTGAACGCAAAAGCTGGGAAAGCGCACAGGAAGAAGAGCGTAGAAAGGCTCAGATGACCGAGGCCGAGAAGGCCAAAGCGGAAAAAGAGGCGGCTGAAAAGCAGGCGAAAGAAGCCAGCACTGCGGCCAATGCTCGCGTAATTAGAGCTGAGGCAAAAGTGCAGGCTCTGGCGGCTGGTATCAAGGCCGACCGGCTCGATTATGCGCTACGGATGCTCGACTTATCATCAGTCGAGGTAGACGACAACGGCGAGCCTGATGTTAAGGCAATTAAAACGGCTGTTGATGCTCTGCTTAGCGATGTGCCGGAATTGAAGGCCGCAGACGGCAGCGGTAAAGGCGGAAGTGACTTCTCTGGCGGCGGCGACAGCAAGGCGCTTACAGAGGAAGAAATCATGAAAATGACTCCTGATGAGATGGCAAAACGAATGCCTGAAATCGAACAATTTTATGCTGCCAGGCGGCAGAAGAAATGAGGTAACGAATGTCAGTAAATAACTTTATCCCCGAACTCTGGACTGGGCGTATTTTCAGCAAGCTCAAAAAATCCCTAGTCTTTGGTGATGTGGTAAACAGAGACTACGAGGGCGAGATCGCCCAAGCGGGTGACACTGTTCACATTAACTCTGTCGGACCGGTCACTATTGGCTCTTACACCAAAAACGTAACGCAGATATCGCCTGAAACGCTTAACGATGCCCAGATGAGCCTTGTTATCACTCAGAGCGACTATTTCTGCTTCGAGGTTGATGATATCGATCAGAGGCAGGCAAAAGGGAGTCTGCTGCCGGCCGGTATGGATCAGGCCGCTTACGGTCTGAGAGATACAGCAGATCAGTTCATCGCCGCTCTTCATGTTGATGCATCTGTTGTTAGTGCATCTACGCCCATCAATAGTCTGAATGCCTATGCAGCACTGCTTTCGTTGAGTCAAGCACTTGATGAGGCGAATGTGCCTGCAGAAGGTCGCTGGTGTATCATCCCGGCATGGTTCAAAACCAAACTAGTGCTTGCAAAGGTTCTCGTCGAGAACACAAGTAACGAGGCGTTCGACAATGGCAAAGTTGGCCGTTGCGCAGGTTTCGATCTACGTGCATCTAACAACGTCGCCAACGATGGCACTGATTACTACATTATGGCCGGAACCAACAGGGCGATTACATTTGTCGACCAGATTAACAAGGTCGAGGCGTTCAGGCCGGAAAGTGCGTTTTCTGATGCAGTTAAGGGACTGCATCTCTACGGTGCTAAAGTTGTAGACCCGGATTGCCTTGCTGTTCTCGACGCGACTGAAGCAGCGGAGCCGTAGAGCTTAGGACACTAAGCGTATAACCAAAAAATATGGGGCGAGTCGTGAAAGCTCGCCCTTGTTTATTAACGAAAGGATTTTAATATTATGGCAGATCAGGTTATAGCTCCGGTATCAGTGCCGGTCAACAAAACAACCGATGCCGTTACTGGTGTATCGCTCACAGCGGCCAATGACGGTGTTATCACTCCCGTCTCTGACAAGATGGTTGTTATTCTCTATGATGCTGGCGGTGCTGGCGGAACTGTGCTGATTAAGGCAGGGACTGAAGGCGCGCTCAGCGGTCAGGGTGATATCACAGTCACGCTCGGCGCGGGTGAGACCAAGGCAATATGTGTCGAGTCTGCGAGAGTCAAAGCTCTATCCGGGACGGACAAGGGCAAAATCAGACTCGATGCAAGCGCAAACACTACAGCGTGGGCATACGCATTGTAATAAGGAGGTGTCACAATGCCCGAAATAAAATGGTTACGGAAAGGCGGGACGTATTCCGCAAAGTCGAACCCGGCCACCAAGGAAGAGACTCCGATTGAAAATAAAACGGTGCCTGAACTCAAGGGCATCGCTGATGGACTGGGTATTGACCTTGCAGGGATCACCAAAAAGGCTGACATACTCGCGGCAATCCAGGCCGCAGAAGAATCAACCGGTGAGGACGGCAACGGGAAGGTGCAGGAATGAGACACATCAGAATAATGGCTCTTCTTATAATGCTGATCGTGCTTTTTCCGCTTTCGGCTTTCGCGCAGAAGACCAACATACAGGAAACCAATTTGCTAGGTTGGAATGGTAATACTTGGCAGAAAGTAGCCAAGGGCAATATCCTCCATTCCAAGATGGTTTATATGGAGGACTTCCTTTGCTACTCGAATACGACTACTGGTGTTGCTATCTTGGCTGGTGCATCGGCTCCTGATAACTCTAATATACTCACTCCGGTTGATTGGTATTGGGGAACGACGCTTGTAGGCGGAGGCACGGTTAAAATCATTGCAGGTGTAAACGGAACCGCCGTGATTGATACTGCCCACGCAGCGCAGAATGACGCGGCTACATTATCTTGGCGGGAAGCTCTATTCGATATCTCTAATAATCCGAGTATTGAAGCCAGAGTGAAGATCAACTCCCTTACAAACTGTACATTTGAGGGCGGTTGGTATGTCGATGGTAATGATGAGTGTCTATTCAGATTCAATCCCGCTGTGTCGGCAACCAAATTTCTCACTGTTTATGAAAACAACAACGGCGGCGAACAGGTATACACAACTGCTACAACTGCAACGACAGATACCTATGTGACGCTGAAGATTGAGTTGTTTTCCACGGGTGCTGCCAAGTTCTGGATTAATGGAGTGCTCATCAAGAGTTATGCAGCATCTACGATAAAGGATGTGGCTTTTAAGCCTCGATTTTACGCTAAAGTGGCTGACGCCGGACACGCGGCAACTAAAACACTTACAATTGATTATGTGAGAATTACGCAAGACAGATAAGTCCGATCTCCATGCAAATATATTTAGCCGGGGGCTAGAATTCCCCCGGCTTTTGTTTTAAGCGCGAGGTGAAACCAATGGCAAAAACTATACCGATTGTAGATTATCCGGATTATGGTGAAGAGTGGGTTAAGCATCAGCAGGCTCTAGCGGCCAATGGTGTCATCTTGTGCGGACCTAAATGTAAATACACAACAGTATCCGCGGCATTCGCCGCCGCATCTGCCGGCCAGGAGATATACCTGACTCCGGGAGTACATACAGGTGACGCTCTGGATATGACCAGTAAGCCGACCGTAAAGCTCAATGGGACAAGCGCAGCGACTATAGATTTCTCCCTCACCCTCGACTCTGTCGACCAGGTGCAGGGATTCTACGTAGCTGCGGGCAATACGGTCACGGTAGGCACACAGACGTTTACCGCAACGCAGGATACGCTGATCGATGACATTTTGCGATATTTCAACGATCGTACAATAACTCTCCCGAGCAGTTTGGCGACTACAATTGAAGACGCAATAGATACCAGTGTCGATGCTGATGTGATTGATTTGCGCCCAGGCATAGAGCCGGAATTATACACGCCCACACGCTCTAAGCCCATACTGCATAAAGAAGAGATCGCGTACATGTTTGAGCGCGATCCTCGTTTACCTGATCGTGGATCAATTTATCCTGCCCCGCCAGTGATCCCATATAGTGGCGGACTTGTATCAATAATTGTGCACGGCGATCAGGGCACAAAACTATTTGACACGACAGGCGTATTCGGCATGTCGGCGGGCATATCGCCGATAATGTATGCTCACGATCAGGGTGTGCCGGTGTCAATAGCTGTTCCGGTCGGAAGGCTAGGCGAAGCTGGATTTTGGACAGCCGACAATGTGCGTGATGCTCAACGTGTATATGGGTGCGAAATTTGGTCACACACCTACACGCATCCTGCGTCGATATCTGGATACACCTATGCTGATTGGTGGCGCGAGATTGTACAATCGAGGATAGCCCTCAATGAGTTGATTGATAGTAATACTGCCGATGCTGGCATCGTATGTAAGGGTTTTATTCCTGTCAGTCCGATCAGTGATTACCTCAACACAAAAACTCAGGATAGCACGCCAGGTCGATTGATTCGCGGGTGTTATCGCTATTCAGAGGGACAACAGTATGGCACTGCGGTGACATCAAGCCGCACGGTGGGATCGACGCCGGTGCATGGCGCGCCAGACCACAATATCGGTTTGTATACTGATGCGCTACTGATTGAGCGGTTGACATCGGCGGCATTCTCGGGTGGTCGAATGGGTTTGCTGTGTCACCTGTATGACGCAGATACTTTTAGCTGGAAAACACTGATCGATACTATTGTATCGCTTCGAGACTCCGGCCTGATATTCCCTGTCCATAAATCTGCTCTGATGTCTGCTGTGCAATGCCCGCTTGCAAATAGTGCTGCTTGGGGGTTTCCCAACAACTTCGATGACTGGACTGATGTCAGTACGTGGAACAGTGGGGCGACCTTTTACAGCAACATATATGTTTTCAACTCAACGTATGTGTCGCTGACCGCTGAATCACCCAAAAGGATTCAGGTGATTCGTGGCAGTTCCAACTGCTGTTATCTGAAAGCATTGCCGACCCAAGGCCAAGGCTTCGCAATCTGCTTTGACGCCCAGGGCTGGGATACAAATGAGGATGTGGCTGCAGACTGTGTATGCAGTTTGAAAATAGATGTGTCTGATGCGAATGGCAATAGTGTCGTGGCTCGATCATCATGGTATCACACGTTTGGTGCTACCAAAACAATGCATATGTTTCCGATAACAGTGCCTGCATTTGCACTGCCACGTGCTCGATTACATATTGAAGTGTCGGGTTCGCAAAACCCCAACGCTAACGTGGTGTTGAGATGGGATAATCCGAGGGTCGTGCAGATAGGAGCGTAGGCGGGTCCTTCCCGACGCCCGGCTAAGGCGCGGGTGCTATAAATATGAGGGGATATAGTTCATGAGCTACGCAACATCAGCCGACATAACCATATACACCGGCATAGCCGCAGATGTGCTGCCTGCCGATATAGACAGGCTCATAACCCGAGCATCTGAGATGATGGACGATATCACGCCAGTAAGTATCGATCCTAACAATGCCGCTCACCTGGCGGCGGCAAAGAAAGCCGTCTGTGCACAGGTAGAGTTTTGGCTTGAGGTCGGAGAGGATCGGGATATAAGCGGACCCGTCGAGGAGTATACAGCAAGCAAGGTCACGATCAAGAATGGACAGGGTAGCAACCGTATTGCGCCTGCATATCTTGCGCCTCGTGCACGCAGGGCATTACTCAAGGCAGGGTTGCTATATGCCGGGGCGGGTGTGAAATGAGGTTACCGAGATCATCTTTGCGAGACTCGATGTCCATAGAGCCATTTGCTGGCAATACGGCCTATGGACCGAGATACGGTGCAATTACCACTGAGCCGTGTATATTCGAGCCGGGGTACAAAAAAATCACAGACAAGCTGGGAGCGGAGGTCGTGGCCTCCGCTTTTTGCATACTGGGCGCAACGTCGACCACCAAGACACAGGACAGGGTCACGAAAGACGGCCAGGTCTATGAGGTGATAGACGCTCAGCCGATACCAGTCAATGGCCGGGTCAGCCACGTAGAGGTCTACCTGAAGTCGATAGGGGGCTGAGCGGATGGGCGTCAGCGTAAAACTTAACTGGTATGGCGACCAGGTTACAAACGAGGTCAAACAGGCTGCTGCTGAGGGTTTGCTTCTTGGCGCAGAATATCTGCTTGAGGAAGCCAACAGAGTTGTCCCGCACGATCAGGGAACGCTTCAACGATCCGGCGAGGCCAGTGTAGACGAAGAGAACCTCGTGGCCGCTGATAGTTATGACACACCGTATGCTGTTCGTGTCTACGAACACCCTAACTATAAGTTCCAGAATGGCAGGATCGGAAAGTGGCTGGAGGTCACTTACAACAAATACGGCAAAACCGCGCTCAAGATTGTGGCCGACACAATAGCGCGGAGAATGCGAGGATAAAGTATGTCTACAAGTATCAATGTAAAAACGACGCTGAAAGTAGAGTCAAATTTCGTCAATGTGCTGAACGACGGAACCAACGTAACTGATGCTTTGAGCGCAAGTATACTCAGTGCCGCTGCATTGAGTAACGGTGCAGGTTCGGGCAAGGTACAGGTCCAGTGGCACGACAGGCGCACACTGGCTACAACGACCAGCGAGGACATCGACCTGGCTGGAGTCCTGAGCAGTGCATTCGGCGTGGTGACATTTACCAAGATCAAGGCATTGATAATCAAGGTCAATACAGTTACCACCGGTTACCGGCTGGAGGTTGGCGGAGCTGCTGCAAACGCATTTGCTTCGATGTTTGGTGATGTATCGGACACCGTAAAGGTGCAGGCAGATGGCGTGCTTCTGTTATATGCTCCGGTCGACGGATATACCGTTACTGCCGGGACCGCCGACATCCTCAAGATCAGCAATCCGAGCGGCGGCAGTGTGAGCTATGACATTATCGTCATCGGTGAGGGTTCGGTAGCCTGATGCTAGTCGCTGAGGCCGGAAAATATCTGCAGGCGCAGGGATTGGGTGTATTTGACGAGCATGGCAGCACAGGTGACATCTACTGCGAAGTATTGCCGGACAAGCCCGATGACGTGATTATGGTCCGCTCGACAACCGGACCTGCGCCGGACAGCCGGGACCATGACCAGCCGGACTTGCAGGTGATTGTGCGCGGTGCCGATATGCTGGCGACTCAGCAGCGGGCACAGAATGTATACGATACTCTGCACGGCTTCACAAATGCCGTATTTGTGGACGGCGGCACGTGGATCGTGTTGTGCTACAGCCTGCAGAGCGGACCGGCTTATCTTGATAGAGATGAAAACGAACGCCATGAATATTCCCTCAACTTTAGATTGAGGGTCAAGAACGAAAACAGGAGGCATTTGGTATGAGCACATATGTTGAATATGCTGCCGCCGGGTTTGTATTCAAAATCGGCAGCACTGTTATAGGTGGGTTAGACAAGTTTGCTGTTGGCACCGATGTGAAAGAAGCCGATACAACCACATTCGACGACCGGGGCTGTGACTCACACGTTGTGACCCGTCGTGGAAAGTCGCTGAAATTGACCGGCAAGCGTAAAGTTGACCCCCGCGATGCTGGACAGGCTGCAGTCGAGGCTCTGGCTGAACTTGTGGGTTATGCCGCCGAAGGCACGTTTGAGGTACTGGATTCTCAGGGTGATACACTTACCAAGTTTGTCGGCACCGTCAAGATGGATGATATCGGCGGCGGACTTGACGACTCTGCGAGTTGGGGCTGCGAAATCAAGCGCACAGGACCGGAGCTGAGCTAATGACAAAAAAATTCATTGACTTCGACGCATTCTTTGAGACTCAGGACGCGAAAGTAAATGAGCCTCTTTCTTTTGTCTTCAAGAAGAAGACCTATACTCTTCCGCCGCAACTCTCTGCGGCAGCCGGTCTGTTGATAGTGCAGCTCAAGTCCAAAGGCGACGGTGCAACTGTTGAGGTTGACGACCTAAAGCTCTTGATCGATGCCCTGATCGGGAAGGGCCAGGCGACTCAGCTCTTTAATGATGGGGTTACATTGCCTCAGCTCGAAGAGATCATTAAGTGGATAACTGAGAATTATTTCCCTGCGTTGGCAGAGAACAATTCGAGCGACTCGGGAAACGTGAAGACCCCGGAGGCAGCCGGGGAAGTATCGACAACATCTTAAAGCACTGGGCGCTGATAGAATCCGACTTTCAGCGTGAATATGGAATCGACCTTGAAACGTCGCTACGGTCTCTGACCTGGCGACGTTTCCTTGTTTTGATGGGTGGGCTGTCCTCAAACTCCCGGCTGGTTATGGCTATGGCGCACGAGAGCAAGACAGTGACGGACCCTAAAGCGGCTTCGGCTGCTCTGACGCGATGGGCAGGGAAATGATATGGCTCTAAAAGTAGGCGAACTGTTTGGGACGTTGGGGCTGGACGACTCCGGCTGGAATAGCGCGATAAAGTCGGCACACACCAGCTTGCAAAATATCGGCTCTGAGCTGAAGAACTTAGGCGGAATGCTCACGGTGGGAGTAACGTTGCCCCTGCTGGGTTTGGGCGGAGCTGCTATCAAAGTGGCCGGAGATATGGAACAGACGCGGATCGCGCTCACTACGATGCTTGGCAGTGCGGATAAGGCCACCGCATTCATAAAAGATATTCAGCAGTTCGCCGCAAAGACCCCATTCGAGTTCTCTGGGCTGATCCAGAACAGCAAGCAACTTATTGCATTCGGCTACGAGGCCAATGACATTATTCCTATAATGACAAATCTGGGCAACGCAGTGTCCAGTGTCGGCGGTAACGGGGAAACCATCAATCGCATAATCATGCAACTCGGGCAGATGAAATCTATCGGCAAGGCGAGTATGGAGGACATCAGGCCGATTGCAGAGGCTGGCGTGCCGGTGTTGCGATACCTGGCGCAGGGGTTGGGAAAAAGCCAGGCTGAAATAAGCAAGATGATATCGTTGGGCAGCCTTAGCGCAGAAGCGTTTATGGACGGACTTATGAAAGGTATGTCCAATGACTCCAAGCTCAAGGGCATGATGGATAAGCAAAGCAAAGGTCTGCTTGGGTTATGGTCTAATTTCAAAGATTGGCTATTCCAGACATTGGAACCGTTAGGTGAACCCCTTGCAAAAATCGGAAAGAATCTACTTACAGCCATACAACCTATTATGGCGATAGTTAAACGTATAGCCGAGGGTTTCGCAAAGTTGCCTACCGGTGTGCAGGCGCTTATTATCGGCTTCGTGGGCGCTGTGGCGGCTATCGGTCCCCTGCTGGTTGCTGTTGGTAGTGTCATATCCGCGATAACATCCATTGTTGCCGTAGCGCCCGCGATTGGGACAGCTATAGGCGCGGCTGTAGCGGCTGCCAGTGGTCCTGTCGGGTGGATAATAGCAGGCGTTGTAGCAATCGGTACGGCTCTGGTCTTGGCATACAACAAGGTCAAGCCTTTCCGGGATGCTGTGAACCAGGCGTGGTCGAGCATTAAAGAGGCTTTCAGCGGGCTGTGGGAGTCGGTGAAGAAGCTGCTGTCGGCGTTGTCGCCTGTATTCAATGTAATGAAAAAAATATGGGGGGCAGAAGCAAAAGTCGGATTGATGGCCATAGGCGCTACCTTAAAAATCGTTGGCATAATTATATCTGGAATTGTCTCTGCAATCGCGTTAGGTATCGAAAAACTTATTGAATTAATAAGAAAGATCGGCACTGCAGTATTGGCTATTTTAGCCACAATAAAGCCCCAAGCGCGGAGTTTATTTGAAACGTTGGCAACAGACGAAAAAAATGGATTTGGTGACTCTTTGGCAGGGATGCTAAAACGTTGGCAAGGCGCATTTAAGGCATTTGGAAGTGTCGGTAAAGCCACCGCAGACGAGCGCAAGCGCCAACTTGCCGAAGTTGCTCAAGCCGAGATCGACTCAATAATGAAAGTCATCGAGAAGCAACGCGAGCAGGCCGAGGAGCGCAGGCAGCAACTGCGTGACGCGATGGGTTTCAAGGGAGTGACCGAACTCTGGCATATGGCCATGGAAGCTGGGCTGAAGGGCAGCTTGGGTAAGGCTAAGGAATCAACCGAGGTCACAAAAGCGAACCTGCCGAACGCCAAAGAACTGCAGGATATCCGCGAGACACTCAAGCGACAGGAGAAGAACCAGACTGATCTGAATTCCCTTGTGCGCGAACGTTTGGGGGTGGTGACAGGTGTCGGTTAGAGAACTTTTCAATGGCAACAGCGGACGCATTAAAGAAACAGTCAAGGGCTGCACCTGCCACAGGGAGTTTATCGGTCCGTGGGACGAGGTCTTTTTGGGCGCTCCGAAGATCAATTCACCGCATCCGCTGTATCCGTATATGACGGTCAAAGAGAGGGAGTTCGTGCCAGAGGGTGCTCCTGTTCTCACAGGTTGGGGCAATCAGACCGAGCTTTGCCGGTGCATTCTTGATTACACGTTCGAGTATCAGCGGCCAAAGTTCGGCGATCCACCGCGGCTTTCCTGGAAAACAGAGTCGGAAGCACTGATGACCGGTCAGGGTCGCGTATGGGATGACTGTGGTGAAGTGGTTGAGGCTACAGAGTTCAGTGCAGCGACGTCATTTACCATGATCAATTTCACTGCTGATCTGGCAGTGGTCGAGTTCCCAATCTCGACGATATTGGCATGTATAAACAAGGTCAACGATACGTCTTGGCAAGGCTGCGATGCAGGAACGGTCCTGTTCAAGGACTTCTCGGAACAGGCTGAATGGGACCCTGAGACTCAAGCGTGGTATTACCGTGCCCAGTATGAGTTTTTATGGCGATCTCGACCTCATAACGAGGTGTGGCGCGGACCTATCCCAAAACGGGACAGCACAGGTTATATTTTGTATTATCAAAATACTGATGCTGATGGCGACAATTACACAACAGATGCCACCAAAACAGGGCATCCGGTGCCAAAAGGCGGGGTTGCGGGCGAGTGGGCTTGGACTTCGCTTACACCTGCAATTTACGAATCCGCTGACTTCTCACAACTGGTAACAATCGTATGAAGTTGGTCGATCTCAAAAACGGCGATTCGTGGGGCATGATTCCACGTGCTATAAACGCGCTCAACGATGCAATGCGCCAGCTTCAAAACGGCCGACCGGGTCCGGGATTGGCACGTGCTGCCGACGGGATGATTTACGTGCCTCAGAGGCAGAACGAACCCGTCAGGCAGGCGGCATCCTCGATATTCTGCGCCAAAATCACCGCCAATGACCCCGCCTATACATTCGCAGAGGTTACCTATGTTGACTCAGCCTGGACGGTCAAATCAGGCGGCAAGACCGGCACTGCTATCAATATTGCAGAGGTGGCTGCTGAAAACGTCGAAAAAATACCCGTTGATTCGATAGTCGAAGTGCAGATATTTACATATGGTGGCACGAAATATTACATCATCAGCCGCGATATAGGCGGGGGGTCGGGCGAAGAACCGCCTGCTCTTGCCGACCTGATCGAACTCGCCTCGACTCAGGGAACGCGTGATGAGGACTACTGGCGTGCTGATCTGGGTCTGGCAGACCTGGCCTACAATATCGATAATATCACCCTGGCTGCAAAGCTGACCCAACTGCTGAATGTAGGCGGATTTGTAGGAGCGAGTGTTACACTCACAGATGGACCCGCGCCTGCTGATGTCACAATCGAATTTGTTGGAGCGTGGGATACTGTGCCGCTGTTGGTGGCCACAGGCAGTCTCACAGGCACTCCAGATGTTACAATTTCTCAGGTTGATTCTACTCATCAAAAAATCGATTTCGGCGGCAATGTTACAGGTGGAACGTTCTCGCTTACGATGGGTGAATACACATTTGAGGTTATTGATTGGAATGTGACGAACGAAAACCTGCAATTAATAATATCAGGAATGCTGTCTGAGAATGAATATTCGGGTGATGTTTCCGTATCCGGCGGTCCATGTCCGGGCAGTGTAACGATTGAGTTTGAAGACGCAGAAGTGCCGTTGATGACGGCGGTAAACAGTCTCACAGGCGATGTTACCGTTGCCGTCACGCAGATCGATACTACCCACCAAAAGGTCGATTTCGGCGGCACGATCACAGGCGGCACATTCGATCTGCTAATGCCTGGTCACGGACAAGATCAGCCGATTCTGGTGAGGTATCTCACCGACCACAAATACGATAAGAGCAATCAAAAAATGACCTATCTGACAAGAAACGAGATAACTCGGAATGGTAAAACTACATTCATTGGTCCCGAGTCCGACCCTGAAACACTGGTGACAACCGCGGTGGTGCACCCAACATGAACGTAACTAAAGTGATTAGGGGCACCGGCACGATCTATTGTCATGCTGGTGGCAGGTATGAGGGCGAATTACCCCCCGACTATGGTTCGTATGCAGTTTATGTCGGCCCCTGTGGCTGCGGTATAGTGCTGGCTGGATTTGCTGAAATGTCGCTGCGCTTCATATACCCTGGCAGCGGCGATGGAGTGATCGACTTACAAGGCATTTTTTACAATAACCAAGCGCAGATTGACACATTTACAACAGATGATATACCGCAGCCTCCCATACCGACAGTAGATGAAAATGGATGGGCGCCCCCATTCTCCTGGTCATGCACAGCACAGGTGGAGATGACGTTGACGCTGAATATGACTAGAGCAATACAGCAGCTGGGAGCGGCGGAACAAAAAACGGATTTCCATCGCGCATATACGGATGATTGGGCACCATATGACCGAACGCCCGCCGTAATTGGTCCCGTCTATACTCTATTGAGCGCCACCGTGACAGCGCATGTTACATGCGGATCATTCGAGTGGGACCGCAGCTATGAGTTTGACCTGGACGATGTGCCGTGGCAGTTGTACCGATATGGTCTGAAGGCCGGATGGCAACTGGGCGGCAGTGGCGAAAACCCATACGGGTTTTTTGACAATATGAGCGTCTTTTCCTGCGGCCTGAGCGGAATGCCCGGCACAACCTCAAAAACTCTGACAAGTGGCTCTTCCACACTGAGCTACGGAGGGGGGTCGGTGCAGTTTATCTGCAATGGATCGGGAGCATGGACCGGCAGCCTGCTTGTGACGAAGGGCGCATATTCGGCTGGTTATGGCGGCACGATAAAAAATATAGATGGGACAGTGCCCAATGTCGCTGCCAGCGTCAAGTCGATTGATGGCGCCACTGGTGATGCAGACGCAAATGGTGAGTTCGATATATCGCATCAATACGAGGGATATTATCAGGCATACATTGAGAGGTGGGATAACGGCAACCGGTCTTTGGAAACCGACAATGTTAACGACGTCGGACAGACATTTTCACCTGCAGATGATTGCGAGATGATCGTCATGAATGCCTGGATAAACAACTGCCGCGAGATGGGCGAGCCTGAGTTCCCTTGGAACATGGATGAGGGCGAGCAATATCCGAATACCGATGGTGAACATGATTATCCCGACTCATTTTATGGTGCATCGGATAGACGGCTAACGATGAAAACCGGCCTCGATGAACTTACAGAGGCGCTGACAATCACTGTGCCCACGTCGAAAAATATCATAGAGCAGTTTGAAGGTCAGGGCTGGGAAGTCGAATCCGGGGCAGCAACCATCACGAATACGGACGATGGCATCCGAGTTGTTGTGACCGAAGCGCCCTGCAGAATAAAAAAATCTCACGATGTAACCCTCGCGGGTGGTCGATATGCAGACGTGTTGTTTACGACCGACAAAACGAATGACAAAGACAAGATCGACGTATATTTAGCGACCAGGCAGTTCCAGATCAGTCCTGACGACTATGAAATTGATCTGATCGCACCTGCCGACATCGATATCCCTGCTGTCGATACGAGTCAAACAGCCTGGACCGGATCGCCGTCCTGGGGCTGGGGAATCCAAGCCGTAGGCGATATCGAGTTCGGCAATCTGCAGGCTGACAGGATATATATATTCAAATCTCTGACGCTCAAGCGCAAAAATCCGTTTTATGTTTTGGTGGACGGCGGAACATGCACGCGTACGACGGGCATGTCTACCGGTGCCAGCAATCTGGGTGGACCATACGCGCTCGAAGGCGACCCTAACTCAACATACTATAGCCGCACAGCTATGATAATTGTTGACGGCATCGTGGCTGCCGAGATCATGGGGATGACGCACTATACAGGCGATATGGGCAACTGGCAGCACGTGCCGGAGGCTCTGTCGGCCACGAGCCGATATTATCCGAATGATGGGCTGGTAGAGTTTACCGTGGCTGAGGGTGCGGAAAATATACCGATCATCTACCTGAAACGTGGTCACTACGCATCCGAAACCGGCAGCGATTCGATCTCACTTTCCACACAGGCTCAGGCGTCGAAATATGCATATCCCTTTAACGAAGGGAGTCCGCCTGCCGGATCAATCGAAAAAACATTGCGTGCACGACTGCTGTTGAGAGTGATATCCCGCGCAGGAGATGAGGTTGGCACGATAAAACTGCGCAAACGGGATATACCTGGCGGGGAAGTGCTCAGCGAGCAGTATTTGATTGCAAACGAGAGCGGCTTGTTCACTGCTGCGTTGCAGTGTCATACCACGAAACAGGCTGAGATCACATCTGTAACCGACTCGACGCATTTTATAGTGTCCGGCCTGGACAAGGATTATACTGGCTACACTGTATATCTGCTGAGCGGGGCAGGCGGAACGGAGTATTACGGCTATCCCCAATCAAATGTTATAGCTGCTCATAACACCAACACCGGCGAAATAACGCTGGCGAATTCCTTGACAGGACCTCAGCCGGACGCGGGACAGGCGATATGGGTGCACCTTGGTTATCAATACGACCTCGAATTCCCAGATGGATCATTGCTGTGTGATATCGAGGGCAACCTGCTGGCCGATCATGGGACTGGCGCACTGTTGGCCGGCGGAATCATAGGGGAAGCCATTGTTGCACCCCGCAATACGACATATATTACTGCTCTGGTGAGCTAAGGAGTATCAATGACATTCTATTTTGGATGTAAGTGGACTTTTGAGTACTTTGCAACCGGTCTTGTCGGCGGCCTGGTAGCGACACTGATTCTGCCCGGATCGTATACAACTCTGCCCAGGCTGGAAAATGTCGAAGGTGAAGTGCGCCTCTACTGGGGTGTCTTTGCGCGGCTTATCGCTGCGGGCGTGTTCGGGTGTATAGTCGATTGTAACAATAGAAACGCTTTTTTTGGTGGATTCTTCTCGTGGCATGTGCTCAGGTGGATGTCGGAAGAGGGGTGGATTCTGCTCAAAACTAGGCTGAAGGCTTGGTTCTCGAAAGACTGAGACTTCAACAATATCGGTTTCTACAGCCCGACCTCCAATCTCGGAGGCGGGCTTTTTTAATGCCTAAGGAGGGCTATATGTTGAGTGTTATCAAAAACATTCTCACCGCGTTCGGGACCATCAGCGGCCTGCTGACAATGATCCCATATATCACTACTCTCATCGAGCAGATGGAGTCTACAAGCGCCACTGGAGAGCAGAAAAAGAGCGCAGTGCTCGATCTCGTCTCTCAGGTTTTGACTACTGTCGACAAAAACACCTCTATCGATCTGCCCACGGACGCAATCATAGAGTGCATCAGCGGCCTGGTCGACATCATTGTCAAAATCAAAAACCTCGTCGGAGCATTTGAGCACTCTACAGAGACAACGAGCACCGACGACGTAGCCGTAACTGATACCGCCACAGTCGATTCGGCTGCAGCCTAAGGAGGGCTAACAATGAAAATGCACAACAAACTCATTACTCTTATCGTTATCATCGCGCTTGTGCTGTGCGCAGGCGCATTGTGGGCAGATGATACGAACGCCTCTAGTACGCCTGGCACTCCGGCAATCACCACGTCTGCAGATGTGGCGCAGACGTCGCAGGACATGGGGGCGGGGTCTGCATCTACTAATGCCACTACACAAGTAGCGCTCAATCCGCCTGTGGTGACTGGCAGTTTTACCTCTGCGGTTACGGCGGCTACTGATTCAGATTCTAGTTCCGATACCACGGACAGCGCTGCGTTTGACACTGCATTCGCGCGATGCTGTTGAATGACTGCATGTCTAACCTGGAATGGTCTACTGGCTATGTCAAAAGCATACGGCATAGCAAACAGGGCACATTTCTGCAGACGTCAAAATTGATTCATTCTTGGAAATTCGGCAACTATACAATTCCGCTCAGAGGCAATGCGATTGCTACCCTGGGCTGTGACAATATCTTGGGGGGTGGCCTGAGTATCGATTGTAAGAACCTGATAACTCTCGGGAGCTATGCAATGAGTCCGGGTGTGAGCTATCTCGCTGGTGGCTACAAGTGGAGCGGCTTCCTCAACTTTAGTAAGCGGTAAATTGTATGTCGCCCGAACTCGAGTACTTAATTGACCGCCTGGCTGCCCAATGGGGCGAGACGCCAGAGGTGCGGCAGGCATATCGCGAGTTCGGGCTGACACTCGTAAGGAGAATCGAGAATTATGAGCGAACCGAAGCAATGCAGGGATATCAACAAACTCAAAGCAGACCTGCGGAAGAAAATACTTAATATCCTCTATGCGCTGAAGCACGAGGGATACCATCCGTTCGTACTCGAAACGCTACGCTCAGCAGAGCGGCAGGCATGGCTCATCAAAAAGGGCACTACGTGGACAAAACATTCTCGACACCAGGACGGCGAAGCCTGTGACATCGGCTTCAAAGACGAAAGAGGCAGTGTCATCTGGGATTCCGCATTTACCGGCTGGGGTCGTCTTGCGCACTACGCGCGTGAGCAGGGACTCGTTGCCGGTCACGACTGGAAGAAGCGGGACTGCCCGCACGTGGAATTGCCATGATACCCGCCCTATTTGCCCTTCTGGCTCTATCATCTACCCCGCCCGGCACGCTCATTACGTTGAGTGCAAGCGCGGGTGGGGTTGAGACTACTACCTACCTTGTGGTGATGTCGCCACTCGCGGATAAGATAGGCACTGTTTATGTTTGCGGCAGCTATCGAGGTGTTCCCTTGCCGGGGATATATGTCAGATTTATAGCGCCGATCAGCCCTGGATGCTATGAGACATTTGAGGGTTGGACACTGCGTGATGGGCGCGTGCTGGTCGGACAGGAAATCGTTGACGTGGACTCGCTCAACCTTAACATTTATTAACATTTCTTCCTCATCGATTCTCACTCTCTCGCAGTTTCCACCAGCCGAAAAACCTCCATTTTTGGGTAAAAATACCCCACTTTTTGATGTTGACACCCACACAATTGTGTGGTATATTATATATAGACAACCACACAGTGATGTGGGTGAATATGGAGGTATTAAAATGCTAGCAGTCACAGGTAACACATATGCAGTTAGGGATAAAATCAAACAACTCGGTGGTCAGTGGGACAGCGCAAACAAACGCTGGCTGTGCCCAGACGAATACGAATCCGCGCTCAGGGCGATCAGAATCCCGGTCGGTGGCGCGGAACAACTCTGGGAACCATGCTCCCAATGTGGCAATGAGCCGGTTGACGGCAGCGGATTATGTGAGGACTGTCGCAGGACAGAGGCATTGCGCATTGAACATCTGCTATCTGTCGAGGATGAGGCGAGAGAGTTGATAGCCGATATGTCAAATTTGGCAATCGCACTATATAACCATGTGTCGCGTAGAGATGCAGAGGCAATTGATGCTCCTGCTAATACTCGGATTGTGGGTCATGGCTCTCCGTTAGCTGGAGGGTATAGTGTTGATTTGATTACAGACGGGGCGCAGTTGTATGCTCGTTACAACCATCATTATGACTGGGATCACGACAGATATTATGTAATACCGACCGACCACCTAAAACCGGCATACAAAACAGCGGTAGAAATGCTGATCAGGAGCGTCGCAAATGACTGACACAGCGTCTAACAGAGCACGACGAAAAGGACTTCCACTTACAGATATGCAGAGATATTTATTAGGCTCTGCCGAGGGACTCGCATTCTCGCCGTCACGCCTACGTGACGCGCGACTCAAAACAGGATTGCATCAGCGCGAAGTTGCGGAAGCGCTGGGGTGCCTCGTAGATATTTTGCGCAGATGGGAATCCGGGCGGACATCTCCGTCTGCGGAACTGTTGCTCAAATTAATGATTATTTACGATGTTAACCCTCGTGATTTAATGAGGACTGGGTAAAAATACCCCACAAATTACCCTTGACAAATAGGCCCACAGGGCCTATAATACTAATGTAGCAAGGTTGATTTGACCGGCTAACATTTGGAGGTTTTGAAATGACCACAATCGACAAAGTAGTTTGGAGCAAAGACTCCAGCCGAGGACACATTGACATCAGCACAGATGGCAAGCACTACATAGTTGCCATCGATGGTGTTGAGGTCGGTAAAGGCTGGATACAGCCACTCAGACAACCCCAAGGTGACATCACCCATTACATTGACACCAAGCCCGCGATTGGTCTCACCGCTGCCGATGTAGCTATCCTCAGGCAAGCATCTGCGGATATCTACAACGCTGATCCCCGCAATCAACGCAACGAAATACGCGATAAAATGCAGGCCGCTCTCGATAATGAGAGTTATCATCGTAACAGAGATGACAACGGCACCGGGTTGAGATTTGCTGAGGCCGCCAAATACGAGGCCGAATACAAAGATTTGGCCGCTCAACTCAAAGCCTTTGATGAGGCTCACCCTGAGATTAAGGCCGAAATTGATGCTGAGAAGGAATGCAAAAAAGAAGAGGCTCGCAGGTTTGTCGAGAATAACTGAGAGGAAACGAAAATGCAGGGAAAACTCTACTACCACAAATCGTTACCGACCGTCGTTGTAATCAAGATAGCCGACGGCCAAATGCTAATGCAAAACAGCTTGGAGCTGCGCCCAATAGATATTGCCAAGTGCAAGCCATATAGAGCGCCGCAGACCGAGGCACTCATCCCGGTGCCGGAGTATCTATACAGGCATTACGGCATCGAGTTATCTTGATATGCGGACTTGGCTCGACTACTACATATTAGGAGCACTAGACAGCCTGCCTAAAAGCATCAGGCAGCAATTGCCGCACGAAACAGACGCCGATGCAATGTTGTATCACGTATTGCTAACTTTGCGTGATTTACAGAGCGCAGAATGGATGCCAGATAATGCAAATGTGCCGCGAAATATGATGTTCGCCTGCCTACTACCTTTTTTGGTTAGGGCAACGGGTGCGCCAGCGGATATCCTTCAGCCATCAACATCTGCGACTGTGGCGGTGCAGGTGAGTCCCGACCTCATCGAGGACTTCGCCCACGCTACTGCACCTGACACTGACGCTTGGCGGATACCTATGCAAAACGCGACATGGTATATAGATATCCCTCATCATGCGCTGCTCGTTGGCGAGCATGAGGTCCGCGCGATATTCACGCAGGGGACAATGCAAGGCGATATGGTAGTGGTGGTTGTGCTCGCACCGCCTGGTAGCGATAGGTTATCAGGTAGATATGTGTGGACGATGAACGATCCGTCGCCTGTGCTGGGTATGTCTGCACCGGACGAGATTGACGGCGAATATCTCCGCGAATCGATCAATAATCTCATACGCCTGATATCGCTCTACCGGCTGACTGCGGATTATCGCCAAGAGCGATTGCCTCAGACATCCGTTGATGATCTCTCAAAATTGAGGTTGGACAAGCAGCGTGCCCGCCAAAAAACGCACAGCATATTCCGTGTTGGCCGCCTGACATCACCACCTGGACGGTTTGGCCGCGAACATACAGGTGAGCGAGCGTGGATATTGACTCATAGAGTGTCGGTGCGCGGGCATTTTCGTTGGCAGCCTTACGGACCTGAGCATAGATTGCGCAGGTTGCAGTGGATAGCAGCCCACCATCGTGGACCCGAGGACGGCGGTGAGAAAATTGATATCGAGAGGTTGAAATGACGCGAGAGGAATTACGAGAGATTGGGACAAAACTGTGGGGACCACGCTGGCAGACGGCAATGGCAAACGCCCTGCGTGTTAATGCCCGCACAGTGCGCAAATGGCTGGCAGGGGATCGCGGTATCCCTGGACCTGTCGAGGTGGCGCTCAAGGCTTTGCTGGATGCGCGGAAGCAATGAGGCGCCGGAGTGTCTCGTAGATATTTTGCGCCGGTGGGAATCAGCGCGAACGACTCCATCTGCGGAGCTGCTGCTCAAATTAATGATTATTTACGATATCAGCCCGCTCTACCACAGGCGGGCTATCCTCCAAAAATCCACCACAGCAGGCGCATTATAGCCAGCCCCACAAGGACCCACGCGACTGCTCCCCAATATCCAGATTGTCTGTCCCAACCTTGCATATTCCCTCTTTTTGGCATTGCCGAAGTGGTTACAATGCCAAAAACAATGCCATAACAAAAATAAGCCTCTGAAAGCATTTTTCAGAGGCTTATTTTACGCTTAAAACTGGCGCACCCGGCGCGATTCGAACGCGCGGCCTTCTGCTCCGGAGTTATAACCTAACCGTCAAATCGGGGCCATAAAGCGGGATTTCGAGCGTGGACAGATGACTTTATACCAATAAAATACCATGCGAACCAATGCCAAACAATGCCATTTACAATGCCAAGGTCCCCAGCACATCCACTATGCCGTCCTGTGTGCCTCTCATCAGATGCCCGTAGGTGTTGACAGTTATCTCAATACTGGAGTGCCCTAGCCGTTCGCTTACAGCAATGATCGGCACGCCTCTGTTGAGCAATATGGAAGCGTGGGTGTGCCGAAGTGTATGAATGGAGTGAATCGAAATACCCGCGTGTTTGCAAAGTTTTGGAAAAAATCTTTTTACCGATTCAATCCTCATAAGCTCTCCGTAATCGGTCGGCGATACCCAATCGTTCTGCAGATAAGATTCACCCAACGATTCTGCTTTTTGCTCTGTAGCTATTTTGTGGGCACGGAGGATATCCATGGTCGCCTGAGTGACGGGTATACTGCGATGCTTATTGTTCTTCGGTGGTTTAATGTTCATTTTGCCACCGGTCGACTCAACCGCCTGCGTCACATGTATGAGCCTTCGGGCAAAATCAATGTTGCGCCACTCCAACGCCATAATCTCGCCGATCCTCATACCTGTTGCTGAGGCAATAACAACCGGTATGTAATATCGTGAGGTTTTTGTATAGGTGAGGAGGGTGCGCAATTCTTCCTCTGTGAATATCTCGATCTGTGTTTTAGGTAGACGAGGCAATTCGACGCCGACCATTGGTGACCGTGCTATCAATTGCCACTGCACAGCTTTATTGAGCGCGGTTCGCAGGCATGTGACGTGATGACGAACACTGCAGGCCGACAATGTTTCCTTGCCGTTAAGTTTGCTCTTACCATTGAGCTTATCTGTGATGTACTGTTGAATATCTGTGGATTTCAACTTGTCCAGCCTGATGCTGCCGAGCGCAGGAATGATGTGAGAATTGCACCAGCCGCTGTAATTCTCATGCGTTTTGTCCGTGACTGTGCTGTTTTTTGTCTGTTTCAGCCAATACGAGAGGTATTCCCCCAGTGTTTGCGAGCAAGGTTCAACGTGTGTGCCTTCGCGCAACTCTACCAATATCTTGTGTAAAGCCGCCTGAGCGTCTTTCTTGCCACCTCTAATGGTTTTGTTGTGGTATATATCCCTTCCCTGCTCGTTTTTGCCGCAATACCACTGCAGCCGCCACGAGCCGGGAGATCGCTGTGTTACTGATCCGCGCATTGTGATTTCTCCTTGATGCACGGCGGCAACGCGGCCGCTCGCTCAATAGCAAAGCGAAAAAGCCGTCTGAGTATTTCTGCGTCTTCTGCGTCGATATATTTAAGCGTGTGTTTCAGCGTTATCACCATATCGCTGTAGATGGTTTCGTATTCGGGAGTAAGTTGTGCGCGTTTACGGGGCATGATACTCTACTGTGGCTTGCATACTTCGCAAGCCTGATATCCTTTCTTTGCTGCCTCGGTCTGGCTGATTGATCTGATCCTCGAACCCCGGATCGTCCGGCAGTCCCGGCGATGATAACAATGGCCACTCCCGGCTATATATACGGATCCGACAACAACCTGTTTTTTCGGCTGCTCAGCAGGCTCGTCTGATGCACCCTTGCCTCTGCGCTGCGCTCTAAACTCCCAGGGCGGAATCTGATCGGACTTTGCCCACAGGCCGAGCTTTGCCGACTTCGCCGAAGCCTCGCATTTGGGTAGCATTTTCGACTTTGGGGCATACTCTCGATACCACCAAGCCATGCCCATGGCCACGAGCTTTTGGTTCAGGTTAACCCTGCCAGACAGGATTACGACCGCCACCACGCGGTTGTCACGATCCCAACCGGCAGGCTCGACAGATATTCGCTTACCTAGCGTCAGTTCCGACGTTGCCTTGGCGGCATCAGGACCAAACTCCTGATGCTTTTCCGGGCAGTCTATGCCGAACAGGCGCACATGCTCTGCTGCCCGGCCATGCTGTACGACTATCGTATCGCCGTCAATAACGCGTTGCACTGTGGCAGCGTAGGGACGGGCAGCGCAAGCGGGGGTTGTCAAACATATTATTATGAGGGAAAGAATGCGGATTAAAATTTTCATGCAATTAGTATCCCGTCAAATCTTCAAATTTTACCGAATGACCGCTTTCCTCTAAAACAGGTGCTCTGAATTTCCATGTTTCATGCGGCCCGAGATTGTTTATATTATCCATTGCTGTACCGACCCGATTATTATTGTCATCGTAAACGTTAAATTCAATTTCGGCGTACGAATATGTATTGTCGCTATTGTTTATTACGTTGCCAGCAATACACCGTTCTTCATCAAATGCCCATCCTGATTGCAAAGATAGTCCCGAGTAATTTGGAGTTGAACTGACATGCGAATTTTTTGCAATGCTTATCAAAACCAAACACCATATCCATGCGATAAAAAATAAGCTCATGCCTAGTATCCATGGCCAGAGCGATCGGGCTTTTCTCGCTGGAAAATGATTTGCAGTAACGGCTGACTGTATTGTAAATTGCGGTTGTCCAGGGACAAGGGCTGCAGATGGATTAAATACACCAGAGCACACCACGTTCATCATGGTTATTACTCTAAAATAATTCTGCTGAGTTGGATTTTGCCAGACCGACACGATTTGATCTGTCTGACCCGCTTTACCGTTGTAAATTATTCTAGCAGTTACCCCGACCAAGGGTCTGTCGAGAAAGGTGACTTGAAATTCATTCATGTGGCTCTCCTCCTGGCCAGAAGAACCTAAAACTGCTCGGTTCTCAGTAATGTATTATAGCCGATGTTTTCGTTTTTGATGTGAGCCCGAGTTCTCGAAGTCTATACCGCATAGCAGATATGCTCACGTCGAACCTGGCAGCCAGCGTGCCGGTCTTGTCGTGTCGGTCCGGGTGGCCGAGGTCTGATGCCTGCTCGCGAACCAGATCGGCGGGCATAAGCAGCTCTGTTGCAAACCGATCGCATAGCCGCTCCATCCACCGCGGCACATCGACAGTGTATTTGTGGCCGGTCGCCTGGCCGATGATATGATGTCCGATCTCGTGCGCCAGTGTGAAGCGCAGCCGTGATTGCGTGATATAGTTATTCAGCCCGATCACACTGACCCCCGGAACATAGTAGCCCGGCACTTGCACACAGGATTCTATGCTCTCGATATTCAGGCCGAGATGGTCGCACACACAGTGCAGGTCGCACGGAAGCTCAAGTCCTAAGTGGCTCCACGCGCTCTGTGTCCACCGCCGGATTGTATACTCATCGACAAACACTACCTACTGCCTACTACACTGATTTCCAAAGGGATGGTCATCATGACAACCCCTTGTGTGCTATAATATTAGTGGAGGTGAGCTATTATGAAAATAGTAACAATGTTCTCTGAAATCATACAATTGCTCAAAGAGATCAAGAGTATGCTTGAATCAAACAGGCAAACCTACTAGGATTCGGAATGCTCACGCTTACCGTAAACGAGCTTTTCTACTTTGATTTGAATCTCGTTTGAACCGAAACACATTTCAAAACTCCACTTTTCGCCTGATTGTATTCGGGTTTATACCAAGTTCTTCCCATGATTTTGTCCATGGTATATATATGCAGCGACAACCCCAATGACGCGGCAGCGTGGGCATTTGGTCAATTTCATCCCATGTATATTTGCCTGCGCCCTTAAAGCAAAATTCGCATGCTGAATTGCATGGCGAGAGCTGTATGCCTTTTATGATATTTCGTTGCGCTTTGTAGGTTTTAATGTTTGCAATTGCTGTAGCTTGGCATGCTTTTGTTTGGATATAAGCAAGTGGAATTTCTGCATAATTCACTTCAGCATATTTTGCCAAATCAGGACAAGGAAAAGGTTCTCCTGTTATGACTATAAGCCTCTTTGCAGTTTTGCGCCACCCTTCGCCTGTAATTAGAGACAGAGCTATCTCCGCAGCAATATGAGATCGAATCTCTTTGGATACATCTAAATCACTATAATCCAGGAGCATAAGATCATAAATGCGTTGTGGTGCCTTTTTTTTGGTTTCTTCGACCCAGTCTATGCCTATTCTACGTGAGCGCGGAGCAGTAATCATGTATTCCGCAATCATCTGATAGGCTTCGGTCACCTTGCCGCCCACAAGGAGTTCGATTGCTTTCGATTTAGTTTCGAA
>JAJFTD010000182.1 GCA_021373255.1 bacterium
CCGTAGCGCCCTGCTTCCAATAGGTGATAGTGGGGTTCAGGGTATCTATATCCTCAACCGTGAAAGCCGCACCTGTGTCGGCATACTTCAGGGTGAACGGCATCCAGTTTATGGAGTTCTTCCTGTATTCCATTAGGGTCCCACTCCTGGGGCAAACGGACGATTGATTTTGTTCACGTCCCACCAGGGCGGAGCGCGACTTCCAAATGCCCCGATCTGCCGCAACATACGGTTCACAATTCCGTCGATGCTCACTGTGCTCGATACGCCGTTGACACCCTCAACATAGTCTCCAACCCGACCTGTAAAGGCAAGATAGTTTCCGGGCTCCCCTAGACTCACTCGAACGCCAGTATGAGCAGCACCTGCAGAGTCATACCAAACCAAGCCGGTGCCGTCATCGATACAATACCAAGCAGCCGGAGTATGTGATGTATCGACTTCTGTTACTTTCCCCCACAGACGTACAAGGAGCCCGATATTGGATAGCCCCACGCCAGCCTCCACACCGATCTGTCCCCGGCTCGAGCCGTCATTCTCCCAAGCCCAACCACTACCACCAATCGTCCTGTTGGTCATCCCTAACGGTTTGATCTGCTGAACAGGATTTGAGGCAACCTGAACCACGGCATTGGTGATGCATTTCTCACCATCGATAGTAGTGATAGTAGCGCCTGAGATGTTGATGATTTTACCGATGGTCACGCGAGTTCGAGAGTTGACCCGAATACCACTACATCGATCGAGTTCAGTGATATAGAAGAACCCAGAAAATGCAGCAGACACGATCTTTTGAGGTAGGTTTAGTGTTATACCATCAGGTTGAGCTTTTGCGCTGGATATACGACCGGCGTCGTAGGTTGCAAATACAGGTCCACATACGTGGCTAGGTACAACCTCAGAAAGGTTTGGGCCTGCATCCAGGTCGATTACTCTTTCACCAGCAAGTGTGGTAATGACTCCGATGACCATATATGCACGGTCAAGTGTCGTTGCGCTGGTGGTAGTATAAACGCGAATCGTGTCATTGGACCCGTCACCGGCAATTCTATACCAAGTTCCGTAAGTGTCAGAACCAGTTGCTTCGATTTTCTTGTTGGATACCCACACGACTTCCTTGTCGGGTGCTGCCTTTAAGTCCGCAATGTTCAGATAATAATGTGGACTTTCGGGACGTGCTATTGACGGTGTAGCTACAGGATAGGTTGGGCATTCAGTAGCCATAATAGACGTCTCCCCTGTAATCCATACCAAAGGAGCATCAAGAGGCTTATCGATTCCACCGCGATGAATTGAACCATTGGCATCAGTATAGGCGGTAACAGTCGCGTTGGTAACAACACGCATGCCGTAAGATGTGCCCATAATGCCGGTCACGTGACAGGTCATACCCTGCCAGGCTTCAGGGTACTTCAAACACCCCAATACAACCAACTGCTGCGGGCTGTCTCCGGGGTCCTCAATCGCGATGTATGCAGGAGATTGCCGAGAGCATATCTTATATGCTCTGGTAGCATCGATGTTTACCAACGTGCCGTCCGGCTGCTGCAGCGCGTGGGCAACTGATCCTGCTCGCGTTGCGGTAGGTGTTACCGGCACACCCTGTCCGAATGCCGCGCATGTGCACAGTAGGCACAACAGGATTAGAACAATTCTAAATGGTCTCATCAGATTTCACCTTTCTATTGATCTATGGTGATGACCAAGCGCGAAAACGTCTCCAAGACAAACGGTTCTAGCTAC
Organism: bacterium; assembly: GCA_021373255.1. Classification (GTDB taxonomy): domain Bacteria; phylum Armatimonadota; class UBA5829; order UBA5829; family UBA5829; genus UBA5829. The sequence goes on from JAJFTD010000182.1 coordinate 1,744, forward strand.
CCGATTGTCGTGCACAGCGCGCCTCGCTTACGGTTATTCTCCAGACTTCTTTGTCTCTTCGCCAGCGTTGCTGCCAGGACCATCTACTGGAGCGTTGGAAACCGCAGGATCGCTCTTGCCGTCAGTATCCTCAGCTTTGGACTCAGGATTCTGCGGGGTAACATTGGCGTCAGTAGCTTTGCCCGGTTCCTCCGGCTTCTCTTCCTTGGGCTGATGCTGCTTACAGAACCCGGAATCCTCGACAGCGTCCCGTTTGCACCGCTCGCCATTCTCTTTCACGTGCGTACACTGATCATTGTCCGGCAATGACTTTGCTCCAGACATCTCTATAAAACCACCTAAGCACACTCCAGGTTCACCCTCTCGGGGCCGCAGATCCGCTTCCTGGATAACTGCCGGTTCAGGTCTGAACTCAACGAAATCGCTCCCCATCGCCGACACTTCTGCCGGGACCTGCTCGCCGGGTGCATACCACTTGCCGCGGTATTTGATTCTGATTCTAGCTACATACATAGATCTCTCTCCCAAAATACAAAGGCCCGGAATCACTCCCAGGCCTTTGTGAGTTTACGCTGTCCTGAACTACGAATGGACGGTGCCACACATGATCCAAGACGGATGGTAGATCCGGGGGAATGCATGGATACCAGCACCGACAAAGGTCGCCCAAGGATCCTCTTCTTCCTTGGCCCAGCTATAGAGCCCGGTCTCGTAGTTGTTGGCCTTTGCCGGGCCACTGGCGACGTCGCCGAGTTGCTCGCCATCAGCCTGGTTAGGCTCGCACATCAGCACGAAGCTGTTGGCGCCAAGGAAGTAAGTCGCAGCCCCGTTGCTGGCAAGGTAGCTTGTGGCATACCTCTGAATCTTCAAGTTGAAGATCGTGCCGAGATAATCGAGTACGCTTTGAGTGCTGATCAGCTTCTCGATGACACCGTTGTACTTCATCAAGTCCCTGATCTTGGAGTTCTGGGCGAGATACTTCGGGATGTTGGTGCCGACATACATCCTTGTGGGGACCCTGCCGGTTGTGGCGATGTAGGTCTCAATCCACTCCTGAATATCGCTGATCGGGTCCGAGTTGGTCAGATCGGACCACATATCCGTGGATGTGAGCGCGATCTTGTTGCCGGCTGGCACACCGAAATCGACGCTGAACTTGACCTTGTTGTCATCGTAGGTGATGACACCGGTGGAAAGGACCTGCCAGCGCAGCCATTCCAACCGACCTACGACCCGACCGGTCATACGATCCATTGTGCGGCGGATATAGCGCTCAGCGCCAGCCTGCCTAGTTGCAGCCAGGCCTGTGACAACGTCCGCCTGGCCAGGCTCGCGCAGGGCGATGAGTTCATCTTCGTCCAAGCGTTCCTTGAGGCGGATGTCCGTCATCTCGTGGAAACCGCGCTGGATACCAGCCTTGTCAGCCAGTGGAGACTCGGCGTTGATAGCCACAAACGGGGCGAGCTTGTCGTCGCGCTCGATGATGTCCCACATCGTCTTGAGCGACGGAGCTCCTACGATCGGCAGAATATCGTTGCCAATGTAGCCTTCCTGCGGCCAGGCTCGGACAACGCCGGTAAGAAACTGCTGTGTCAATATGCTAGGAAGCATAGCTTAACCTCACTTTCAAGAGAAAAGCCCCTCACCACAGGTAAGGGGCATGATTGATACTGGTCTGTAAAGGCTTGCCTTACTCGATTGCGAACTGAACGTCGCAGATCTGAGAGCGCAGCGCATCCTTGAGCGCTGAGGTGACCGCAGTGCCGTCTTCGAGGATGACCTTGCTACCCAAGGCCAAGCCCTCCAGGAGCACGGCAACTTCCTTGTCCTGCTCGGTTACTCCATCATCGAGGACGGTATAGTCGTGCAGGATCAGGACATTGTTGGTAGCCGTCTGCCGCCCGTCTTCTGCTGTGGAGTCGTAAGGACCCCATAAATCCGAATTGCTGGGCTTGGACAAAAGCGTACCAGGCTGCAGAACACATGTGCCATCAGCGGCGCGTGCAAATAGGTCCTCATCGAGGGTAATGGTGCCGGTTCTGCCCGGATAGCCGGCCAGATACTCAGTCCGGTTGGTGTAGGTTTTGGTGGTCTGATTGGGCATTTCGCACCCCTTTCATAGATAATCAGATTCAGAAAATCAATGGCCTATGATGGGCCTAAATCTACGCGGTCCTCTTGAGGAAGTCGTCGACTTCCTTGGCGGTATCCCTTTGCTCGCCGCCAGCGGCGGGAGCTGCGTTGGGATCGGCTTCTTTTGTTTGTCGACCGGACTCACCCAGACGCGCCTTTGCCGCTTCAGTCCACTCCGAACGGAACGACTTGATATCGTCGATTGTACCGGCATCGAGTGTGCGCTGATAACGGTCCTTGTCGAACTTGTCGCCATACGCGCGCACGCCCTCGGCCAATGCACCATCGATCAGATCGGAGCGGTATTTGTTACCGAGTTCCGCCTGAGTCTGCAGTGACCGAACATCTTCAACAGAATTGATGCCGAGATCTCGGAAAGGCTTGAGGGCAGCTTCCTGAGCCTCTGTAGATACGCTTCTGAGCGCATCGGTGATCTGGCTCATCGCGTCCTCGACAGTAGCATCTTCGGGAAGTGTGGCTCGCACATCGTCGAGCTTCAACCCAAAGAGCCGAGCCATATCATCCGTTAATACCGCCCTCAAGCGTGCGCCCAGTGCAGCAAGAAATTGTCTTGCATTCATTTCTTTACCTGCTTTCTCCCCCTTTTTTGGGGGCAGATTAATTAATCTTTTGTTGTCCAGCAGACGGCATTTCCAGGAGTCTTCGAGGAACTTGATATCAGTGCTCGATAGTCTTCCTGCTTCCGCCATACTGCGAGCCTTGCGCATAGCCGCGCCAGGCGTTGATCCTCTGTAAACGAGACTGTGCTCGATCATGTGAGCGTCTTCTACCCAGGCGAAGGCTCTCACACCGTCATATAGAACGCCTGGAACATGCGGACACTCGGAATCAAAGATGTCCCGGTTGCATATCCCACAGCGATACCAACGATCAGGGCCGCCGAAGAAGATACTGAAATCACTTAGAGTGCCCGCACGAATGGCCTTGGCGATCTCGTCTGTCTTCTGTCCGCTGATTTCATGTCCACGCAACATATAGTCGCGCAGAGTTACACCCAACAAACCGTCGACTGTTTCCAACCGACCCATGAAGCTGCGCCCCAGCGGCAGTTTTGTTATATCGTGCCCGGTCATAAGCGGATTGCCCGCTTGAGCATCTTGGACGTAGTTTCTGAGCGAACTTTCCGCCATACGCGTCCAGTAGGTATCCAAAGCATCCGTGGAAACGACGGCACTGAACACATAGACATCCTCGGAGCGTAGACTTTCAGCCGCTACAGTGTTGATGATGGTCATATCCTCATCAGTCGCGTCCACAATGCCGCGCACTCTTACCGGGGCCTCAGCGGAGTCGGTATAGGCGGTTTCTCTTAGGCAACCGAGGAAATGATCCCCCGACCCTATCAGAGCGATTTTCTTGTTCATGTCCTTGCCTCCATCCGGGCATCAAAAAAGCCCCCGATCCGTATGGATCAGAGGCTCTGTTCTTTTTGATTATTCGGATTTCTACTTCACACTGAATATGAAGTCGTATCTTTCGTTTACTTCCCCGGCCGATACCTCCGGCTTAGGTTTGAACCTGGTACCGTGGTCCCCTTCGTAAGGCTGCCTGTGATCGGCAAGATTATCAATGATGGCCATGGGGATGCCGTCGGGAAACGCAGCACAGCGCAGAGGGTATTCACCCTCCACCAGGTGCTCACAGTATAGGCAAATTGGAGCCGGACCGCTCATCTTATACGTTTCCTTTGATAAACTTCTTAAGTGCTTTTGCGTAACCCAGCTGCTTCATATCATCGGTGCCATGATGGATTGCACTAAACCCTTCGGCAAAGGCTTCTTCTTTGCCGTGTGTGCCTGCATAACCGGAAAGGATTGGTCCGGCTGGGTTGAATCTCTTCCAGTCTCTTACCGCATCTGCACCTAATTTGACCTGAAGATGGTGATCAATCAAATGCCCAAACTCATGGGCCATTGTCGCCTCGATGGTGTCACACCCTTTGGGGTGCCATCCTGCAGCGACGTCTTCCGCCATCTGATTGAGCAAGCGATCTTTATCATTATACCACACAGGGTTCACGATAAAGCCCACCGGTCCAGATGTGCCGATATTATCAATCGGCCCAAAACCAGCATAAGCGTGAGGGCCGATATTTTGAGATTTGAAGAATCGAACTTTGTCTGCTGCACCTGGATATCGTTTTGCCTGCCGATCAAACTCCTGCAGGGTAGGGTTGATCGTGTCAACGTGGCAACCGAAGAGGTTCCATTTCACATTTGGATATTCCCTTTCACCCCACTTGTGGGCTTCTCGAATAGTTTGGAACTGCCCTGGTTTGCGGTCTGCAGCCTCGGGAACAGGAACACCATACGCCTTGAACTGGCTGTCGGGAACATCATCCGGCTTCGGCTCCTTGGTCACAAACTGCATGTCCGGATGGTTCTTCAGGATCGTCACGGTATAGCACAATCCATGAGGATGGTCTACCGGAACATTCTCGGGCAGGTAGTTACCGGACCCCAGATTATCAGCATCTTGGCTTGCCCATACATCACATATATCAGGCTTGGGGTGACTTGCCGAGAGGCGAAACCCGATAGCGCTGATGTAACCCTTGAGCTGCCCACTGCTGTCCAGGCAGCTCTGAATATGCCCCTCGCGATGAGCTGTGTTGATCTCCGTTCGCGCAAGGCGCATCGCATTATATCGACCGTTCTGCAGGCCAGGATCAATAAGGTATGAATGCAGCTCCTTGGCGAGATCACGGGCTGACTGCTGGCTTGCAATGGCACTGACTACCTTGTCTTCTATTGCTCGTCGATGTTCTGCGTCGAGTTTCCAAACACGATCGGAAAGAGTGAGCCCATCGGTGTAAATCCGCTGGTAAGCAATACTCAGCGCGTGCTCGGCAACTCGACCGAATGTGACTTGCACTTCTCCGACATCTTGAATGAATACGCTTTTGGTATACTCCGGCTGCAGTCCCTCAGTCATTGCCTCCAGGTCTGCAGCTGAAAAGAGCTGTCCCGCTATCGCGGCCTCGCGAGCCGCTGCAACCTGCGCGGAACCCAGCAGGTGTATGTCCATCAGCTGGTTGTAATCGGTCGCTAGGTTGTCCAGGATGCCGCCGAAACTGGTAAGAAGAGAAGAGACATACTTCTCCTCGATCGTGCCGGTACCGGCAATATCTCGGAGCTTTGCGACCAGGTCCATAGCCGTCCGCTGCAGAATGCCGTCGATCCGCTCGATGCTGTCCTTGGTCCAGGTGATCTGCCGGCGGCGATGGGATTTGACTATGGATTCAAAAGTAGGCATTGGTGTCCAAGGTTGTCCAAAACAAAAAGCCCTTCGCTTAGGCGAAGGGCTTGATATGACATATTATATTCCGCGCGGAATCAACTCGGTTCTTTCCACCAGATCACCGCATCGCATTTTCTGCACTGCCCGATCCAGAACACTCCATCAGCAAATACGCAGCGCGTCAGATCGCTCGGAAACCCGCAAGCACAAAAGCCCGGCCACTCTTCGACGCCGTCCGGAACACCCTGCATATCTACATACTTCCACAGGCGGTCCTTTGCTCTATCGACGCCGAGCTCCTCGGCGATTTCTATGACATTATACGGGACCTGGTTAAGCAACTCCGGCTCTTTCACTGGGTATACCTCGCAGATGATACTATCTGAAGTATACCATTACTCGCCGTCCATCCAGGCTTGATATTCCTTGTAAAGTCGGGCTCGTTCCGGGTCGGTCCGAATCTGATCGATTGCTCCGAGCATTCTCGCATCAGACGCTGGCGCTGCCGCAAACATTGATGGATCAGGCGGAGTGGTTCCCTCAGGTGGAGCACTGCCTGTGATCTCTATCGCTGACTCCTCCCAGGTCTGCCAACCTAGCATCCACTTGCGCATCGCGTTGCTGATCTCAAGACCCTCCGCCTCGGCGTCTGCCTTGCGGTCTGTAGTCCTGATCGGCTCAAACCAGCACTCTACCCGACCCTGGTATCCCAGAACCTCAAGGGAGAGTTGCATCATTCGCTCGAGGATAAAGGCAATAGGGTCCTGAAGTGATTTGAGACCGGCAACAAAGATTTGCCACTGGACGGTGCCGTGCGTTTCGGTGGTTCCCTCATTTGAAGCCATCAGGATAGGAAGTTGCTTCAACGCCTTGATCATTCGGCGCTCGATCACCCGCATGACCGCAGTCGCGTCGAAGAGCTTGCCGGTCTCTGCGGCCTGGTCGATCTCCACGGAGTCGAAATGGACAAACGAGTCGTCCGGCTCAAGCGCATTGTAGGCAGCCTGTACTTCCGCCAGGCGAGCCTCCAGCCACTCAGCCATTTTTGTGGGATCGTTCTTGATGCCCAGCGGTGCATTGGCATTGAGGACCTCTTCGACCACCTTGATGTCGATTCGGGGCCACCCCTGATTGTGGATCACCTTGCGCAGGTCGGTGATTACTGCGATATCGAACCACACTTCCTGGAGGACTGGTGCCGCTGGTGGACGACCGTAAGGATCATCTATCCAAGGATCAATGGGGATGTACCAGAACTTGGCCGGGTTGAGTGCGACCCTTGGGCCGCCCCCTGGAGGGTTATGCTCGGCAATGAGCTTTCCATCCTCTCCCCGTCTGAACGTGATGGTGAATGGATCCACGACGCAAAAGTCATCGACATTACTCAAGCCATCGGCAAGAGCTACTTCCCCAGCCACAGCGCCCTGCAGGAAGCCGCTCATAAGCCACTGGACGATCAAACAGCCGAGTCCGCCGCTTCGATCGTTTATTTGGTCAACTACTCTATCCAGAATCTCCTTGCCAGCCTCATCGTCCTGGCCTGAGGAATCCTTTACGGTGTAGTTGAATCCGCTCGAACCTAGCCGCAGAATATTCCAAACGGCGAGCCCCACGTCCGCAGAGAGGTCCGGTAATAGCGCCAAGAGCGATGATGCAGGCAGCGCGGAGGCCTCTAGCTTAGAGATATCATAACGGTCATACTGCCGGCGCGGGATTTGGTTGTAGGATAGCATCCTGAAGAAGCTGGACCACTTCGGCCGCGTCTGCC
>JAJFTD010000003.1 GCA_021373255.1 bacterium
CGGCCTGTGACACATTCGCCTGGAGACATAATTATGGTGGACGGTTCATTGCATTGTATACAAGCCAACGAGCTTTCTCCTAATGGTGAATTCATAGGGATAGGCATGGCTCCAGGTTTGGGAGTCGGCACGGTTGGAACAGAAACTGTACCCAAGACCAGTCTTGGTTTCGGTGGAAGATTAATCCTTGCGTATTAGCTTCTTGCAAAGGTGTGTGAAGCGCTGCCTACAGTAATATACACAGTATATTTAGCACGGGGTAGGGGTTTTTGAGCGTGAAGTTGGACATGACAGAATGGCAACGCAGGGATGCCCATGCGGTTTCTATAATGACCACGTAAAAACATGCACATGCACTCCAAACATGATCCACAAATACCTCCAACGCATCTCCGGTCCGCTTCTGGACAGGATAGATATCCACGTAGAAGTCCCGCGTCTTAAACAGGATGAGCTGATGAGCAAAGCCTCCGGTGAGCCATCAGTAAAGATACGTGCCAGGGTGAGGCAGGCACGAGAGATCCAACAGGTTCGTTTCGCCGGCACTAAGATATTCAACAACTCCCAGATGAGCTCCAAGCTGACAAAGCAGCATTAAATACTGGGGATAGAAAAGCAATTATGAGTGCCTGAGTGGCGGGCGCTCATGATTAGGTTACGGTGATATATAGACTATAAACTTGCCATGGATGCTACTGTAGAAATCCAGATTCGGATTTTTAATTGATTAATGGCATACTTCAGGACAGGTTCATATTCCAGGTGTTCAAAAGCACTTTACGTTCTGTATAGGTAAATTAAGTGCAATTACCTCTCAATCCTTTGCTCATGTAAACATACTCTCGACAACTGCTCCAATAAAGTGTCTGTGTTGCAACTAAATAATCCAAATGGTTATTATATGTTCCAGATAATATCATTGACATAGTTGGTAACATGTAGCATAATGACTGTACTATTAATAGCTGGGCTACAAGATTGCCTACCATCTCCATCTTGATACCGGCTACTTCGCATTTTACACTTCATAATCTCGCTTCGCATTTCGGGCTGCTCCGTCGGTGACGGTCCAGGCGCCCGCTTTTTTAACTGCAATTACCTTACTTTGTACTCTTGCGTGTTATCTATCACTTTCTGAGGAGGCATTGTATCATTATGGCTAAATATCCATTGGGGAAGGTTTCTTGGTTTCTCTTACCGGTGCTGGTTGTCTGCGTCATCGGTTATGTTTGCTTTGGTGGCAGTGTATCGGCAAGCTCTCCGATAGGGGAGGGGGTTTCGGCTCTTAACGCGGGTCACCACGAACAGGCCATAAAAGCGGCTGAGGCTGTGCTGTCGAAGTCCAATTCGCCAGTTGAGCGAAGCAAGGCATATTCGCTGCTCATCACAGCGACACGCGCCTCCCAGGGCTACAATGCCGCGATTCGCAAGGCCGAGGGTATCAGGACGAGCCTCAAGAAGAGCAAGCGTCCCAGCCAGGAGCTTCGGACGGTCAATCAACTAATATCAGACCTCACTCAGCGGCGCAATGCTTATCTTAGAACTATATCGGAGCAGCGCAAAGTGATCCAAGCGCACCCCGGCAGCGATCGGGCTGCGCAGGCTGCATTGAAGATCGCTCAATGCAAACAGGCTATAGGCAGCCGCACTGAAGCAATAAGTGCTTACCTGTCGATGATGAAGGACTATCCCCTTACCAGACCCGGATGGAAAGCCGCCCAGGAGGTGGCTTGGCTGAGATCTGTAGATAAGGATCATAAAGCAAACGGGCGAAAAGATCTGGACGCGCAGTTGCAGAGTATAGCCGAGAAGTCGGACCTTGACCAGGCTCGGAAGCTGGCGTGGGATATGGCTTGTGGAAACAAAGACTTTACTCCGAGCTACTCGGATGTGCTGAGGCTGGAGGCAATAGTTGCCGATCTGGCTCCCAAGTCCACTGCACCAGCAGAGAACGCCACAACTGCCAAGGTTCCCGTTGCTACAGACGAGGAAGCCGTGGCTAGTCCAAAGAATGACGACAAGGCCTCTGCAGCACAAGACAAGCCTGAGTTAACTCCCCGGAGACAGGCCAGTTCTCATGTCGCTTCCAACTACGCTCCCGCAGTACCCCAGATGGGTGGGTTATCATTTACTGGCACGATCGGTAACACTGGCACGAAATCAGCAACTGCCCCAGGTACTCACCGCAAGACGGCTCCTGGAGCAACTGCTCCGGTAGTTACGCCGGACCCGGTGGAGCCCGCTCCGGTCGTGGAGCAACCAAAGGCTCCCGTGCCGGACCTACCTCCATTACAGCCAATCGATCCTCCGTTTACCCAATGGACCTGTGCCAAGGAGTATAGAGAGCTTGCCAAGCAGCCGGAGCAGCTCGATGAGCGGATGTCAATGAACATGGGCAAAGCCAGCCGGATGCTTGATAGTCCGAATATAGAGCATAGACGTATTGGGTTGGGTGTAATGCTTGGCGCTGCAATGTGTGCGTCACAGCAGTTGGGCAACAATGAGCAAGCCATGGGGATTTGTGAGAAGTTTATCTTGCCAAATCTCAATGCTATCAACAAGGATCAATATGAATACCTCGGCAAGAGCAATGTGCTTGATAGGGTAGTTACCATTTATTCAAAGGCAGGGCAATACGAGAAGGCTGTGAGTGTGTTGAAGTTGATGCTCAATGATGATTCAGCCGGTAATACTGCTGATTCTATTCGTGTGAGGTTGGCTAAAGCATTGGAACAGTTGGGCAAGATTGATGAGGCTATCAGCTACTTGAAGGAGATCGACGACAATGGTGACGTGGCTGGTGCCAAAGAGTACATCGCGGAACTGAAAAAGGAACTGGAGGAGGGTGGCAAGCGATGATAAGAGCATGGAATCCTACTAAAACACGTAACATCATCACCATTATGGCAGCTATGTTTGCCATTGTTGCGAGCTTGCTAACGCCTCTTTGTGCGTATGGCTATGGTCTAGCTCCTATATTTCTGAATATGGACAACGCGACTTACAACGATGTGAGAGCAGAAGCAGAATATCAGACGGATGCGCTCAACAAGCCGCGCTACTCCAATGTGCCTGTTACAATAAATCCGCCAGAGCATCAGACTTTTGAGGGGGACTTTACGCCATCGTCTCCTAACGGTTCCTTGATGGCTATATTCTCAGATGATGGATGTAATGTATATGTTACTCCTTCTGGCGGTACAGAACAGCTTGTTCTGAACAAGATAGATCAAGGTCAGGCTCTGCCAAACCTTGACGAGTATACTCCGCCGTCTTTGATCAGGCTTCCATCTTCAATAGTTAGCAACCAGCCTGTCTACGAATGGTCGGCAGGAGTGACTTACCACATCAAGATAGAATACAGCAACATCTTATATACCGGCTCGCTTGATATCGACGGTTGCACGCTATTTGCTTATACAGGTGGCGGCAGCATTGGTGACGATACCACAGCTCCTAGCGGAACCATAAGAATAAATAGCGATGATGATTTCACGACATCGACAAGTGTTACCTTGACTCCATTCTCAATGGACACCGGAACTGGTGTATATATGATGCGCTTCAGCAATGATGGTTCGAGTTGGAGTGCGTGGGAGAACTATGCCACTACCATAAATAACTGGCAGTTGACTAGTGGGGATGGCGAGAAGACTGTCTATGCCCAATACAAAGACAGAGCAGGCAACGTATCGTCTAGTTGTTTTGATGTGATAATATTACGCGCATCTCCAGGCTCAAAAACAATCCATGTCAATGCAGCCACAGGCTCAGACACAAACGATGGTTTCAGTTGGTCTACTGCCAAGGCTACGATTACGGCTGGTGTCGGAGCTGCAGTTATCGGAGAACAAGTCTGGGTAGCAGCAGGAACCTACAATAAGGGCACTCTCAAGTCTGGTGTCGAGCTGTATGGCGGCTTTGATACAGCCGAAGTCAACTTCTCCGATAGAGATTGGAAAACTAACCAGACCATTATCAATGGAGGCACCAACGGATGTACTGTTTCTATCGCAACGGGCACGCCGCCTCATAGTGTTATCGATGGGTTTATAATGCAAAATTGTTCTCTTGCGGTTTGGCATGGATCACTGACCATATCAAATAACAAAATATCCAACCCTTCGAACATGCGCGGCATCTATTGTTTCGGTGCTACATTGACTGTTTTTGGCAATACTGTGAGTGGAGGGCCCTATGGACTCAACTGCTACTCTTCTGATATTGAGGTGTTCAACAATATCATTTCCGATACCAGCTATGGTATTCTTCTCCAAAGTGGCACAAGCGCGATCATAACAAACAATACGATCGTCAATACCATTACTTATGGTATCGGGAACAGCAGCTCTTACTCTCCTACTATTTGCAATAACACCATAACATCTTCTTCTAATGGTGCTTATGGTGTATACAACTATAATGGAAGCAGCATTCCAACTCTCGATCACAATGATGTCTACAACCCAAACGGGACCAGCTACTATAATTGCACATCTTCGAGTGACATTCACCAAAATCCGCTGTTTGAGGACAGTTCAAATGGCAACTATTGTCTGCAGTATGATTCACCATGTATTGATGCTGGAATTGATGAAAGTAGTATCTTAACTACCGACCTTGATGGCCATACACGACCGTTGGATGGGAATCTGAATGGAACAGCAGAGTTCGATATTGGTGCTTATGAGTTTATGCAGCCTAGTGTTCCTACAATCACCATTACAACCCCGCCTGCAATTGTGCATAAAGCAGACGCTACGACGGCGACCATTCACATAGCAGGGACAGCCTCGGACGCAGGCTCTGGAATTAACCATGTAGAGGTGGTTGTAGTTCCTTCCGGGCAGAATCCGCCAACGAGCCATCCATGGAATAGTATTATCGTCACCGGCACGGAGAACTGGCAGTGCGATTGGAGCTGCAGCCAAAGTGGAGATTACACGATTTGGGCCTACGTAGTGAATAATGCTGGTAGCTATGCTCAAACGTCACAAAATCTGACTGTAGCATTTGTTGGTGTAGTCTATGTGAAACCTGGCGGATCAGGTAGTGGAACAAGTTGGAACGATGCTATTGGGTCTGTTCAGTCTGGTATAAATACCGCCTCAAGCCAGAGCAAAGAAGTCTGGGTGGCTGCAGGTACGTATTACGAAAGTATCAACATTACTAATAATGTCGCCCTATATGGTGGATTTTTCGGTAGCGAGACTGTCCGAGAGCAGAGAAATTGGAGCGCAAATACAACCACTCTGGATGGACTGAACTCCCTTGGTGTTATGACTATAAGCAATGTTGTTGGCTGTATAGTTGATGGGTTCACAATCTGCAACGGAAAAACGGTAATGGGATGGGGTAGTGGCAGTGGTATCTCTTGCTACAGTGCAACCGCTACCATAGCCAATAACATCATCTGTAAGAACAATGCCACCTTTGGCGGTGGCCTCTATAGTTCATCCTCAACTCTCACTGTTGTAGGCAATGTTTTTGTTGGCAACTCGGCGATCTCTGGTGGCGGTATCTATTACACAAATACCAGTGGTTCAATAGCCAACAACACAATCATTGACAATGAGGTGTCGGATAACGGTGGGGGTATTTACCTAGAATCCGGTTCTCCCGCCCTGTCGAATAACATTGTGGGGTTCAATATCGGTGGCGGAATATGCAAGTATAGTGGCACTCCGACTTTCACAAAAAACGATGTTTATGGGAATACTAGCTATGCATATAGTTGGAAGATCTGGAGCCAGAATGATACTGAGATTGGTTTAGATCTCAACCCTGCGATCAGTGATCCTATGATCACGAATGTCGGTTTAGGTGATTGGCACATAGCCAGTACATCTGCTTGCCATGATCCTGTTGGAACGACACTAGCTGTATCGATGGATAAAGATATCGATTCAGAGAGTCGTGTGTATGGTTCGACTGTAGACATTGGAGCCGACGAATGGAACGGTACCGACCCAACGAGCATACTTATCGAATATCCAACTCGTTGGAAGGCGGTTGGCGCTGGTTTTTCATCGCCATTGGTTGCTGATCTGATCCCTGGAGACAACGGTGTTAAAGAAATTGCTGTAATTTCCAATAAGCAATGGGATGGTAGCTCATGGTTTGACGATGGCAAGATATATGTGTGGAAAGCAGATGGAACTGAGTTTACATCTATAATGCGGAACGGCAAATGTCTGATTGCTCAATTCCAGTCAGGAGATGCGGGGTTTCCCATATGCTCCAGAGATTATCTCAACGATGACCATGAAAACACACTCAGTACTGCTGACATTGATGGTTTGAGCAGTGTTGATAATGCTCACTTGGAGCTGATTGCGCCAACAAACAGTGATTATTCTGGAAATACAATTCATTCGTTTGGTTATGATGCAGACGCTTCGGTATTTAAGCCAATTGCAGGATGGCCTGTAACAGCTGATTACAATTTTTGGGGCGTCGCAGCGGCGATTGGTGATGCTAATCTTGACGGCACACTTGAAGTCGTTGCGGGCGATGAGTCATGCTATGTGTTTTCCTGGAACCCGGCCGGCGGCCCTTACCTCTGGAGGCAATTGACCGGCACTGAAGCCTCGTCTATTTGGTTCTCAAGTGTTGCTCTTGGTGATGTGAATTACTTTGCAGATACAAATCGTTTTCCAGATGCTGTTGTAGGGTCTCAACATGACTCGCCACTTTTCGCATTCTGTGGCGATTCTTGGGGTGATACAGATACATATCCATCTGGTTCGACATGGCCAAAAGAAACTGATTCTGCTATTATGAGCTCACCAGCAATTGGCTTGATAGATAGCGACAGTGATAACGACATTGCCGTTTGCACTTATGGAGGCAGACTTTACATGTGGCTTAGCTCCACACAAACTTGGACTTACTACCAATTAGCGTCTTCAACGGGTGAGAAATCATCGCCGGTCATTACGGAATTGAATAGTCAACGATGTGTTGTTGTTGGGTGCAATAACAATAGAGTTTATGCAGTGAAATCTGATGGAACACCAATTACAGGATGGCCATTTGAAGGAATATCACTGTCTTGGACAGCAGGCTCAAAGGTTGTCGCCTCTCCTGCGATTGCGGATGTGATGAATACAGGCAGCCCACAGATTGTGGTAGCTTGCGCAGATGGAAGAGTCTATGCCCTGTGGGCGGACGGATACAATCACGCTAATGGTCCGATTGCTAAAGTATGGGTGTGCAAGCAATCCGGTTCTGCTGGTGTAAAGATTGAATCAACACCCGCAATCTGTTCTTTGGATGGGACGCAAGTAAGCATGATAATCGGTAGTACTGATGGCATATATAAAACCAATCTGTATTCACTCCCTTCGGGTCAGACATTTGTGCCAAACAGTGCAAGATGGCCTTGGCCGACATTCCATCGAGATAATGCAAGAACTGGTTGCCAGACAACAGATACCAATCCGGCGCCACCAGTTTCTGCATCGATTTATGGTAAGATCACATCCAGCAACGGTAATCCTGTGCAGGGAGCAAAGGTTTATGTAAGAGTGTCTTCTGGATTGGAATTGCCTGCTGTTTACGGACGACCTGGTGAAACACGTGCCGATCCTGTACTTTCTGCCGGCGATGCGGCAACCTTGAATGACGAGTTCGATGAGGGACAATACTGCTTAAGTCAATTGCCTCCGAACCAAACCTATAAGATTACTGTAACAGATGCAAATGGTGGTCATATAACGACAACTGATGTTTCTGTAACAACCGGAAAGACTGATCAGGATATCCAATTGGTACCATAGATTTGGTAAATTGGATACTATTCAGATGCTGGGCAGACAGAAGCCCCCGATTCCTGTCGGGGGCTTCCATACTTACCGCCGTTATGTTGCAAGATATAAGGCGTTCATAAGTGCCTTGCGAATGTTGGGGCCTATACAATTTGATTTAGACCATTTGTTTATCCAATCCTGATCCTCTTTGCTCGTGTACCACCTGACTAATAGTCGCTCCACAAGATTAATGGCCCACTTGTTCCCATGAGTATTGCTATCAATACGATTTGATTGAAAGATACCCTCAAGAAAACACTTCCACTCCTGCGTGCTCCCAGGATGTCGGTCCATGGATCTCATCGCAGCCTTCAAAGTCGCGGATTGGACGGGACTATAGCCAGATATCCAATAGTGGCTGTAATCAGCTTTGTCTTCCGCTTGGAACAGCCTGGTCAGAACGTCCACGCAACTGGTGGTGTCAGCAAATTCTGAGAATGCTTCTGCACCATGAGCGCGCTGCCAGAACTCATCATTAAAATGCGCGTCGCTAGTGTTTACTTTGTTTAAAAGGAAGTCTTTTAACGGACGAGTTATTTTTGTGTCTGTCGGAATCGCATAATCCAATGCGCGCAAAGTGGCATGACCATAGGCGAAAACTACAGGGTCATCCCCAGTAGATATTAGCTTCTTTGCTGCTGCTCCTAACGGCTGAACCGAGTTTTTGTTGAGTTTATGTATTCTTGCCAACGAAAGCAATGCTTCACCCACATGATAGCGCAGGTGAATACTTGTGATTTCTTCCACGTGTTTGCTTAGATATTGAGCAAGCCAAATGTCGCCGATTTCACCCAGATAATAAATGGATCTTCCAAATAAACACCAGTCATCTTCCCGCGCATCTTCTGGGGGCTTGTTCAGTAGGTGAGCTTCAGGCTCAGCAAATACAGTGTGCATTTGGGATGTGCTATTATGCAGACAACACCTTAACGCATCACGGCCTGCAATACCAAGCAATCTGTAAGTCTCTATAATATACTGATATGGATGCTTTTCTATCAGTTGGTCCGCAAGAACCTCTATCAACTTCTCTCTGAGCTTTGTTTGATAGCCGGGATCGCTTATCTCTTGCAAAACTCGCGCACATGTAAGATAGTCACCTTGACGAAAGAACTCCTCAGCAAACTCGTGTTGTTCGTTGGCATCCTCGTAACTCTGAGCTATGTAGACTGGCACTTCTCGCCAGAAAGCATCATGTGAGGCATTCAAGGGAATGTCCTGCTTTCTGCTCATAATAGCCTTTGCGGTAAGATATTCCTGGAAAGCCTGATGGAGAAATGCGATATCTAGATTCTCCATGGCTGTCACTTCCGCCTCAGGATCCAGGACGACTGTTGTACCTGTGCGCCGCATAAGCCCCGAATCGATTAGAAATCTGAGAAGTAACTCAAACTCAGACGAGTCCTCTTCGCTCAATATGCGTTTGAAAACCTCTCCTTTTATCTGCACTATGCGATCATTGGTCATCCGTAAAGCTAGTTTGCAGAGATAATCTTCAAGTCTATCGAGCAGTTGTGATGATGGTTGCCTGACAGCCCGGTTCTTCTGCTGTGCGATGAATTTCTTCAGTAAATAATCGAAGACTTGCGATACCGACAGAAATGAGGGAATAGCCTGATCTGCCTCCAAGCTGGCTAGCAATCTTGACGCGATCAAGGGCAACCGCAAGCAGTTCCGGACCGCGTCAGGAACTTTGTCTTGAAGCAGATGTGCTCTCCCGTTCTTGGAAAAGTAGCAGTGGAGTTGTTCATCTGTCCACCGTTGTATTTCGAAGTATCTGGTGCTGTCTCTGGAACAGATGATACTGTCCAGCGAGACGACAGGTCGTGACGTAACAACAATGTCGGCATCTCCTGTTTCCATACACTTACGGCATAGTTTCGAGACGTGTTCCAATTGCTCGGCATTTTGTTCATTCCATCCGTCGAAGAATATGAGTAAACGTCCACCTTCGTCTCTTACCGCCTGATTGAGTTCCTGGAATGATACTAGACCGACCTGTTGATCGAGTAGTCGCTCAAGACTACTGCCACGTTCCCACATTCCCAGCGGAACATAAATCGGGATTCTGGATTTGGAATTCGCCCATCTTGCCAGCTTGTGGCAGAACAGCCTGCACATGGTTGTCTTGCCAACACCAGCCTCGCCGAGCACTACGCTTGTTCTGGTCTCTGAGTGTCTCTCACCCGCAATTATTTCTTGAAACTCTTCACCGGGTATTGGAAACTCAATACGGAGCGGCTGTATTATCTCGCCGGATTGAAATCCCACAGATGTGATCCTGATAGGAAGCAGATCCGCAGGTTCAATCTCGTAGCCGGAAGTGCCGTAGGCCCAGTCGGTTATAGGTCGCTGAGTAACCTGTTCGCAATATTCGCGGATGGTAACGTATGGCTGGAGTGCTTTGTATACGCTTTTCCAGTTATTCTTAAGGCGGAATGGAATACTCAACAAAGGGCTTATTGGCGTATTATCCAAAGTGATAATGAGCACACGCCATGATTGATTCTCGATGAAAGACCCAACCATCGCCTGCCACTCTGGCTCACACCACTTCGACTCGACATAATTGCTGGAATGCACGACCAAGAGCCAGCGGCTTTTTGCCAAACCTTCATCAATCTTCCTGATAAGGCCGCTTCCTGGTTTCATCTCCCAATCGTCGAGCCAAACTCTCACGCCGTTCTTTCTCAGATTGTTCGCCAGTCGCAAGACGATCTTGTGGTCTTTGGTGCTATGACTAATGAATACATCCCAATCATACATGCCCAACCTCTTTCATTACGTCGTGAGTGGTTCAGACAGGAACCATTCCATGTATGCATCCAGGCCATAAGTGAACATTGATGTAGCCGAGAAGCGTTCTGAAGCAAAATTAGTCAGTTCACGTGTTTGTTCATTTTCTTCGAACCATACTTTACCCGTGCCGTGCTGGACTTCACCGATGGCTGAAATGGTGGTGCCAAATGGCAGCATCAGTTTTTGAAGAGTAGATAACGCATCGGGCCGTATCGTGCATACTAGTTCCCAACTGCCCCACGCGAGCATCAGCTTGCGTGGATCAATCATCGCCGATTTAGCCACTCTTTCTACAGTCCGATTTGATCGAAGAGATATGCCAGCTATTATAATGTCTACGGAATTTGCAGTTGCCAGTTCATAAAGGCATCCTCCAACCCCGTCAGAACTATCCATACATGCAGTTACAAGACCGGACTCAGCCATGGCAATTCCTTCAGACAATTTTGCCATTGGTCGATGTAAAGCAGCCGTTATTGCTTCAGTGTCTTGTTTATCAAGCTGAATCTTGTATAGATGAGAAATGATAGCTGCAAAGAAAAGTCCCATCTCGCCAATTACGCAGACCAGGTCGCCCGGCTTTGCATTGTTTCTGCGCATAGCATGTTCGGGTTTGACCATACCAATGGCAGTGCCCGTAGCAGTAAACGTGCTTCCATCTTTGATATTGCCTCCCAGCACCGGACATTCCCATATCTTACTTGCCTCTTCGAGCCCATCGAGAAAGCGCATATAGTCCCGGCAGAGCATCGTCTCAGGCATAACCGTGGATACTAAAAGTCCTGTAGGTCGTGCGCCCATAGCAGCCAGGTCGCTAACATTAATCAGCATGGTCATCCAGCCGTAATGGAACATATCGGGCTGCTCAATAAGGCATACGACAGGTGTTGGGCATGGATCGGTAGTAAGCACGATGGCTTGATCTCCTGGCACAGGTGGAAGCACAACAGCATCGTCTCCAATAGCAACGATGTGATCTGCCAGTGCGGGGAAACGTGGAATGATCAGTTCCTGAACGATACGCCTTTCACCGAGATCACGTAGAGTAAGCGTGCTATTACACTTCATTAGTATCACCTCTTGATGCTGAAACCTGCGGAACGCAGGCTGAAAGATGCCTGAGAGTGGCATTAAAGACGCGCTGCACATTATTTGATCGGCAATCATCTTGCCAGCGCCATGTCGGCTTATCCAGGATCTTGGCAATTACCTGCCGTAAAAATTGTGAGGGAATAACATCAGTGGGATAAACCCATTCCTTACCATCACTCTCTTCGATATAGACATATGATTGCCCGGCGTCATGTATAGCTGCTAAATCACCTATCGAACAACATTTGCCGCTTCCGAGGTGTTTTTCTAGAGTTTTCCGAATCTGTAAATCGCAAGGCAGGCAGTGCAGGTGCGCATGGTCTACGCATGCCCCAGCCATTCCGCATTGCGCAGGACCGTGCTCCATAAAAATGGTAGTTGCGTTATAAGCCTTATTGAAAAGCGACCGAACATAATTTTTGGCGTTGTTAATTGCGGGAACTGATCCCACAGGCATATCCCCAAAACAAACGTGGTGATTTATGCTGGTTAAGAGCAAGTGACCTTCAACAAGGGGTGCGATGTCCGGGGTGAGATAAAAATTTTCGTTAGCCCAGAGCACTGAGCCGACACCTGCAAGCCCCATCTCGTGATTTAGATCAAACCTGGAATCCGGGCAAAATATACAATCTCGGTTATCAAGCCCACCCGCCAGATATTGAGTTTTCTTTGCGATAACATTCAACCACTTCTTCGGACGCGCCAGGGCATCAGTTAAGCAATAACGTTTGATCGATCCGAACCCTGCGCGCTGTAACAATTGAGCAAGTTCAGATTCAGTGTAGCGTTTGATATATCTGCCTATATCATCTATGTAGTCGCCTTCGCCGAGTTCAACGCTTAGTGCCAATATACCGCCGGTTCTGAGAATTCTCACAAACTCACTAAGAACGCCAAATATTTCTTCATATGGAATGTGGTGAATAGAAGCACATGACCATACGCCCGAAAATATCTCTGGAGGGTAATTCAGTCGCCGCATATCCATCTGCATGAAGCAGCAATTAGGTACTCTTGCTCTTGCTTCTCGAATCATTGCTTTGCAGCAATCTATACCTGCGACATCAATGTTTTGCTTTGCCATTGCCTGAACATCTCTGCCCGGTCCACATCCAGCATCGAGAACTGTCTTTGGTTCGCCAAGGGTATCAACGAAAATTGAGAGCAGCGGCTCCATCACCGAGCAATCGAACCATTTTGCAGCATAGTCCGAAGCGGTTGTTTCGTATACCTGTCTCGTCTGAGAAATAACATCGGTTTCGGTCATATTGTTTTTCTCTGTTCAGACCATCCGAACCTGATAGTCGGTGACACACATGCTTCTTTTGCTGAATTGAAGCTATCTGTTGCGGATTTTGCAAGGAGCATCGCATCTGTCAGTGGAACGGTATCAAGCGACACCTGGATGGTCATGAAAGCCACTTCCTCGTCGGTGTTAGCCTAAACAAGATGTTATGATTGATGTTTTACATTTCAGCAATGTGGCATTCAATTCCTTCCCAATAACATTGTGCCAATATGTATACCTCAGGCCATATTGCATTAATTAATAATAGATAATGATAGATGCAAATAACGTGTGTGTATTGCGCAACGAGACCCGGTAGGCACTCTGTGGTTGCATTCCTGTTGAGTTAATCCGCTTTTTTGTGGGTATCGATACAATTCTAAACTTGACAGGTTGACATCCGTAGTTCATAATACATTTATAAATGCCGCTAGGCTGCTTTGCTATGGGGAGTGATAGGTGACGATGTTGCGTGATACATGGCTGATTCGGGTGTTCTTGTTTGCGATAGTGATCCCGACTCTGTTTTCTACTTCTGCTTTGGCAAACCCCGCCAGTCCTGACCCAATCTGGGTTCAACAACCAGGAGGACAGGCATTTATTGCGCATATTAGGGGTGATGAACACCAGGGTTGGGTCGAAACGCAAGATGGCTATACCATTGTGCGAAAAGAGTCTACCGGTTCTTGGGAATATGCTGAAAGAAAAGCGAATGGGACTCTGACCCCATCGGGTGTTGTGGTGAAGCCCGGGATTGCTCCACCGAAGAGTATTCCCGCTCATTTGACGCCAGCACGCACTGTACAATCCACAGGCGTAGTATTATCGACGGTCGGCTATACTGAGCCACAGCCGGTGTCAGGTCCAAAAAAACTACTCATTATTCTAGTAAACTTTGCCGACAGAACCTTGATCACTTCAGGAACGACCTGGGATGCCACCATATTTTCCACTGATCCAGGCCAGAAGTCAGTAGCGAATTTCTATAATGACAACTCATTCGGCATAGTGTCGATGCAGCCGGTTCCACACACTCAGCCGGACAACCCACCCGGCATAGTGACGGTAACTGTTCCACAGAACCACCCGAATTGTGGGAAAGAATGGGACTACACTGTCGAAAGCGCCTGGATCAACTCTGCGTTTTCTGCCGCGTCAGCCTATGTAGACTTTGCTTCATTGGATGTGGACGGTGACGGCATACTGAAATCCGGTGAGGTAGCGATCTACTTTATTCTCGCAGGCTACGAGGCATCGGGAAGCACAAAAACTCCGAATATCTGGGGTCATGGTCAATGGAGTGGGGTAAGTATCTCGGTTCAGGGCAAAATAGTTCAGCGTTGGGCTCTAAACGGTGAGTTGAACGACGCCGGAGTCCAGCATCCAATTGGTGTTATTTGCCATGAACTTGGCCACTCACTCTACGATCTGCCCGATCTTTATGATACCACTTACACCAATGCAGGTCTTGGCACTTTTTCGCTAATGTCGTTCGGGTCCTGGGGTCGTACGGCAACGGATGCTTACTCAGGGACCACTCCGGTGGGTATGGATGCCTGGTGCAGAGAGTATCTTGGCTGGTCGACGCCGAGGGTAAATCCAGAGGGCACATGCAGCTTTCCATCGTCTCTTTCCGCGCGCGACGCGGCAGTCAAACTTGCACCGAGAGGAACCACCGAGTATTTTCTCATCGAGAACCGTTGCTCCACAGGCTGGGATCAAGGAATGGAAAGATACTTAGGAACATGGACTGGTGCACTTGCCATCCTGCATGTAGATACCTCTGTTTGGTCGAACGCGTATATTCCTGGTAGACATCAGGGCGTGGTGCTTGAGGAAGCGAGTCCTGTTTGTTCGTTAATGGCTCACTGCTACGGATCTCTGACTGATCTCTTCTACAGTGGTAATAATTCTAGTTTTACCGATGATAGCGTCCCTAACTCTCGGTTGTATTCAGGAGCGTCCACGGGAGTTACCGTCACCAACATCTCCACCATGGACTCAACGATGGGTGCTGATATTTGCATACTACCTTGTGCACCGACTAATATATCAGCAACTCCTAAAATAATTTTACCAGGAGGTTCGTCTACACTATCCGCTACCGTTGGTGCCGGCGAAGTAGTCGACTGGTATGCAGGAAGCTGCGGTGGGCAATTCGTTGGCTCGGGCACCGTGCAGGTCAGTCCAACAGTGACCACGACCTATTACGCCCGAGCAAGAAATTTGACTTTGGGCTACGTTAGTTCGTGCGTTAGCGTAACAGTCGCGTGTATTGGAAGCCAAAATCCCATCGCCGCCACGGCCGGATCATTACACTCAGCCGTTCTGAGAGGTGATGGAATAGTATGGGCTTGGGGGGATAATAATTACAGTCAACTAGGCGATGGCACAACCATAACAAGGTCATTGCCTCGAAAAGTATCGGGGCTTACCGGGGTGGTCGCGGTGTTCTCAAGGACTACTCATACTGTAGCTCTGACGAACGATGGAACAGTGTGGGCCTGGGGCGATAACAGTTACGGCCAACTTGGCGATGGCACTATCAACCAGCACAGTTCGCCGACGGCAGTGACAGGGTTGAGTGGAGTCGTAGCCGTAGCAGCGGGAGCCGGTTACACCGTTGCTCTTAAGAATGACGGAACAGTCTGGACCTGGGGATTCAACAATTACGGCCAACTCGGAGATGGAACAACCAATAACCATTCCATCCCTCAACAAATCTCCGGACTATCAGATGTGATAGGCATCGCAGCGGGTAATGCACACACATTAGCCTTGAAAATTGATGGAACGGTGGTGGCCTGGGGGCTCAACAGCAGCGGACAACTCGGTAATGGCACCGGCATTAATTCACATAATCCGACAGTTGTTCCGGGTTTAGCTGGCGTGAAGTCCATAATAGCCGGAGGCAACCACACATTCGCAATAATGAGCGATGGCACTCTTTGGGCATGGGGCTCTAATTTACGTGGCCAACTTGGTGATGGAACAACTAATTACAGATACAACCCTGCGTTAGTCACAGGTTTCTCGCCGGTTAGCGCCGTTGCTGCATCCGATTCCCATACAATAGCTATTAAGGATGACGGTACGGTGTGGGATTGGGGTGACGATACTTATTGCCAGCTCGGTGTTCGTCTTAATCCCACATACCGTACAACTCCGTATCAGGTGTCAGGTGTATCAAACGCGGTTGCGGTCGCGGCAGGAAACAGCACATCTTCGGCACACTCGGTGGTTGTGGAGCGCGATGGAACAGTGTTGGTCTGGGGGAGTAATGCCAATGGCCAACTCGGCAATGGTGTATCTCCTAAGCAATTACTTCCGGTAAAGGTTCCGGGGATATCGGGAGTCACCAGCATTGGTTATGGTTCTTATCTGTATTATTCAAGAATCTATAAAATGTTCACCGTTGCTTCAAAGAACGATGGTACTGCACTTTCGTGGGGTGACAATTATTATGGTCAGCTCGGTGATGGTTCCAGGACCGCGAGACTATCTCCCTTACCGATACCGAATATGACTGGTGTTGCCAGTGTAGCAACTGGTAGTATGCACGGCGTGGCAACTCTAAATGATGGCACGGTGTGGGCTTGGGGTAGTGGTTCTTACGGCCAGTTAGGTAATGGCAGCAGCACAAGCTCAAATGTGCCGGTGCAGGTATCGGGGTTGACAGACGTGAAGTATGTGTCCGCTGGGTCCACCCACAATGCTGCACTTATGCTAGATGGTACCGTACGAACTTGGGGTTCTAATTCAAATGGAGAACTGGGTGACGGAACCACATATGGCAAAGCGGTGCCTGTTCAACCCGCCGATCTATCGGGTGTATCTGACGTTGCAGCCGGATATAATTCCACGATGGTCCTTAAAAACGACGGGACTGTGTGGGGTTGGGGATCGAACCTTTATGGCGCTATTGGCAGTGAGGGAGGACGATCAGTTCCGAGGCAGGTTTCAGGTTTATCGAATGTTGCATCGATCTCTGCGGGAATATACCATGCGATGGCAATAAAGGATGATGGGACGGTTTGGTCATGGGGATCCAATTTACATGGATTGCTTGGCATTGGAACTACCGATAGTATTAAACATCCATTACCTATGCAAATTCCCGGACTGTGTGATTTCACGATGGCAGCGGACGGCGGTGACCATGTCTTGGCCCTCAAAAATGACGGCAGTATTTGGGCATGGGGAGTTAATTCTTATGGTCAGCTTGGAAATGGCAATGTCACTAACCAATATACTCCCGTTCAAGTAGCCGGTCTTTCAGGAACAGTCACGAAGGTGGCGGCAGGCATGTTATGCTCTTTTGCCATAAAGAGTGATGGTACGATATGGGCTTGGGGTGATAACTCATCGGGGCAACTCGGGACTGGTTATGCCGCAACAAATCCTGAACCGGTAACGGCTGTATTCGACGACATTTCGCCCATAGGGTCAATAACAATAAATAGCGGTGTGGCTTATGCAACCAGCAAAACGGTGAATTTGTTACTTTCCGCCGCGGACGACAGTGGAAATGTTGCCGAAATGCGGGTTAGCGACGATAGCGTTATCGAAAACAAGCCTTGGCAGCCCTTCGTAGCCAGCTATGCTTGGACTTTATCAGGTGCGGACGGATTACACACCGTCTCTGTTCAATTCCGCGACGCGTCTGGCAATGTGTCCGATGTCGCATCCGCAAGCATTATCCTGGATACTTTGCCGCCCACGATTCAATCAATCGTTCTGTCACCACCCATGGTAGCGCCGGGTGATATTGTGCAGGTACGGGTGATTTCAAACGATGGAAGTGGGATAATGTCGGTGAACGCCGATGGTATTGGCCTAGCTTTGACTGAAGGCGTTTGGGCTGGGCAGTTTGTGGCTGCATCGGCATTTGGTCTTAACACAGTGGTAGTGACCGCATCTGACACAGCAGGCCTTTCAACAACTGATTCCAAAGATTACAAGGTTGCGAGAGTCTACGGCGTCGCTTGCAGGAATGCCACCGATCCTATTATGGTCAATGCCTGCCAGAATATGCTTTTCAAATTCTGGGGCAAGGTTGTCTTGTTAGGTTCTGACGATCTTTACCTTAACGATGGATCCGGTTATCGGATAAAGGTAGTGGCTCCGGGATATACAGATATTAAACTTGGTGACTATGTATCCGCTAGAGGAATTCTTGATTTTAATAACAGTTCACCGACTTTGAACGCTCTTGCGGTAAATGTGGTAAAGTTGAACTAGCAGCCTCTATAGTGCGGAGCACATAGCAGAAGCGGTGCAATACAGGAGTCTGGACCACAAATACTGGGAATGAGAAGGTAATTATGAATGCTTGGGTGTTGGGCGTTCATGATTAGGCCTTTGGTTTTCCTGGTATGTTACTTCGAAGAGTATCCTGTTGGGTGTGAAGGTTATATTGCCCCTGGTGTCGAACCCCGCTTTAGAACAAGCAAGCGCAGTGCATGGAGGAACAACATATAATGGACAAGCACCCCGTCAAGATCGAGGAGACCACTTATTCCCACTACGGGAAATGCTATAGGCTGTCAAACGACACCACAGAAGTGTTCGTCACAGCCGACCTCGGACCGAGGGTGATCTGCTACCGCCATATCGGCGGGACCAACATCTTCGCTGAACTGGGCCCTGAGAATGTGGTAAAGAATGAACTGGGCGACTGGCACCCTTGGGGTGGTCATAGGCTTTGGCACGCTCCTGAGGTGAGCCCGAGAAGCTATGCTCCCGATAACGATCCGGTGAAGGTCGAGACCATTGGCAACAGCACCGTAAGAGCGGTAGGAAATGTGGAACCGGCTTCCCTGATTCGCAAAGAGATGTATGTCAAACTAGAGCGCGAGGGGACGGGCGTGATTGTGACGCACATCCTGAAGAACACAGGCGTATGGCCGATTGAGCTGGCCCCGTGGGCGCTGAGCGTTATGAACTGTGGCGGCACCTGCATCTTCCCGCAGGAACCGTTCATCTCACATGATGACTACCTCCTGCCCGCGCGCCAGTTGGTTTTGTGGCACTTCACAAATATGAGTGACCCACGCTGGACGTTCGGCAAGAAGTTCATAAAGCTGCGGTGTGATGCCAAATATCCCGACCCGCAGAAAATCGGTGCAGCCAACAAACAGGGTTGGGCAGCCTACCACCGCGAGGGCACGCTGTTCGTAAAGCGCTTCCCCTACGCCGAAGGCGCCAACTATCCAGACTTCGGCTGCAACTTCGAGACATACACCGCCGGTGACACAATCGAAGTAGAAACCCTGGGCCACTTGGCAACTCTTGATCCAGGTAAGTCCACCACCTATGTAGAGAAGTGGCACCTCTTCGACAACGTAAACATCGGCGACAACGAAGACACACTGGAAAAGGCAATCATGCCTCTGGTCAAGAAGACCGCTGAAGAGCAGCAATAAACAAGAAGATAAACAGCCCGGAGGTTTAGGCCTGCCGGGCTTACCGCTTGTGCCAACATGTCTACTTCCACAAATCCCGACACGATATGTGCTCCGGGACGAAAAGCAGTCCAGGAGCACAGAAGCACAGAACCTACACTGCCTACTTCCCGCTCTTTATATCCCGTTTCTCATAGGCCACCTTAGAAAGCTCTTGAAGCTCCTTGTAGAGGTCTTCCGGGCTCTTGTAACCTGTGGGAACCTCATGATTCTGGCCGGGTATATAACCTTCCACAAATTTCTTATTCAGAGTATGGAACAGGTAATACTGGTTAGATTTGTCTCGCATGATAATCACTGGCGGATAATAGTTGCAGAAGTCCATTACATACACCTTGTCGCATTCAAGTGCCTTCTGTTGTATTCCAGTGCGAAATAGACCAACAAGCTCGATCTCAGATGGCTTGTGACCATCAAACAGATAGGCATCGAGTTTAATTGGTGTCTTTAATACCAGGCTGACAACCCCAAACTTCGTGCTGGCGTTGATTATATCATTCTGGCTGACTATTGCTGCGAAATCTGCGCGAGGGTCAAGGCAATCAATTATAGCCTGGGTCTTATTAAGCAGTGCTTTACCTTCTTGAGATCCAGGTGATATGGACTTTGGACTACGATCAGTTATATGTTCAGGTAATACATCTATGTGATCAACATCCAGATATGGAACACTTCCATCCAACGCAATAGCTTTAGGGCTTCTCACGAGATCACAGAAGAATGGTGGAAAATCGGGTGCAGTCAAACTTTTCGAAAAGAACGCATATTCGGGATTATGGTTCTCATCAACTCTAGCGAAACCAAAGGGAAACCATATTGTTTTGCCGGACTTGAGATTCAATATCAAGTCACCCCAAGCACCCGTTGGTCCCCAAGGCCATCCGATCGGCGCGAGATAGTAAATCCGGTCGAAAACCTTGTATAGACGCTGTACTGACTTTCGATCAGTATCATAAGCAATCTTATACGCATTCGCATCAAAAACCATAACCACAGCAGATTCGATGTCCGAGGCAGATTTGATGCCTTCTTTCCTGAGTGCTCCCGCTCCATCGAATGGCTTCAACGTTGTTTCAGTATCCTTTGCCAATTGGCCAGAGTCACTAAAGCAAACATTCGTCAATAAGACAAGCACAAGCATAATCCAGATAAGTTTCATCATACGACCCCCTATCGCGCAAAAAGAGGAACGATGCTATTTCCCCAGAACCGCCAGTTGTAATATGGAGCAATCCTGGTATGTACAGTCGGGCCATAAGCTGTTGATACCGACACTTTCGGTGTTTCGGGAACTTGTTCCCGAAACGAAACCGCATAACTCCGAAGAAACCAGCAATCAATCAGCCCTATAAAACTCCACCACCGCCGCATCCCGCACTCTCTTAACAGGCACCTCATGCTCGGCAGCGGCAGCTTTGCAATCATCGTATTCGGGTTGAACGTTTACCACCTGCCCATCCTGCCGTGCGACTTTGAGTCTTATGGGGCCGAATTGAGTTTGGACGGTTGTAATCTCCCTTGGCAGGCACATTCGGTTGCGGGTGTCTATTCGGATTCCGATGGTGGATGTTTCTTCAAAGATGATTTTGCCCAGCGTTTCCACGTCTTGCGGGGCGCAGATGACGGAGAGCAGGGTGGCGGGGCGGTTCTTTTTCATTTGGATGGGGGTCAGGTAGACGTCCAGCGCTCCGGCGGCGAATAGACGCTCCATTACCACTTCGTATATCTGTGGGCTGAGGTCGTCGATGTTGCTTTCGAGCACGGTTACTTCGTGATATTGCACAGGTGCGGATTTGCTCTCGCCAACCATCACCCGCAGCACGTTGGCTATGCCGAAGTCTTTCTTGCCGGACCCGTAGCCTATGGAGTGCGTCACCATCCCCGGCATCGGCCCGAAGCCATCGGATAGTTCAGCGAGAATGGCGGCGCCGGTGGGGGTTATGATTTCTCCTTCGATTCCAAGCTCGCGCCATGGAGCATTTTTCAGCAGTTCTGCGGTGGCGGGGGCGGGTAGGGGAAGAGTGCCGTGAGCCGTCTGCACCGTGCCGTGGAAAGTGGGCAGTGGAGAAGCGTATATCTTCTCGATCCCAAGCAGATCAAGGCAGATGCACGCACCGACTATGTCCACAATCGCATCCACCGCCCCTACTTCATGAAAATGTATCTCTTCGATGTCCTTGCCGTGGATCTTGGCCTCAGCCTCACCGAGCCGCTTGAATATGGCAATCGCACGTGCTTTAACGCCATCAGTGAGTGTGCTGGCCTGGATGGTATCGCGAATGGCAGTAAAGCTGCGACCGTGGTGCCCGTGCTCGCCGTGGTGATGGTGGTGTACATCCACGGACACATCAGTCGCCGAAATCCCTCGCCGGACAACCTTCTCAGCCCTGATCTCATACTCGCTGATTCCGAGTTTAACCAGTTCATTCTTGAGTGAATCGAAATTCGCGCCCGCATCCACCAGCGCGCCGAGTGTCATATCCCCACTTATCCCGGCGAAACAATCGAAATATGCTATTTTCAACTCTTGCCCCTGTTAATCATATGCGCCAGATAACCAGCGCCGAAGCCGTTATCAATATTAACTACACTCACACCCACAGCGCAGGAGTTGAGCATTGAAAGAAGCGCCGCCAGACCGTTAAAACTTGCGCCATAGCCGATGCTGGTCGGCACAGCTATTACCGGCCTGCTCACCAGACCCCCGACCACGCTTGCAAGCGCACCTTCCATACCGGCGACCGCTATCACGACATTTGCGTTAAGTATGCGCTCTTTCTGATCGAGAAGCCTGTGAAGCCCGGCTACTCCTACATCATAAGATGTCTCAACCCTGCTCCCCAGCGCAGTCGCGGTGACGGCGGCCTCTTCGGCTACAGGTATATCCGAGGTTCCCCCGCAGACGATCATCACATAATCCTCATCGTTTGCAGTCTCTTCCGCTGAACGCATCGGCTTACCCACACTTATCACTCGCGCGAGTACATTGTAACAAGCATCAGGCATCTCACGCTTAACCGCCTCAAACACATCAGCATCCGCTCGAGTTCCGAGCACACACTTGTTACCGGCGGAAAGCCGCTTCATTATCGCCACCACCTGGTCGGTCGTCTTCCCCTGGCAGAATACCACCTCAGGGAAACCGTTACGCAGGTGCCGGTGGTTATCCACCTTGGCGAAACCCATATCTTCATAAGGAAGCGTACGCAGCCGTCCGAGGGCATCGTCGATATCGACATTACCATCTTTCACCGATTCCAGCAGCTCACGCAGTAGTCCAAAATCCATAAGTATCAGCAGTCCTCTTTACAACTTTACAGCAACATGGTATGTGTCTACTATACTCAATGCGGCACGGCGTGTAAAGGGTTTGAGCACTGCGCAAATATTGTTTCATTTCTGATCTGTAGCTGTGGAGGATATCTGCATACGGCCGGTTAACTATTGTTTTGTTTAACTACGTTATCTAGGGTTGTATAAGAGGAGTCACCATGTCGTTTTCGGAGCAATTCCATAATCTGCTTCATGATATTGATCAGTCCAGGAAGAGCCTGGCTGCACTTATGGAGCGATTTAATGCAGAAATCAGTTTTGCCCGGGCTTTCGCCGATGCTCTTCCTGAGAAGAAGAGCGAGTGGGAGAGTCTGATAGTTAAGTCTGTTGAGCATGTCTCCAACGCTATTTCCACCAGTGGAGCAATTGATGTCGCCAAAGCAGTTACCGAGGCAGAGGGCATTCTCGCCCCCATAGGCAAAGTAGCCAAGGATTATACCATCCACTGCTGCGGTCACGCGCATATAGATATGAACTGGATGTGGCCCTGGCAGGATACCGTGAGTGTTACTCATGACACATTTAGTACCGTCAACAAGTTGATGGATGAGTTCCCGGAGTTCCACTTCTCCCAAAGCCAGGCATCGACATATAAGGCAATGGAGCAGTATTG
>JAJFTD010000005.1 GCA_021373255.1 bacterium
GCTCGCCTCTGTAGAACCAGAACTGTGAGTCAAGGAACGACAGGTCCAGCCCATGCACCCTGTCTGTGTTGATCTTCTCGATCCTGCCCGACGCCCTGTAGAACGAGATCATATCTGATTTCTTGACATACACGGGATCCACGTATTGATATCCGCGTGTCCTCACAAACAGTCCCTGATGCCTGGCAAACGGTTCCGGCTCAGAAGCATCTACGATGATGGACTTGCCATCCGGCAGCTTGAGCAGGGTAATTGCGTGACCGTTGTTGGTGGGCTGGCCGGTGATGTTCCTGTAAACCATAGCCACGCCTGCGTTCATACCCATCCGCTGCAGCATTCCTGCTATGAGAACTGATTGCAGGAAGCATTGCCGCTCCCCATACTTCACCACATTCCTGAACTCGAACCCTCTATCCAAGCTGAAGCGAGGGATCATGGCTTTTATGAGCTTATGCACGTTTGCGGATACTTCAATCTCGGTTGCTGACTTCTTCGCAGGGTCTTTTGTTGCAGTGAGTAATGCTCGTCTGGATGCCAGGAAGTCTCCCAAAAGAAGGCTTTTATTACCTGGAATTCGGCTGCGTGTCTCGCGGTAGGCCCTGTCCATCCAATCGTAGAACCGCTTCGGCTCACTAGGTCCCGAATAAGCAAACGATTGATCCACAAATTTATCGAACTGGACACCATGGTAGGGGTAAGCAGGCTCGCCGCCTTCCGCCCATACCGGCGCACATATCAACAGCATTCCAATGGCTATAGTCATCAACCGCACTATAAATCCCGATATCTTTCCGCTCATTCTCCGCTCCCAACAATTACGTAATCACCACGCTACTCGCTAATGATACGTATGCCACGCCCGCTTAGGTCCGTAAACCAATACCTAAATGTTTGTAAATTCACAAATTATGGCAGGATTCAGGGGGTCGCATGTTTAAGATACATGGTTGGTACACAAACAGCTTTCTGCTAGTTAACATACAGGAGGAAATACCGCATGGCAGACACGAAACGCGTATACCTGTTTAGAGAAGGTAACGCGACTATGCGCGACTTGCTCGGTGGCAAGGGCGCTAACTTGGCGGAGATGACCAATATCGGTCTTCCGGTACCGCCCGGATTCACCATCACCACCGCAACCTGCAACGAATACACCAAGCTCGGCAAGTTGCCTGATGGCCTTTGGGAAGACGTTTTGGCCGCTTTGGCTGACGTTGAGAAGGACATGGGAAAGAAGCTTGGCGACGCCAGCAACCCGCTGCTCGTCTCCGTGCGCTCCGGCGCTAAGTTCTCGATGCCGGGTATGATGGACACCGTTCTTAACCTCGGTCTGAACGAAGATACCCTTAAGGGTATTGTCGCCGCCACCGGCAACGAGCGGTTCGCTTATGATGCTTACCGCCGCTTCGTGATGATGTTCTCGGACATCGTCCTTTCCGGCGATTATCCCAAGCTCAAGAAAGAGAACTTCGAAAAGATTTTTGACGCTCTGAAAAAAGAAAAGGGCGCCAAGGTCGATACCGAAGTTGATGCTGCAGGTCTCAAGGGCCTGGTTGCCAGCTTCAAGGCTTATTACAAAGAAGTTACCGGAGAAGATTTCCCGTCCGATCCTATGAAGCAGTTGGAACTGGCTATCAGCGCCGTCTTCAAGAGCTGGAACAACGATAGAGCAGTCATCTACCGTAACCGCGAGAAGATTGCACACGACCTCGGAACCGCTGTCAACGTTCAGACGATGGTCTTCGGAAATATGGGCGACGACTGCGGAACCGGTGTTGCTTTCACACGCAACGCTGCCACAGGCGAGAACAGGCTGTTCGGTGAGTTCCTGAAGAACGCGCAGGGTGAGGACGTCGTTGCCGGCGTACGAACTCCTGAGGAAATCGCGCAGCTCGAGAACGAGTTCCCTGAGATCTACAAGCAGTTCTGCGAGATCGCCGACAAGCTCGAGAAGCATTATCGCGATATGCAGGACATCGAGTTCACCATCCAGAAGGGCAGGCTCTTCATTCTGCAGTGCCGCTCCGGTAAGCGCACCGGCGTTGCCGCCGTTAAGATCGCTATCGATATGGTGAACGAGGGCCTTATCAATAAAGAAGAAGCTCTTATGCGCGTCCCGCCGGAAGCCCTCGAGCAGTTGCTGCACCCGAGGATCAAGAGCGCCAAGGGTGTCAAGGAGTTCGCTAAGGGTCTGAACGCCGGACCTGGTGGCGCTTCTGGAAGAGTTGCTTTGGACTCCGAGACCGCTATCGCTATGGCTGCGAAGGGTGATAAAGTCATCCTCGTGCGCGAAGAGACCAACCCGGACGACCTCGGTGGAATGCTCGCCGCTAAGGGTGTTCTTACTTCCCGCGGTGGCCGAACCAGCCACGCCGCCCTTATCGCTCGCCAGTATGGTATCCCAACGGTCTGCGGCTGCTCAGCAGTCAAGATCGACGACGAGAAGAGATTGTTCGTTGCTAACGGCGTCACCGTCAAAGAGGGCGACGTTATCACCATCGACGGAACTCTGGGCCTGGTATACAACATCGAGCTCGAAACCGAGCCTGCGACAATGACCGGCGACTTCGGCACATTCATGGCTTGGACTGACGAGTATCGCAAGCTGGGCGTCCGCGCGAACGCTGACACACCCGAGCATGCCGGTGACGCTATCGCCCTCGGCGCCGAGGGTATCGGCCTTTGCCGCACTGAGCATATGTTCCTTGGAGCCGAGCGCACCCCGCTGGTTGCCGATATGATCCTTGCCGAGGACGAAGCAACCCGCCAGACCGCTCTCGACAAACTGCTCCCGCTACAGCGCAACGACTTCGTGGGAATCTTCAAGGCGATGGGCGGCAAGCCGGTTACAGTCCGCTTGATCGACCCGCCTCTGCATGAGTTCCTTCCGAACATGAACGAGCTGCTGGTGGAAGTCACCGAGCTTCGCTGCAAGAACCCGAACAGCCCTGAGCTGGCTGCGAAGGAGAAGTTGCTCAAGAAGGTTATGGACATGCACGAGCAGAACCCGATGCTGGGTCTGCGCGGATGCCGCCTGTCCATTTACTTCCCGGGTATCGTAAACATGCAGATCGGTGCTATCATCGGCGCTGCGTGCGAAGTGAAGAAGTCCGGTATGGACGTGCATCCTGAGATCATGATCCCGCTCATCGGCACCGTTAACGAGCTCACCTACCTCAAGGAACAGCTCATCCCGATAGCCGAGAAGACCATGGAAGCCGAGGGCATCAAGGTCGACTACATGATCGGAACAATGATCGAGATCCCGCGCGCCGCTCTTACGGCCGACGAGATCGCCAAGGAAGCTCAGTTCTTCAGCTTCGGCACCAACGACCTCACCCAGATGGGCTACGGAATCAGCCGCGACGACGCCGGACGGTTCCTGCCGCTTTACATCGACAAGCAGATCTTCAAGACCGACCCGACCGATACAATCGATCAGAAGGGTATCGGCCGCTTGATGAGCATCTGCGTCGAGGATGCCAGGAAGGTCAACCCGAAGATCAAGCTGGGAATCTGCGGAGAGCACGGCGGAGAGCCGGACAGCGTAAAGTTCTGCCATCGCGTTGGCCTGAACTACGTATCCTGCTCGCCCAAGCGAATCCCAGTCGCCCGCCTCGCCGCTGCCCAGGCAGCCATCGAGGAAGCCGGCAAGGCTGGAGCTGGCCGCGATAAGTAAGTCTGGCCTGATGGTTTGATGGTCAGATAGTTGGATGGATGATAGCCCCCGGTAGTGATTTGGTGCTGCTGGGGGCTTTTTTTACGTGTGTTGCCATGATCTGTGGTTAAGGCCTCGGTTGCATACAACCGAATCAAGTAAGCATTGACATATAGTTTTCGTCAGCTTATCATGCTAGGCAGAACCATATGCCTGTTTCGTGCCAACCTTTGGCACATTATGCGCGGGCGTATGACTAGGAGTCGTCCATGCCTAAAGATGGGAAGCCGCTTGTATTCCTGAGCTATACCGACACAGATGAAGCCATTGCGAATCTTCTATCTGAGCTGATTCAGAGGACATGCACTGGTGTAATCATCTGGCGTTCTGGTGATGGAAGAGCTGGCTGCGGGTGCACTCAGGGACGCGCATGGTTTGATGATATTCACGAGCACCTGGAATCCGCTGACTATGTACTTGCACTAGTGACCCCAAACAGCCGCAACCGGCCGTGGATATACTGGGAATCTGGAATTGGATACTCTAGGCTCGAGCATACTCGGACAGTTCCGTTTCTAGTTGGAACGAAATTGGACGACCTGAAGCCTCCGCTTAGCCACTTGCAGGGCGTGGACGCCACAAACCTTACCAGGCTATCAGGAACAGTAACAAACATAGCTACAGATCTAGGCCAAAGTCCCATTCCAAAAGATGTGCTAAGGTTCTGCAGCGAATTTGTCGATGGAATCCTGCCGTACATTCCGACTCTTGCTAATGCCAATGCTTCAGTGCTGTCTGACCGTGAGCTTTTTTCAGAGGAAATGGCTAACCTGGTGAGCCAACGCCTTGAGAAGAAGTTGGAGGAGCTTGTTGGCAAAGAAGAATCGCCAAAGATATTTGACCAAGAAGCCGAAATTACAAGAACACCTGATCCACAAATTATCGTTGCAGCCAAACAGGCGATAGAATTCGAAGTCACTGGGATTAATTTGAAAGCAAGTATTGCCCGCGCTCTTGCCGAAAACCTTTACTTTTCTGACGATATTCAAACAGCATTGGCGATACAAGAACAGTTAGTTGACTCACCGGATGCGAATGCAATTGATTGTTACAACCTAGGAGTGATCTTTCTAAAATTGAATATGACGAAAGATGCAGCTAGCTGTTTCAACAGGGCAATAAGAATCAATCGTGATTCAAGTGAAGCCTGGTATAGCTTGGGCTTAATTCTAAAGAATGATGGCCAAATGAAAGATGCAGAGCATGCCTATCGTGAAGCAATAAGGATTGATCAAAACCATGCCAGCGCTTGGTATAATCTAGGTAACATTTATCTACTAACAAATCGAGAAGAAGAAGCTGAAAAAGCCTATCAAATGACAATAGCGGCTAACCCTAATCATGAAGGTGCTTGGGCCAATCTTGGTGCATGTTTTTATAAATCTGAGAGATTTGCCGATGCACAAAAAGCTTATAATAAGGCACTCAACATCAATTCTAACCTACCTGATGTGTGGAGTAATTTAGGCGCAATATATGATGTGCTGAATCAAACAGATGAGGCAGAACACGCTTACCGCATAGCTATAAGCATTGACAAAACATTTGCTAATGCTTGGTATAACTTGAGCAAGCTACTAGAAAGGACTAATCGATTTGAGGAAGCAAGAGAAGCTTACCAAAGGTCAATAGACATCTATCCCAATATTGAGCAAAAACAGTAGGTTAACCCTGATGGTCGTGGATCTGCGATCCAGGACCCACCTCTTGCGGATCTGTGATCCGCTCCCTTCCACGCACCCCTCATCACTCCACCGGCGTCACTATCACAGGTGACTCGGCATCACAGTAGTAAAACCCCGCGCTCGAGTATTTCCAGTGGCTCGGATCGTTGACGAACCCGGCCCTGACGGGGTTGTTGTGGATATAATTAGCTTTCTGCTGCATGAACGGACGGCTGTGGACCTCTTCCGGGTGGACTGCCTCATCCCACACACGAACTCCAATTGCCTCGCCGCCAGCCTTACTCATCGCATTGAGCCACATCCTGCGGCCGTCTTCCTCCAGCTTTCTAGCAATCTCTTTAGATGTATGCTTTTTCATGTCTCTTATGACGCCGGAGAGGTCGCCGGTGGTCTGTGATACTATCGCGTGGAAGTGGTTGGGCATGATAACGTAGGCGTGGACCAGAAGACCCTTGGACTGCACGCAGTAGTTCAGGCTGTCTGTGAGGATGCGGTAATAATCGTCACGACAGAAGATGGGCAGCCAGTATGTTATCGTGCTGGTGATGAAGTGTGGGTATGCCTGGTCGAATATGCGGAAATGGCTTGGCAAGGGGATCACCTCCAGGGTCTGATTCGGCAAAAGATTGCTTGGTTCCTTCGGAAGGAGCGGATCACAGATCCGCAAGAGGTGGGTCCTGGATCGCAGATCCACGACCATCGTTGGCCATAATGTTAACCTGTTGTGACTTTCACCCTCACCCCAGCCCTTTACATTCACCCCCAAAAGTGACAGCATGTTTGGAAGAAGTAGTTCATTCGGAGGACCATAATGAGCGATGGCGTAGTGCGCGATGATACCCGCGGGTTTCTGATCAAGACTATCGAAGTCGGCGGGAGTGAATTTAAGTATGTGATCTATGTTCCCGCCACATATAACCCCAGCCAGTCTAACCCGGCTATCATATTCCTCAACGGAGCCGGGGAGTGCGGCACGGACGGATTGAAGCAACTTGGGGTGGGGCTTGGGACGGCTGTTATGAAGCACGCCGAGAGATGGCCGTTCATCGTCATCTTCCCACAGAAGCAGACCGTGGAATCCAATTGGGAAGATGAAGATGTTATGGTACTTGCCGAGCTGAAAGCGGCGCGCGCTGAGTATAATATTGACCAGTCCCGCATCTACCTCACAGGTATCTCGCAAGGTGGGCACGGCACATGGGCAATAGGTTCAAGGCATCCCGATCTTTTCGCCGCTATCGCACCTATCTGCGGGTGGGGCGATGAAAAGCTGGCGCCGACACTTGTGAAAATGCCGATATGGAACTTCCACGGCGACGCCGATAACGTAGTGCCGATAGAGCGGTCGCTGGAGATGGTGAAATACCTGAAGGCTACAGGCGGGTCCTGCAAACAGACGATATACCCAGGCGTACAGCACGGTTCCTGGGATAATGCCTACGACGAAGAAGACCTCCCTCGCTGGTTCCTCCAGCACAGCAAGTAGTATTTGGCAGGGCCGGAGTGCAGATTCCCCGGCCCTTATCTATATCTAGGCTTTCAGCACACAGACAGAGGCAGGGACTCTGATCCTGGGCACCAGGCTCTCCGATATCTTGAACATGAAGTCCGCATTCTCGGGGCCGACGAACCCGGTGGTCAAATCCTGGCCGATGATAATCGACGCAAACTGCTTTCCAGTCGCAAGCAGAACGCCGCCCTTCTTGATACCGGGCGCTTTGACAGGCTGGCTGCCCACTATGCCCATAACGTGTTGCATCTCTATCTGGTAGCCCTGCGGGTATAGCCTGAAGAGCAGGTTGTAGAGGTCCGGCGAGAGTGCCAGCAGGTAAGGCCCGTGGAAGCCCGCTGTGTCCAAGGCGTTCAACGCGCCTATGATGTCGTTGGCGGCGGTGCCCACATCTCCCCAGTTGCCGACCTTAACGGACTGTGTCCCCGCAGCAGTGAGCAAACCCTGAACACCTATGTCCTTGTTACCCTCGAATATCAACTGGTCCTCAGCCGCAGCCACAGCCATAGCTGCCCGCGCAATGGATTCTGTATCCAGTGAGAAACCAGTCTCCTCAAATGCAGCAAGATCGCGAGCGCCTATTGAGAATGTGGTCTCGATAAGCGGCACCGGCAGCACCCCACCGGAAATTAGTTTCACGCCAGTCTCGCTGACCATCTTATCTGAAAGAGGCACGCTCTTGAGCCCCAGCCCATAAGGCCCTTCCACATCCAGAATCCTCCGGCCGGAAAGCTGGCTCCGTGCAGAAGCTATTACTATCTCGTCGAGCTTGGACCAAATGGCCTCTCCGCCCGCAAAGTCTTCGCGTCCCATATACTTGTTCGCCATAGCTCTTTATCCTTTCATCAACCACTGGTGCGCATGCGCGGCACCGCTATTCGCGAAGTGATCCTATGGTAAACTCCCGGTCGCCGCCAGGTTTGCCTTCGCCATCCAGTTCCAGGCCCTCCTCAGCGGCTTTTTCTTCGGGCGATGCAAGTTCGACATCACCCGCAAGAGCCTCCTCGGCAAGCTCTCGAACCTCCGCCGCACCATTGGCGAGCCAGGCTGCTTCTTCCTGGGCGGTAAGGATGTTGATAAGTTCAATAAACTCCCCTACGTGCACACGTTCCTCGTTGGCGACATCCAGCAGAACCTTACGAGCCACGGGGTTATCGGTCGCCTCGGCATGGGCCTCATAAAGCGATGCGGCCTCTTCCTCGGCTGATACATCGAGCCTGATCGCACGAATCAGCTCACCGAGAGTCAGCTTGCGTGGTGGGATGTTTTGAGAGAAGGGGTTAGCGAAATCCGGCATGCAGCACCTCCAGTTCAACAATTGGTATTGATAGCTCAGCAAGGCTTATACCCTCACGAGTGCGAGGCGAAACTTGGCGTCGCTATCTTCTTGTATGGAGGTGCGAATGTAAAGAAAGATATGCGTTGGGACTGGTTACCAGCCCAACGCTTCATCAGGGGCATCAGCCAGAGTGGAAGATATCCAGTCGGCTCCAGCCAATTCTTGAGCGGAAAAACTTGTAGTAAGACCCAGGCAGCGCATACCGGCGGCTTTTGCTGCAGCTACGCCGTTCACTGCATCCTCAACCACCAGGCACTGATCAGGCGACAGGCCCAGCTTGGACGCGGCAGTCAGAAAAATCTCCGGGTTGGGCTTCTTGTTAACAACATCCTGCCCACTCACGACTACATCGAATGTGTCTGCGGGCACACCTATCTCTCGAAGGTTAATCTCTATCTTGACTTTGTCCGCGCTGGATGCAACGGCGAGCTTGAGGCCGCGCGATCGCGCCTTGGCAATAAAGTCACACACACCCGTCAGCGGTTCCAACCGTCCACGAACTATCTCACCATAGATTTGATAGGTGCGGGCTTTGTCGCGGGCAAGGTCCATAGGGAAGTTATACTTCTCGGCAACTCCGCCGACATAACGGTCCTCACCTGCACCGACAAAAGGCAGAAAGTCCTCGGGCTTTACAGTAATCCCATGCTCTGCGAACATACGCATAGCCGCTTCGCAGATAAACGGCTCGGAGTCCACAAGGACTCCATCCATATCGAAAATAATTCCATGTATCATAGTTGAGTTATTATATCACGTGTTGTGCGTTTCGCGTTAATGCGTTATGCGTTGTCTGGTTCCGTTCACGTTGTGTGTTCGGCGGCTTTGGCATCGGGATGCTGCACCAACATGTGTTATCTCTTCGACTTTTTCGCACTGTCGCCACTTCGCGTTGTCGCGATTATATTTCCTTCTTCTCCACGCTAAAAACTGCTCGGTGCGAGGCGGTTTCGCCGGGCTTGAGGACGGGGATCAGCTCGCCGTTTTCCCAACCCGGCTGGTTCAGGTAGCCAAAGGCGCCCAGGCCGCGGGTCCAAGGTTCGATGCAGACAAAATTGGTGCCGTTTGGAGTATAGACAAGGAACAGTTCAAACGTGTTGTCGAAATCTACGTGTATAGCGTGGCTGGCCTTGGAATCGATCAGTGACATACGGTTACCTATTCGGCTAGCGAAGACGTGATCATAATAGACATCCGGCAGAAGGTCGATAATTCCCTCGGCGGGTTCGGATTCGCCGGTTGGGAGTACGGTGTCCTTGGTCGTGTGGAGATATGTCGATATGGGCAGTCTAACCTGCACTCCCTCGCGCTGTGGGCTCGATATCTGAAAATAGGGATGATAGCCGAAT
>JAJFTD010000008.1 GCA_021373255.1 bacterium
CTTGAAGAGTCGCATGGTGACGGTGCCGGTAACCCTCGGCTGGATAGCGTTGATGAACGCTTCGAGATCGTCCTTGAACGGGTCGAACCAGAGGCCTTCATAAGCCAACTTGCCCCACTGCTGATCGACGGACACTTTGAATGCGCGCTCCTCGGCAGTGCAGACCAATGCTTCAAGCGCCTGGTGGGCTGGGATCAACAGTTTCGCGGCAGGGCACTCGTAATTCTCGCGAACCTTCAGGCCCAAGATCCTGTCTTCCATAATGTCCACGCGGCCGACGCCGTTCTCCCCAGCAATCTCGTGCGCCTTGAGGATCAAGTCCAGCGGCTTCATCTTCTGGCCGTCTATCGCAACAGGCACGCCGTTCTCGAACTCGATAGTGACCTCTGTCGGTGTGGCTTTCGCATCCTGCCAGCTCTTGGTCCAGTGGAAGATTTCTTCCGGTGGCGCATAATTGGGTTCCTCAAGATGCCCGCCCTCGATGCTGCGGCCCCAGAGGTTCTCGTCTATAGACCAGATTTTTTCCTTGCTCTGCCCGATCGGTATGCCCTTCTTCTCTGCGTATTCGATCTCCCACGAGCGGGTCATAGTGTGCTCGCGCATCGGGGCGATGATCGGCATGTCAGGCATAAATGCTCTCATCACGAACTCGAACCGGAACTGGTCGTTACCCTTGCCGGTGCAGCCGTGGCAAAATGCGTCGCCACCGAGCTTCTTCGCGATCTCGACTGCCTTCATAGCAATCAGAGGCCGCGCGATGGATGTGCTGATAGGATAACCCTGGTAATCGCCGTTGGCCTTGATAGTCGGGAAGATGTAGTCGGTAACAAACTCCTCGCGTGCGTCGATGGAGTAATGCTCGGTGCCCAGCATCTTGGCTTTCTCTTCAGCCTGCTTGAGCTCACCCTCCGGCAACCCCACGTCCACAGTGACCGTAACCACATGATCAAAACCGTAATCTTCCCTCATCATCGGGATGCACACGGAGGTATCGAGACCTCCGGAGTAGACTAGAATGACTGTTTTTGGCATGAAATTCCTCCGGTTTTAGTGGAGAGTGGAGAGTAGAGAGTGGAGAGCCATTAGCCCTCCACGCTATCCGTCTTCCACTTCCCAAGACTGTAATTCGCATAATGTTTTGATTGTATCGGGAAACCCTTTTCCCGATACCGCCGCACCCACAACCTGTAGGGGCGAAGCACTTGCCCACCGAGTAATGTGTATGCTGTAATCTTAAACGCAAGTGCTTCGCCCGAACGTGGCGGGTTAAGCATTTGCGACTATAACGAAAGGCCGAATCAAATATAGGGGCAAATGCTTAACCCCTACGGTGTTCTCGTATGCCTTACGTGGTGGCATCTGGAGATGCCATTTTGACCTTACGGGCCACATCAGAGATATGGCCCGTACATGGTTTTCTGCTCTCTGCTCTCAGCTTCCCAGCAAAACCATAACTGCCTTCTGCGCATGCAGCCGGTTCTCTGCTTCGTCAAACGCAACACTCCACTTGCCGTCGATCACATCATCAGTGACCTCGGAGCCGCGGTGGGCGGGGAGGCAGTGCTCGAATAGGGCGTCGTCCTTGGCGTGGTTCATCAGTTCCATGTTCACCTGGAACGGGGCGAATATCTTTGCGCGCTTTTCGGTTTCGGCTTCCTGGCCCATACTTGCCCAGACGTCAGTATAAACCACATCGGCTCCGTCCACGGCTTTCACTGCGTCGTTGAGAACTTCAATGGATGCGCCGGTTTCTTTTGCAAGCTCTTTAGCCTGCGCAGTCACATTCGAGTCCGGCTCGTAGCCCTTGGGACAGCCGATGGCGAAGTGGGTGCCCATCTTGGCGGCAAGAAGCATCAGCGAGTGGGCCACGTTATTCCCATCACCGATGAACGCCAGCTTCAACCCATCTAGCTTGCCTTTATGCTCAATTATAGTATAGAAATCAGCCAGCGCCTGGCACGGGTGCTCCAGATCGGAAAGGCCATTGATCACCGGCACACCCGAATACGTGGCAAGCCCGGTGACCTTGTCGTGCTCAAATACACGCGCCATGATAATGTTGACCATCCGGCCCAGGGTTTGCGCCACATCTCCCACGCTTTCGCGCTTACCCAGGCTGATGTCGTTAGGCCCAAGATAAATCCCATGCCCGCCGAGCTGGAAAATGCCGGTTTCGAACGACACACGTGTCCGCAGCGATGGCTTTTCAAAGATCATCGCTAGGGTCTTGCCTTCGAATATCGCGCGTTGGTCGGATGGTGATATGACGTGCTCCTTGAGCCTGCGGGTCATATCAAATACCGCATCCAACTCAGGTCGTGATAAATCAGCAATGCTGAGCAAACTCCGGCCCTTAAGCGCCTTAGCGGCGTCTGTTTCTCTCAATGACATAAATATTCTCCTATGAACCCCTGCCGCCAATCCCGGCGGTCTCAAATTCATAACACATAATTCAGAATTTACAATTCGCGAAGTGTAGCGATTGCTCTGTCTACAAGCTCCTCAGTCAAAATCAACGGTGGGACAAATCTCAGCGTGTATTCGTTTGTGGCGTTGATGATCAAGCCCTTGTCCAGAGCCTTGCTGATCATATCCTTTGCCTTGGGTTCACCAAACTCCGCCGCCACCATCAGGCCCAATCCACGGACTTCTTTCACCCCGGGAAGCGTGGCGAGTTGTTTACAGAAATACGAGCCCACCTTTGCAGCGTTCTCGACCCATCCGCCATCTCTGATCTCAGTCACGGTAGCGAGGGCCGCTGCGCAAGCCAGAGGATTGCCGCCGAATGTAGCCGCGTGGTCGCCAGGCTCAAAGACATCCGCCCACTTGTCCCGCGCCAGGCAAGCTCCCATTGGGAACCCACCTGCAATGGTTTTTGCGAGTGTCATCACGTCCGGCACAACATCGAAGTTCTCGAACCCGAACATCTTGCCAGTCCGCCCGAGCCCAGTTTGGACTTCATCAAAGATCAGCGCCGCACCGAACTTGTCGCACAGCTCCCTCGCCGTCTTCATGAACTCCTCAGTGCCCGGATGCACGCCGCTCTCACCCTGCACCGGTTCCATCATAACCGCACAGGTTTTCTCGTCCACTGCGGCCTTCAGCGCTTCTACATCGTTGTAAGGTATATACTTGTAGCCCGGCACCAGCGGGGTGAACGATTTCTGATACTTCGGTTGACCTGTGGCAGTAATAGCCGCCAGCGTCCTGCCGTGGAATGACTTCTCCGCCGTCACAATTTCGCACTGCTCCGGGTGCCCAGCCACCTTAGCCGCCTTTTTTACAAGTTTCATAGCGGCCTCATTAGCCTCAGCGCCGGAGTTGCAGAAGAACGCCTTGCTCATGCCTGATATCTCAACAAGCAACTTAGCCAACTCAACCTGTCCCGGCGTGTAATAAAGATTGCTGGTGTGCATCAACACGCCAGCCTGCCGGCAAATCGCCTCCACCACCTTCGGAGGGCAATGCCCCAGGCCGTTCACCGCAATCCCCGCGACCAGATCAAGATACTCCTTGCCCTCGGCATCGTACGCAAAGCACCCTTCGCCCCGCACCAACACCACAGGCTGCCGCCCGTAAGTTTGCATTACATACTGTTTATCAAGCGCCATCACCTCGGCGCTGGTAGTTGTTTCCGTTATCATTTCAATCCTCTATTTCTGAATCGCTGAACCACTGAATCTGTTAGCCAAATGCATCGACTACAGTTTCAGCGGTTTTATTAAATCTGCTCAAACGCCTGTTCAAAGTCTTGCCTTGAAATCCCCGCTTGGGTGCAGATAGTTCTAAGCGTAGATGACTTAATCCTTGGATGGTTAGGCATAGTCAGCGGCGTTTTACTGCCATCCATATTCTCACGTATCATTGCTATGTGCTCGCGCTCACGGACTATACGGAACCCGAGCATCTCAAACGTCTTAATGACTTTTGCTTTGGGAACGTCCACTGGAAACTTAGGCATCAGGCTGCTACCGATGTCTCAGTCACAAACACCTCAAGTACTGGGGAATCGGTGTCTAGTGCCTCATCTCCAAATGTCTCTAGGTGAAACCGGATGGCTGAGGTTACATCAGCCAGGGCATCTTCATAGGTATCTCCTTCGCCTACTACCACGCCCTTCATCCCGATAGGATAAGCTACATAGCCATCTGAATGTTTCTCAACCACAACCTTGAACTGTTTCATAGCCGAGTCCCTTCTGTTGTACCGGTCTCTCTGCTCTCCATTAAGGCACAATCATCGTCCCAATCCCAGTGTCTGTAAATATCTCCATCAGGAGAGAGTGGGGCATAGTCCCATCGATGATGTGGGTACGCTCAACGGCGCCAGCGAGCGCCGTCA
Source organism: bacterium (assembly GCA_021373255.1). Classification (GTDB taxonomy): domain Bacteria; phylum Armatimonadota; class UBA5829; order UBA5829; family UBA5829; genus UBA5829. The sequence goes on from JAJFTD010000008.1 coordinate 4,342, forward strand.
TACATGCCTCCACTTTGGGGATCATCCCTTTGCCGATCTGCTTGTTCTGGATCATCTTCTTTGCATCGGCTATTTTCAACTCGGAGATGAACGTGGACTTATCTTCAAAGTTCCCATAAATCCCCGGCACATCGGTCATCATAATCAATTTGGTCGCACTGACCTCCGCGGCAATCTCTCCCGCGATGTGGTCGGCGTTGACATTGAAGCTCTCACCACTCGGGCCAATAGCCACGGAGGAGACGACGGGGATATACCCGTGCTCCAGCAGATCGGTGAGGATGCCTGGGTTGATCTTCGCCACCTGGCCTACGAAACCGAGGTCTACCTCGTTCTCTTCCTTCTCAGCCACTATCAGGTTCGCGTCCTTGCCGCTGAGCCCGACGGCTTTTCCACCGAGGTTGTTGATAATCGAGACTATCCCCTTGTTGGTCTTGCCCGCGAGGACCATTTCGACTATTTCCATAGTCTCGGCGTCGGTCACCCTGCGTCCGTTGACAAACTCCGGCTCCTTGCCCAGCTTCTTCATCACGGCGCTGATCTCAGGCCCGCCGCCGTGGATAAGTATCGGCTTCATCCCAACATAATGCATCAGCACGACATCACGTATGACACTTTCCTTGAGCGTGTCATCGATCATGGCGTTACCGCCGTATTTGATCACCATGATCTTGCCGTAGTACTTCTGTATATATGGAAGCGCTTGGACAAGTATATTAGCTTCTTCGCTTGTGTAGTTCATCTTCGGCCCCCGGTTCACTCTCTCGTGAATGGCGATTTTTTTATAGACACGGACATGGTATATGCCACCCCCGCGCTAGTCAACCCAACGCCCAAAACAACAAAAGCCGCGGAATCTGACCTCCGCGGCTTGACTGATCCAATTCACTCATGCAATGGCTTACACGAGACCAGACCTGTCCGGCCGCATGGCGTACGCACGACGAGCGCGCAGCGAAACTCTTTCTGCACGTCCAGCACGTCGGATATTGGTCATATTGGTCTTGATGTGTGTCATTGCACCATCCACAATGTAGCCAGCAATCTGGATTGTAGCAGCTTTTATGGGCGAATGTCAAGACTTGTGGCTGGGTTTGGGTTTAGAGTGGAGTGCAATTCATCTTCATAACAAGCCCACTGGAATTGACATTGTCATCTCGGTGAGTGGTAGTGATTGCTTGGCTAGGCATATCACTCCTCCTTGTCCTATTGGATGGCCGAGTTTTTGAAGATTACCGAATGCGCGAATGTCGGTGATCAATGGAGATGCAGTTTTTTTGACCTCGATGGGATAGATAGTTTCGTCTCGCACGATCAGCATATCTATTTCTTTGTTATCGCGATCACGATAATAGTAAAAAGGCGGCTGCTTACCATTGTGTACGTAGCTCTTAAGCAACTCTGTGATTACCCATGTCTCCAGCATTGCTCCAGACATCGCTCCGACCTCAAGAGTTTCTGGACTAGACCAGCCCACTAGATAGGCACACAGGCCTGTATCTAGGAAATATAGCTTCGGAGCCTTGATTAGGCGTTTGCTCACGTTGTTGTGGCATGGTTCCAATAGATAGATTATACCCGAAGCCTGCATAATGGATAACCAGCTTTTTGCTGTGTTTACCGCAATATCGGCATCACGTGCAAGCTCACTGATGTTTAGGAGTTGTCCTGTGCGAGCGCCAGCAACTCGCAAAAATCGCAAGAATGCCATTTCGTCTCCCACACGTGCCAGATCACGAACGTCACGTTGTAGATAAGTCTGGACATAGGAACTGTAGAATAAATCTCTATCCATCTCATCATTAGTTGCAATGGCAGGATATGATCCTCGCCAGATTATTCGGTAGAGTTCCTGTAAACTCAAATCGCTTGCACTACGCTCTCGCTCTACGATTTCTGAGGATGTTGGAATGAATGGCCGCGACTCCGAGCCTCGCCCAATCCTCTCTGCTCTGGACAAGCCCAGTAGTTGAACAACTGCTACGCGTCCAGCCAGCGATTCTGATACTCCCTTCATTAGCTGAAACTGCTGTGATCCCGTAAGCCAAAATAGCCCGGGTGTTTGAGTTCTGTCTGCCTCCATTTTAATGTAGGGCAAGAGTTCGGGGGCATATTGGATTTCGTCGATGAGAAGCGGCGGACGAAACCTCTGCAGGAACAGTGCGGGATCGCGCTTTGCGAGTTCGAGTATTAACGCGTCATCCAGTGAGACATAAATGCGCCTAGGCTCGCTCAAGTGGCGAAGAAGTGTGGTTTTTCCGACCTGGCGTGCGCCTGTGACCAGCAGAACGGGAAATTGTTCTGCAGCAGTCTTTGCGTAATTCTCTAGTGTACGTGTAAGATACATGTCATAACTCAATATCGGCTATTTTGCAATCAAATTGCATGATAGCCGATTGATTATTGGTTCGTCAAGTATTCTTTACGCTAATAAATCTCCAGAAAACTGGGGTGATTAACCACACTTACTTGGTTGTGTAGGAGGGCCTATTGTGGTAATATACTTATGGAAACACAGACTGTGGGATATTGAATTAGGGCCCTGCGGTGTACGTGATTCGTCGAGGAAGTTTTGAGCCGACACTCAAAATTGAAGGAGCTCTTTCTTGTTTGTCTTGAGTGGCAGTCCGGAGAAATCCGGAAATCGCGAGGGACGGCAGGGGGCACCGCCCTGGTTAGCTGGGGTTCAAAAACTCGGTAGACACACGGCACAGGCGGGGCTCTTGATGTTGGTAGGCAATTAGAGTGAGCCGCGCCTCATTAGAGGGGGGTGTCAATGATGACACAGAGTGAACTCTCGGGAGCGATAGTGAGGATGAGGACCAGAGACGAGTACGACGGGATGCTCGGAAAGGTATGCGGTGCGGAAGATGGCGGTGAGATGCTGGTGGTAAAGCACCGGCCGATCACTTTTCCTCGCCGCAGAGATACCACTCTTCACTGTTTTAGACGAAATGAAATCGAGATAGTCAGAAGTTAACAAAGACTGGATAACATAAAACGACCCGGGGCGCTTCGCTTTAATGCGGAGCGCCCTTTGTGCATGTAGGGCCATGTTACGAAACAACATTACGAAAATGTTGCCAGTTCCCTTGACTTTGCTTGCTTGCACAGCATAAAATAGCACTAGGTCCAAGATCACTAAATGGCGACCTACGGGTTGCCTGGCGCGGCGATTACGGGCTCTCTGGACAATTTACCGTCAGGTCATTATATGACCTCCTGCTAGGGAGAGAGGCCGAATACTACCTATTCGGCTCGCACTTCCGAGCTTCGGGGCTTACCTGGAGCTTATCAGTAATTCTTAGGGATTACTGTATGTGTGCGAGCTGGGGAGTGGTGGTGGTTCGGCTTTTTTTGGCACTTGCCGCGTATTCTGCGACAAAGGGGTAAGCGATTTATGTTCCGCAATAAAGAGGCTGTGAAGTGGGTTGAGGAGATGGTCTCGCTGTGTAAGCCTGACCATGTAGTCTGGTGTGATGGTAGTGAGGAAGAAAGACAGCGTTTGACTGCTGAGGCTGCGAGCACTGGTGAAGTGCTTGAACTTAACCAGGATGCGCTGCCGGGCTGCGTATATCATCGGACGGCGCAGAACGATGTCGCCCGCACGGAACACCTGACTTTTATCTGCTCCCGCAAAGAAGAAGATGCTGGTCCAACCAACAACTGGATGGACCCTAAGGAAGCCTATTCCAAAGTAGGCGAGATGTTCGATGGCTGTATGAAAGGCCGGACGATGTATGTGATCCCATTCGTTATGGGCACTCCCGGTTCTCCTTTCAGAAAGATCGGTATCGAGCTTTCGGACAGCATCTACGTGGTCCTTAATATGCGCATTATGACCCGGATGGGCAAGGTCGCCGCCGATGATCTGGGCGAGAACGAGGAGTTTACCAAGTGCCTTCACTCCAAGGGTGAACTGGATATCGACCGAAGATATATTCTCCATTTTCCCGAGGACAACACGATCTGGAGCTACGGAAGTGGCTACGGAGGAAACGTGCTCCTGGGCAAGAAGTGTCTATCCCTGCGCATTGCCAGTTATATGGGCATGCAGGAGGGCTGGATGGCTGAGCATATGCTCATAGTTGGCATAGAGAGCCCTGATGGGGAGATTACATACATTGCGGCTGCGTTCCCGAGTGCATGCGGCAAGACCAACCTGGCAATGCTGATCCCACCGGAGAGCATGCCCGGCTATAGAATCTGGACAGTTGGTGACGATATCGCGTGGATCAGGATCGGTCCGGATGGGCGCTTGTGGGCTGTAAATCCCGAAGCGGGGTTCTTTGGAGTCGCCCCTGGCACCAGTATGAAGACCAATCCCAACGCGATGCTCACGGCTCGCAAAAACAGCATATTTACTAACGTTCTTCTCACACCCGATGGCAACGTTTGGTGGGAGGGTATGGACGTGCCTCCGCCGGTTGAAGCTGTCGACTGGAAGGGTGATCCTTGGACCCCACAGAGTGGTGAGAAAGGCTCGCATCCTAATGCGCGGTTCACTGCTCCGGCTTCACAGTGTCCTGTGATCTCGCCTGAATGGGAAAACCCGCAGGGCGTGCCGCTGTCGGCTATACTCTTCGGTGGACGCAGAGCCAAACTTGCGCCGCTCGTGTATGAGTCGTTCAACTGGCAGCATGGAACATTTGTCGGCGCCACTATGGCCAGTGAGACGACTGCCGCGGCCACTGGTGCGGTGGGTGTTGTTCGCCGTGACCCAATGGCTATGCTTCCGTTCTGCGGCTACGATATGTCCAGGTATTTCCGGCACTGGCTTGAGATGGAAGAAAAGATCGCGAATCCGCCGAAGATATTCAACGTGAACTGGTTTAAGCGTGATGATGACGGCTCGTTCCTGTGGCCGGGCTACGGTGACAACCTGCGGGCTATCGATTGGATCATCAGGCGATGCAAGGGTGAGGCTGATGCAGTTGAAACTCCGATCGGCTATGTCCCAACTAAAGAATCGCTGAACCTTAACGGTCTGGAAATATCTGACAGAGCCTTAGGCAAGCTGCTGGAAGTCGACCATGATGCATGGATGCTGGAACTTGAAAGCATGCAGAAATTCTTTGACCAGTTCGGCTACAACCTGCCGGAGGAGTTCATAGATGAGCAGCAAGCTCTCAGAACCCGCCTCGGGCACTGGGGCTAGTTCTTCTGTAATTTCTCTATACGCTTGATGGGAGGCGATCTCCGAATCATAGCTGTCGAAAGTTAGCGAGCAAACTGAGGTTGCTTCGGACTGCGGAGCGCAGCGAAGCTGCCGA
>JAJFTD010000020.1 GCA_021373255.1 bacterium
TTCATCGCCAAAATCACGAGCACGATCACAAATATGACCGCAGCAGCCGCCAACACCACCCACGACACCACATCCGCAACACCGGACGGCACCGACATATGCTTAAAAAGATTGCGTATGAACTGGGCAATACGCTGTAAAAGCTCCTCTTGCCTGGATGGCTGGTATTCCGCGCGGGCAAGGATCTTGCCAAGTGTCGCCCTGGCATCGCTCGCATCCCTGCGTTTCATCACATTGATGCCTTCTGCAGACGACTGCATCGCCGACACGCGCTCCTGCACGTTCCCCAGCTTTCGGACCCTGACCGATTTCCCCGAGGATTCCATCGCTTCTCGCAAATCTGCCCTCAATGACCCGAAGTCAACCTTGATGACTTGTCCGTCAGGTGCGGACACAGATACCTGCCCCGGTATTGAGCCGTATATTTGTTTCAGTACTCCAGCACCGGAGCCGGGATGCCGCCTCTCCATATCAATCGCTGAGTTCAGCGAACGGGATACGGCCGACAGCCGGGAGACATAGTGTGAGGCAGACTCAGCCGAGCCGGGCGTCGATATAAGCGCCCAGAACCCGGCTGCAACTATTGCACAGAGAATGACACGGAATCGCATTAGATTTGTTTCACTTCATCCGACACGGCAGGAATTGGCTCTATTGAACCGCTCATGCTTGCTGTCAGCATCTCGATGTCAAAGCCTTCCTTGCGGACGCGGATATCGTAGTAGAGGAGTACAGATGCTATTACCTGAATAGGAGTAGTAAGAGCACTGGAAATACCCGTAACAATTCCAAAAAGAAATCCCATCAATCCTCCGATTGATGTAGAATTCCCGCCTGTTGATGCAATAATGATCTGAATCGGATACGTAAGCGCAGCTGAGACGATCCATATCAATAAAGATGAGAGAAGCCCGATGACAAATATGCGCCCCCACTGGCTTGCAGCTAGCTGCTTACTTCTATTTCTGGCATCAGTACCGGTCTTACCTTCGAGCATATAGACTTCCGATATAAACGCATACCAGAAGCTGAATATAATTCCAGGCACCACCAGCAGTAGGAAACCGGCTCCAATGATCAATCCCACAACGATCATAGTGATAATAAACGGAATAATTCTGCCGCGCGTAGCTTTATACGCATCGGCAATTGTTGCCTCCTGGCCTAGATAGCACCTTGAGACAGCCCACGTCGTAGCAGCTATCACTACATAAGACAACAGACTAGCCAAGATAAAAGCTATAGACGATACCCAGCCACCAATTGCGTAAGTTAACGCATATAGCGGTATGACTACCACCCCTGCAATACCCACGAACAAAACAAAGTGCTTCTTATACAGATCAAATACTTCGTCGAACAGGTCCCCATATGACAGCGGGCGCAGGATACGTTGTGCCATGTACAGCCTCCTATGGATGTTCGAGGTTATTCAGGAAATTGTTGACCCTGATTCCTACAAATCTCTATTCGAGGTCAGAATGTGATATCCCTTTGAGTTTGTGGAAGTTGTGAGCCATTAACTACATTATCTTGCTGAAGCCCAATATCGCGAGCCATATCCAGGCTGCACATACGCGAAGCGTCAATGAAGGATTTAGGCGAGCAAGCGTACAAAATGTAAATCTATTATTCACAGGTGAATACGATGAAGGTAGACGTGATTCTGCCGGCGGGTGGACGTATCACAGACAGGTTCGCTGTCGAAACCGGCGTGACAGTTAAGGCATTGCTGACCGTGGACGGCCTCACTGTGCTCCAACGCACACTGCACACCCTACGCAGTTCAGAAAGGGTGAACCGTTGCGTGGTGATCGGGCCGAATGAGGTAGCGTCTCATCCTGCCGCAAGCCTGGCAGATGCTGTGCTGCCCGAGGGTGACTCGGGGCCGGACAACATCTTCCGAGGGATTCAATGGCTCATGGATACCAACGGTGGGCAACACGCGGAGCGTGTAATGGTTGTAACCACGGACCTGCCGTTCTTGTCACTGGAAGCCGTGCATAGTTTCATGGATGCTTGTCCGCTGGATGCTGATATCTGTGGACCATTAGTCCATCGCGACCAGTTCGAATCGAAGTTCCCAAATTGCCGTACTGAATATGTGCGCCTGCGTGATGGGGAGTGGACTATGGGATGCGCGTTTCTCATTAACCCGGCTGTGATCTCAGCCAACCGCCACCGTGTCAATGAAGTCTTTGCGGCACGAAAAAGCCAGTTAAGAATGGCGAGAATGCTGGGGCTCGGGTTCATCATGCGGTTTCTTACCCACACCCTGACAGTTGATCGCATACAGCAGCGGTGCAGCGAGATACTGGGGTGCTCGGTCTGTGGAGTCCACAACAACGCCCCTGAACTGGCTTATGATATAGATGATCAGGATGAGTATTTCTATGCGCTCAAAATGTATCGGGATCATCTGAATGCAAAGAAGGATGGTGTATGAACTGCCTATCGAAACTCAAACGTGGAGCCATGCTACGGAGTAGTATGGGGAATGTCACGCAAACCAAACTCATCTCGAAAGAGGATGTGCAGGACTGATCCTGCACCCCTCATAAAACACTTTATAATTCGATCATCTGTCCGCCACCGTGCTGATTGCCTGTGGAGCCTCTCATGGCGGTGGTTTCTTTGGCGAGTGCGCTGATGATGTCTTTGCGGCTCACTATGCCGATCACTTTGCAGTTGCGCACTATGGGGAAGCGGTTAACGGCGTGCTCTATCATTGCGCGGGCGATGTCCACCACGAGTGATTCTTCGGTAAAGGTGAGCACCTTTTTTGTCATGGCTTCCTCGACCAGAGTGGACTGAGCGCGCCTGTAGGCTTCGTCAACCCCATCGGCGTGGGATGCAAAGATGGCGTTGCGATTAGCGTAAGCATCAGACGGCACTATCTGACCTTTGAGCAGAAGGTCGCTTTCGGTGATGATACCTTCCAGGCACCCGTCTGGATCGATCACGGGCAGGCCACTGACGTTGTTGTTTGCCATCTTTTTCAGAGCTTCTTCAATTGAAGAACCCTTGCGTATAGTTACCACGTCGCGGGTCATTATGTCGTTAGCTGTGAGGCTGAGCATTAATTCGCTTCTCCAGTTGCAGAGTTAGGCATTATTGTTATCATTCTACTACTTCTCTGCAGGAGTATAAATAATCCTCCACTATTTAGCCGCCCACAACATCCCGCGTCTCTGGATCTCTTTGGCCTGCTCAACGTCGAAATCCGCAGCCACATGCCCCAGCGAGCTGTAGAAGACGCGTCCCTCGCCATATTTCCGCTTCCACACCACCGGCATCACGCACCCCGCAATCCACGGCGCATGCTCACCCGAGAACGTGGTGGTGGCAAGGACTTCATTTGATGGGTCGACGTGCAGGTAATACTGCTCCGAGTGCATTTTGAAGTCGGACAAGCCGGCTGTGATCGGGTCATCGTGGTTAATGATGTTGACTTCGTAGTCGATCACCCCGCCGGGATGCGCCACCCATTGTCCACCAACCATGAACTGATACTCGGTATTACAACGAAACGCATCGCCCATACCGCCATGCCAGCCCGCAATTCCCACTCCACTCCTTACGGCGTTTTCCAGCCCGGACTCCTGCTCCCAACTTATGCTCCCCATAGTCCACGCGGGAACCACCAGGCTGAGCGAGTTCATCTTGTCCTGGTCCAAAAATGAGTCGAGGGTGTCTGATACCTCCACATCAAACCCCTCAGCTTGCATTATCGATGCGAAGACATCCACGATCTGCTTGGGCTCGTGACCCTCCCATCCGCCCCACACAAACAGTACTGATTTCATATATGCACTCCTTGCAGCTTACAGACTGGCTCTAGTCCTCCGCATCCGAGGTTGTGCCTCTGCCGGTTGCTCCTCAGGCTTGCCCTGGAGAGTAACACCGTGTTCCACAGATACCGCCGTGCCGTGCCTGTAGACAAGTGAACCACCCAGCCATCCACTGTAACCGATAATACCGACACCTGCAAGAGACAGCATCTTCGGTATAAATCCACCTGTTTTGCCTCTGCCTCGCCTGAAATACCTGAGCAGGCTGTTCATGCTGTATAGCGCCACTGCTGATACGTTAAGAGTGGCATGAGTGAGCGCGGTCTGCTGCGCCTTTTCGTCAGACGGAACCCGCATAAACTCAGCCAGACCAGCAACCGCAGCCGATGCAGCGCCAACAAGGCCCACAAACGCCGCATGGTCCGCCGCGTCCTGCGCACATTTGTTACGAGTAGCAGATGCAATGCCATCCATCAGTGCTCCGAACATCCATGCTCCAATCGGCAGCGCAACCAGTGCAGGGTGCAGGGGATGCCCCAGCCATTCATCACCTTGCAAGGTCTTTTCCAGTCTCTCTGTATCCATGTGCCCCTCCTAGAGATGTTATCCTACTTGAAAAGTGATTTACCCCTAAGCGCAGTCTTGGACACACTTCAAAATCATGCCAAGGCAATTACAAAGGGGTACATCTGCTATAGAGTTTCTGAAGGGGTTTTAGTATTTTTGAATCGCTGAAGGGATAAATCAATGGCTCGATCAGCTGCTAGGCCATCCATTCCCAACCATCAAACCATCTATCCATCACACTGCGTGCCCAGCAGCAGCTTCTTGGCTTGTTCCAGCGCCTTGCCTCTGTGGGAGATTGCGTTCTTTTCGGAGGATTCGAGTTCGGCCATGCGCTTGTTGAGGCTGGTGACTTGAAAAATTGGATCGTAGCCGAAGCCGTTGTCGCCCCTTGGTTCGTGGGCGATTGTGCCTTCAACTTTACCCTCGCAGGTGCGAGCCTCGCCGCCGGGCTCGGCTATCGCAACGGCACAGCAGAACCGTGCCGTGCGACGCTCATCTGGCACATCTTTCATTACATCAAGGAGCTTTGAGATACGTTCTGCATCCGTGGGCGCAAACCGGCTGGAGTAGACTCCGGGGGCTCCATCGAGTGCGTCGACCTCCAACCCGGAGTCGTCGGCAAGCGTAAGCTCACCGGTGAACTCCGCGTAGGCTTTGGCTTTGAGAACGGCGTTTTCGACGAAAGTCGTGCCGGTCTCTTCTACATCGGGCGCATCGGAATATTGAGCGAGGGAGACGACCTCATAGGGCAGGCCGACGAGAATCTCGGCAACCTCTTTCGCTTTGCCCGGGTTCTTTGTGGCTACAACAAGCTTTCTCACAGGACGTCCGCTAGCTGCTGCTTGAGGAACTTCGTAAGATCGCCGGTACCCTTTTGGGCGAGGTCAAGCAGGTTATTAAAACGATTCCGTGTGAACGGCGCACCCTCGGCGGTGGTCTGAATCTCGATGATCCTGGCCGATGCAGTCATCACCACGTTCATATCCACGGAAGCATTGGAGTCTTCCTTGTAGTTCAGGTCTAAAAGTTCTTCGTTCATCACTACACCAACGCTGATGGCCGCGATGAGATCAGTGAAGGGCATCTTCCTCAGGAGGTTGTCTTTCTTAAGGACGGCGCAGGCATCCACAAACGCGACAAACGCACCGGTAATCGAAGCAGTGCGCGTACCGCCATCGGCCTGAATAACATCGCAGTCCAGCCAGATAGTCCGCTCACCGAATGCATTGAGGTCCGTGATCGATCTTATTGACCGCCCGACAAGCCGCTGAATCTCCTGGCTCCTGCCGTTGATCTGGCCTTTGCTGATATCTCTCTGGGTCCTGGTCTCGCAAGACCTGGGGAGCATGCCATACTCTGCAGTCACCCACCCTTTTCCGGTGTTCTTGAGGAACGGCGGGACTTTTTCTTCGACGGAGGCTGTGCATATGACCTTGGTATCACCCATCTCTATGAGACAGCTACCCTCGGCGTATTTGTTGAAGTGCCGGGTAATCTTCACCGGTCTGAGCTGATCGGCCGCGCGGCCATCGAGGCGAATCATCAGTTTATATCTCCATTGACATCATTTGTGGTTACAGCAGACGCAAGACGCTTCCCCAGGTCCACTCCCCAGGTTGCTTTCTCAACAGTATCTATTCGCCTGCCGAGGAACGCGCCGCCAAACGTGGCGAAATCATCCGTGTCGCCGCTGGTATAAAACTCGTGAGGTGCGGTAAGTTTATCGCTGGCAATGCTGCGCTCCGTCAGTATATTCTGGAGTGCCAGGGCTAATTCCTCCGCAGGGTCCACAATGGTTATGCCCGGACCAGCCGCGGACTCAATCGCCCGTCGCAGGAATGGGTAGTGTGTGCAGCCCAGTATGATGGTCTTGCACCCTTCTCTGAGGAGCGCGCTGACATAATCGTGCGCCGCCGCCTCAGCTTCCTCGCTTTCGGACTTGCCGGATTCTACAAGAGGCACAAACCGGGGGCAGGCTTGCTGCACTACGTGCAGATGAGGGTTAAGGTCTGCAATGAACTTCTGATAAGCGCCACTTTTCACAGTACCGCTAGTCGCTAATACGCCCACCGGGGCTCCGTCCGACACAGCCACAGCCGCCTTTGCCCCAGGCTCGATCATTCCCAGGATAGGTAAGTCAGGGTAAGACTCGCGGGCTATATCGAGCGCGACGGCGCTAGACATATTGCACGCCATGACCACAGCCTTCGCGCCCTTGCTTATCAAAAAGCCCGTTATCCCCAGCGCAAACTCTTGTATATCTTCCAAGGGTCGTTCGCCATAGGGGACATGAGCGTTGTCCGCAAAATATACTATTCTCTCTTTAGGCAGGGTTGTAAGGATTCTCGCGGCTACACTCAACCCACCTAACCCGGAATCAAAAACTCCAACAGGTAATCTCAACTTCTACTTGTCCGGCTTCAACAGGGCGGAGTCGGGCTCCATAGGGTCCGTCAGTTCGAAGTGTCCACCCAGCGTTTCCACCGCATTCCCTTCTACGAGTATCTGTACTTTCTTTACTTTCCCATTACTATTATCAACGAGCGTATAAGCGATAGAGTTTAACACAAGTGATTCCTGAGTAGAGCCACCGGAGAAATTATCCGTAAACTCTTTGCTCAGGTTCACAACCGCCACGCCCTTGTTCACTTTCACAGTCGACAGGAGTTCGGTGCCTTTGGGAATCAGCTTACCAGCCTCGCCGCTTTCACCGGTGGTATCCAGCAGCACCTTCATCGCAACATCAAGTATATCACCTTCCAACGCGGTTGTTCTAGTCGACGGAACCAGGTAGAAAGCGCCATGCACAACCTCGGGCAGATAAATAGCAACCTCACGCTTCGGAGTAGGCTGGACATTATGAGGCTTCACTACAGCAGGCTTGCTTTGGTTCGGCACAATCGGCTTGCCGACTCCACGAGACATGTAATATGTTACTCCCGCGGCCGCGCTAAACGCCACCAGAAGGAGAGCTACGACCCAGCCAATGCTGGTGGTCTTCTGCTTTTTCTTACCCATAGCTTAACTGCCTCATCATTTGATTGGAGTACCCTCGACATAGGCTTTGAGACCCGCCACTATACCGTCTGCGAGCTTCTTTCTGTATCTCGTGTCGGTCAGGCGCGATCGGTCATCGGAATGATTAATATAACCACACTCTACGAGTATCCCCGGAACGCCTGTGTTCTCCAGACGCCTTAAAACGGCAAGGCCGGAGTTGTAAAGAGATTTGTCGCTTCGCGCCTTGCGATCACACATACCAGTCGCAGAGCACACTCCGGCGTGCACCGCATAAGCCAGTGCAAGAGGGCTGGGTTCGGACATGTGATAATAGGTCTCAATACCACTGGCGCTGTTCTTCGTGCCATTGGAGTTGCAGTGGATGCTTATAAAGAAGTCAGCGTTTTTGTTAATCGCAACTTCCGACCTCACGGCCAAACCCATAGTCGCATCGCCATTGCGTGTAAGCTGCACCCTGGCGCCCTCGGCCTCAAGCGCCGATGCCAGTTCCTGGGCTATTCTCAGGTTAATGTCTTTCTCATACACACTGCCATTGCACGCGCCGTTCTGGCTACCGCCGTGACCGGGGTCGATAACAATGAATTTATCAGCCAACGTGCCACCGGCGCCATCGGGAGGCCTTACCATCACCCTGATCGCATCCTCTTCCACGCGCACATTGTAGACCATCACGCGGTTCAGGTTCATCACCAAACGCGCCATCGTGGGGCTGTGTGACTCCTGGGTAAGTTTCAAATCTTTGAGCATCGAGTGTGATCCGTTGTGGGTATCCACGGAATCAGCCAGAATCGCCCCAGGCAATTTAATCACGATCTGCGGTGGGTCTACACCATAGCTGGTGCTCACATTCCCTTTACCGTCGGTGTGCACAACCACCTCAAACTGCTGGTCACGCACCGGCCGCACTTCTACGCCCGTGACCGTAAACGGCTGATCAGCAGGAGCTTTCGGCTTTTCCACCTGAACACGAACCTTAGGCAGGCTCTCTGAAACCTTGATCTGTATCTGCGATGCAACCGGTTGGCTCAATACTTTGAATGGCACGTTCTTCTCAAGGTCGAGGACTATGCGGGCAACCCCGTCCTGGCCAAGCCTTGCGCGGGTGACTACCGGGGAGCCTATGAACACTTCCTGTGCTTCAGCAACGTGCTTTGCACTGGGAATTTCAATGATGATCTTGTTGCCGCTGGTCCAGTTCCGCACAGAACAGCTCACGGGAAAGCTGCAGTTAATCTTGAGCACTTCGTCGACAAACTCCACGGATTGCACCCGGGCAATTAACGTGAGCGTATTGCTTTCTTCGTCCCAAAGGCAATCCCCGCCAATCGCGGATATTACGCCATCCATCGGTATCATTTTCGTGCCGTTGACATCGACCGTCTCCACCTCGCCACTCTGTCCACTCGCGCTTGTAATGGTGATCTTGTCGCCCTGGGCGGCCTTGTATGTTGCTTCGAGAGAGTTGAGGATGCTCAAAGGGGCCAGGACTCGCTTGCCGTTAAACACCGGCGAAGGGGCCACTATAGCCTGCCTGGTACCTATCATGACTCGAACGGGAACGGTCTCCGCGCGAGCGCCGGGGATAATGGCGCACAGCAGAAGAAGGAGCGTTACCGAAGCCCATATTGCCTGCTTCATAAGCCTCTTCCTTGATTCTTGTGGTTCACAGAACGGTATGTCTGTAATTGTATCGGCTTCTGCTCAGTTTCGCAAGTGTTGAGCACGAAATTACTCAGTAGAAGTTGACTACCAACTTCCCCAGGCATAAAATGTACAAGAGAAATAGATGATACTTTACAGCTCATAACTCATCATTTCCGGAAGGCTAACTATGGCAGGTTTGAACGAAGTTCCCTCAGGCGAGAGGGTGCATATATCCATATTCGGCCGGCGTAATTCTGGAAAGTCGAGCTTGATTAACGCGCTCACCAACCAGTCGCTGGCGATAGTTTCGGATGTCCCCGGCACGACCACGGACCCGGTTAGTAAGTCGATGGAGATACTACCCATCGGGCCGGTTGTGGTAACCGACACGGCGGGTATAGATGATGTCGGCGACCTGGGCAAGATGCGCGTGGAGAAGACGCTCAGGGTGTTGGAGAAGACCGACCTTGCAGTGCTGATAGTCGAGAGCGGGCAGGCTCCGGGCGAGTGGGAGGAGGACCTGGTCCAGCGGATCAAGGAACGAGAGATTCCACTTGTGATCTGCGCCAGCAAGACCGACGCCGACCCTGGCTTCTCCGCAGTAAAGAAATGGGCAACCGAACACAGCACATTATTTGTACCCGTGAGCGCAGCGACCCGTGACGGGATAGAGCAGCTCAAGTCCGCACTGGTGCAGATATCGCCGGTTGCGATCTCTGAGCCCACAATCATCGGTGACCTCATCACCGGCGGCGACATTGTGGTTTTGGTGGTACCTATAGATAAGGCAGCCCCCAAAGGTCGGCTGATCCTGCCACAGGTGATGACCATTCGCGACGCTTTGGACCATGACGCCATCACCGTCACCGTGAAAGAGCGCGAGCTTCTTTCTTGCCTGTCCAGCCTGGCCCGCAAGCCGAAGCTCGTGATCACAGACTCACAGGCGTTCCTCAAGGTGGATGCCGATACGCCTAAGGACATCTGGATGACCAGTTTTTCTATCCTGATGGCGCGCTTCAAAGGCGACCTGGCCGGGTTTGTCGCTGGTGCAAAGGCTATAGACCACCTCAAGATAGGCAGTCGTGTGCTCATATCCGAAGGCTGCACCCACCATCAGCAGGCCGATGACATAGGCAAGGTGCAGATTCCGAGATGGCTGCGGCAGGCGGTGGGCGGTGAGCTGGAGTTCGGTTTCGCCTCGGGCAAAGACTTCCCTCCGGATGTAGCCAGCTACGATCTGATAGTCCACTGCGGCGGATGCATGCTCAACCCGCGCGAGATGCG
>JAJFTD010000043.1 GCA_021373255.1 bacterium
AGCTATATTAAATGTTGCCACCCGCTGTGGGGGGATGATCGCAGACTCGTCGTAGCCGGGGAGCACGAGGTTGCCGCGGTCGGCATCATAGTCGAATGCTACTCCAAAGTGGGCGCTGTTCCTCGATGCGGCTCTGGATACACGAATGAGCATGTGCCTGCCACTGGCTGGATCGATACCGTCCGTGTCAATGCCATGCTCCGGGTAGCCGAGTTCGGCGTTGATTTCAATTACGCGAACTCCGAAGTGTTCGAGCACTCTTGCGTCTATTCCACACCCCGCGCCGCCATTAGGGTCCAGCAATGCGGGTCCCAGCGTGAGCGGCTTGAGGCAGTGGGGGGTGATGCCCCAATCATCGCCTATAACATCCAGATATGCTCGCTCAGCTTTCACTCTTGAATGCTCGTTGTCTGCACTGAGTAAAGCCTGATCTAGCCGTTCCTGGCTGATCTGTGCGCAGCATGTGTGGAAGCCTTCGCCATCGTCAACCAGTTTGCCGACATCGGATATGACCACGCCCATAGAACCGGCACTGAGCAGAGCGCCGCACGGCGCTCCAGACAGTGGGTTCTCGCTGCAGCCGGTAAGGAACTTGAAGCCGTTGTTATCTATAGGATTGTGGCTTGCCGTGACCATCACTCCGCCATCAGCTTCAAGAGCCCGGATGGCGGTTTCCGAGAGCGGGGTAGTTATGATGCCGAGGTCGATTAATCTGAGGTCTGTGCGGGTCTCGACAGCACCGGCGAGAAATCCGAGTGCAAGCCCGCGTATAACCGCAGCGCCTGTAGGCCTTGGGTCTCTGCCGAGTAGAAACCGCGCGCTGCCTCCGCTGAGGACCCGCTTTGCGTAGCAGTATCCATAAGCGGCTGCAAGGGAGTGGTGTTCGGTGGATATGTCCGAACCGGAACCGAACACAGTCCTAACGCCTGAAAAAGATTGAACCAGGCGCGTGTCACTGAGAGCATTTTTTAGAAGATCCACCAGCATGGCAACCTCCGTGAGTTAAGCATTCCGTTGAAAACATTATATAGGTCGGTATGTATTTGCAGTCTAGTAATTATTACGGTCTTCCTAAGCCCAATATGAGAGAATCAAGCTCAGGCGAACTCGACAATCCATTTGTATCACAACTAAATCCGCTTGTCAATATATATTTGCGGTTCGCAACTATTGACGTATAGTTTTGGTGCGGTTATACTGTGTTTGTGAGATTTGTACCTAGCTCGCAGAGGAAATTCATGGACAACATTACAGCCCTACAGGGCATCGACACTACTGGAATACGGAAGATCAATAGCAGAGCCGTCCTTGAGGCACTTCGCACAGGCGGGAAAATGGGGAGACGGGAGATATCCCGTATTACCGGTCTCTCGTTTGCTACGGTGTGCCGCGTTGTTGACCAGCTTGTTGAGCAGTCCATGGTGCTTGAAACCGGGTTCGTGAACCTTGGAAATGCCAAGCGCAAGACCGCGCTGCTGGATATCAATCCCGACGGTGGATGGGTCGCGGCACTGGATATTGGTGGAGGCCATATCAGAGCCGCCGGTGTCGATTTCGGGGGAGCGGTACGCCAGGCGATCGATATACCCCTGGGAGATGCGCGCGGTGCCGAGATGATCGCACCGGCTATCACCTCGGCGCTTACCAGCATAATCGCTAAATGTGGGAAGCTGACGGGCAAGCCAGCCGCTGTAGGTGTAAGCAGTTCCGGAATTGTGGATTCACAGCAGGGCAGCGTTGAGCTTAGCTTTAACCTCGAACTCAGAGATTTCCCAGTGGCGGCTGTTATCCGGCAGGTCTGCGATGTGCCCGTAGCGGTCAGCAACGATGTGGCTGCATCTACTCTTGCTGAAGCTAAACTTGGTTATGGACGGAGCAACCCCGACTTTGCTTATGTCACGGTAGGTGTTGGTGTCGGCGCGGGGCTTGTTTTCGATGGGCAGGTGAGGCACGTTCCGGCTGGCGCTGAGTTTGGGCTGATGGTAGTCGCGCCCGAAGGCGATCCTGAACGCTTCGGTGGGCGAGGCTACCTTGAATCACTCGCATCCGGGCGCGGGATTGCGGCGGTTGCGCGCAGAGAATTGGAAGCCGGTGCGAAAAGCCGCCTGTTAGATATAGTACAGGATGGGCCAGAGCAGATAACCGCAAAAACAGTCGCCGAAGCTGCACAAATGGGAGACGAACTCTCCTCAGCCATCCTTGCCCGAGCCGCAGGCTATCTCGGCATTGGCATTGTCAACCTCGCTCATACTCTGGGGCTTACTGTCTTTGTGCTTGGCGGCGGCGTATCGATGGCCGGTGATGCATTCTGGACACCACTGCGCGAGTCGGTTATGAAATATGAATACTGGCCGGGAAGAATCCGGCTTGAACCGAGCGCCCTTGGCAAAGATCCCGCCCTGCTTGGCGCTGGTATTTTGGCTCTCGATCAAGCCTTTGCCGCTGTTGGCTAATCCATCTTTCGTAATACCTCATTCACAAACGAGCCTCTATTGTCTTGATATCACCATATTCGCAAGTAGGGCTGAACTATGAAGCTCAACCGACCGATAACCAATATGTCGGAACTGAGCATATCTATACTACCCACTTTGTATTACTCGTGGTGAACGGTTATTCCGGCGCATTCTATAACTGCGTTTTATCGTCCACGGAGGACGGATGACTCTTAGAGGCAAAGTTAGTCTGCTGCTGTTCGCAATGGTGATTGGAGCCACAATGGTGCTCTACCTTACAGCGCGCGAGATTATGCTGTCCGGTTTCGCCAGGCTAGAGCGGCATGATGTGGAGCAAAGCGTAGACCGTGTAAAAAGCGGACTACTGCTGGAAGCCGCACGTCTCGATGCCACCACCGCCGATTGGGCCAGGTGGGACGATACCTACTACTTTGCCAAGAACTACGATATGTCCTATGTTAATACCAACCTGTCTCCTGAAGTTATCACGGACCTCGGACTGGCTGGATTTGCTGTTGTCGATACCCGCGGACATATCCTCTATATAACATCTGTGATTCCACAGGCTGATGCACGCAGACGATCGATCCAGACAATGCGCCGCGAAGTGCTTACACTAATGAAGAAGCCACTCCGCTATGGTTACAATGTTGGGCAGACAGGCTACATTGAAGATAACGGAAGCATGTACCTGGTATCATCAAGGGCAATTGTGCGTTCTGATAACAGTGGGCCGATCACAGGTGTCCTCACATTCTTCAGACTGATGGATTCTAAATTCCACACGGACATGAGCAAGCAGACTGGCTTTCCGTACAAACTTACCCAGATTACAAGACAATGTAGCTATGCCCGTGTCCTTGAATCCGGTGTTCCTGATTCCGACGACATTATGTGTGCATTTCCAAATGATCATCAGGCCAAGGGTTACATAGAGTTTCCCAATGCATACGGAGTGGAATCACTGGTGCTTGAAGTGTCGAGTCCCAGGCGTGCCCACGACCAGGCTGTGCGAAGCGTCAAATACCTTATTATGGCTGTGGTATTATTTGCTCTGCTTTTTGCATTGCTCTCCATCAGGTTGATGGACAAGGTTGTGATTGCTCGCATTATAAATTTGAAAAAGCAGATCGGTAAGATCGATATTAATGGTGAGCTGTTTGGGCGTGTTAGTGAGTCGGGCAGGGATGAAATCTTCCAGCTCGCTTGCACTTTGAACGGCATGCTCGGGCTGCTTCAACAGGTCAAGTGGCAACTCCGAAGTGAGCGAGAACGTTTTGCCATTACGCTCTCCAGCATTGGTGATGCCGTCATTGCTACTGATTCTGACTTGTACATAACGTTCATAAACAAGGTGGCCCAGCAGCTTACGGGGTGGAGCGAGGAAGACGCTATAGGCAGGCACGCCACGACCGTCCTTCAGATAGTCGACGAACATACCGGGGAGCCGGTAGATAACCCCATGCTGCGCTCGATCCACAGTTGCAGTGTGGTCAAAATCAATCCTGATACACTGCTGATATCACGCAATGGCCAGCTCATTCCAATAGACGACAGCGCCGCTCCAATTTGCGATAACGACGGAACCCTGATTGGCGCGGTAATGGTATTTCGTGATGTATCAGAACGCAAGATGATTGAGTTGTCTCTGCGTGAATCGCAGCAGAGACTTGCTAACATTATAGATTCACTGCCCGAAGCCACGCTGGTGATCGACCTGGAAGGCAGGGTAATTGCCTGGAACCACGCAATTGAGCAGATGATCAATGTCAAAGCGGAAGATATATTGGGCAAGGGCAACTACGAATATTCTGTTGTCCTGACCCAAGAACGGCGACCTATCCTTGCTGATCTTGCCCTGAATGCGAATCCTGATGTGGAATGGCACTATTCGGAACTGCGCAAGAATGGTGACAAGATCAGGGGAGAGTGCCGCGTGGAACAGCCTGATGGCCGGGTGATGTATGTGGCAGCAACCGCGTCTGTCCTGCGTGATTCCTATGGGAATAAAATCGGAGCTATCGAAAGTCTACGCGACATAAGCTATATTAAGCATACCATCAAAGCGCTTGAGATGACCCAGTTTGCTATGGATCATGCATCTGATCCACTGTTCTGGATAGACTCCAATGCGCATTTCATATATGTCAACGATGCCGCATGCCGCTCCCTTGGTTATTCTAAAGAAGAGCTATTGGGAATGAGTATGGGTGATATTGAGTTAGGTTTCAGCCAGGCGAGATGGCCGAGCCTGTGGGAAAAAATAGCCAATGCTGGCTTTACCAACCTGACCACATATCACAAAGCCAGCGACGGGCGAGTATTCCCTGTTGATATGACCCTGAGTTATCATCAGTTTGGTGATACAACCTACATATTTGCATTCGCCAGAGACATATCTGAGCGTGTAAAGGCTGAAGAGGACGTTCAACAGTCGCTCTCACTCCTAAAAGCCACTTTGGAGTCGACAGCCGATGGCATCCTTGTGGTTGATCTTACGGGTCACGTGATTACTTACTCCAGAAAATTCCTTGAACTGTGGCGGATACCTGAATCTGTTGTGGAATCGGCTAACGATGAAATCTTGGTTCGCTTTGTTCTCGATCAAATCGAAGATTCAAAAGAATACATAGCAAAAGTGGCTGAACTCTATGCCGATCCGGCTATGGAGAGCTACGACAGAATATACCTCAGAAATGGGCGGGTGTTTAGACGATATTCTTGTCCGCAGTACTTGAATGGTGAGATAGTGGGAAGAGTATGGAGCTTCCGTGAAGTCACTGAGCAGGCGGCTCAGGAGCGACAGATGGAGATCCAGCGAGACCTTGGGTTGGCTTTGAGCGAGGCTGTATCGCTGGCTGATGCTATGGATGCTTGTCTTGATTACGCGCTCAAGGCTACTTGCCTGGGGTGTGGAGGCATATATCTCACCGATCGCAATACTGGTGTTGTCTACCTGGTGGCTCATCGCGGGATTACGAAGGAGTTTGCACAGTCGGTCCACCAGTTCCCTGGTGATTCTGCGTTTGCTAAAGCTGTCATCATAAGTGAGCCTGTTTATGCCAGGTTTGATGATTGGCGCAAGACCGCCGAATGTGATATGCTTGTTGAACTTGCCTCTGTGGCTGTTGTTCCCATCCGGCACAATGATAAGACTATTGCCAGCGTTGTGCTTGGTTCATATGATCTTGACGAGATACCGGCGCAGACCAGTATAATGCTGGAATCAATGATCGGGCAGGTGGGGCAGGCGCTGGCACGGATAGAAGCTGAAGAAGCTGTTTTCCAGCGATCTACTGATCTTCAGGTACTGGTCAATTCGATGGAAGACATGCTCTTTGTTACGGATTTGGACGGAGTCATAATCCAGTGTAATGCCGCCGTATCTGCGCTTCTGGGCTATGATGATGGAGAACTAGCTGGTATCGGCTTGCTGGATCTACATCCTGAAGATATCCATGCCCAGGCGGAGCTTAAGTGGCTAGATATGATTGTTGGGAAGTCTACCACGTCTATACTGCCGCTCAGAAAAAAGGATGGCACATACTTGCCGGTTGAAACCAGGGTATCGGCAGGTAATTGGGGTGATATACAGGTCATCTTTGCGATCAGCCGCGATGTTACCGAGAGAAAGACATACGAAGAGAAGCTGGACTTCCAAGCTCGTCATGATGCCCTTACCGGGTTGCCTAACAGGCTTACATTCAACGAGACTCTCTCCAAGCTGATAGATAGCAAGCGCAGGATTGAGTCGCAGGTCGGGGTTATGTTCCTTGACTTGGATAAGTTCAAGTTTGTCAACGATACTCTCGGCCACGATATCGGCGATCTGCTTCTAGTGCAAGTCTCGGAGCGGTTAAAGCAGTGTCTGCGTGATACAGATGTTCTGTGCAGAATGGGTGGCGATGAGTTCACGGTGATTCTCAGGATGCTCACTGAGACTAGTGAAGCCAGGATTGTGGCGGATAGAATCCTGTCCGCGCTGAACAAACCATTCAATATAGAAGGTCATGAATTCAATATCAGTATCAGCATCGGAGTCAGCATATACCCCACTGACGCGACGGACTTTGCGGAGATAGTGAAAAAGGCTGACACGGCAATGTATAAAGCCAAGGAACTTGGCAGAGACAACTGCCAGATCTACTCGGCTGAGATGGATGCCGGTAACCTTGAAAGAATGAAGCTCGAGCGTGAACTGCGTCTGGCTATCGAGAATAGTGAGCTGGAAGTACATTACCAGCCCAGGGTTGATCCGCTTAGCGGCAGCTTGTTGGGAGCAGAATCGCTGTTGCGTTGGAATCATCCCGCGCATGGAATGGTGCCACCCTCCACATTCATCCCACTTGCCGAAGAGAGCGGTCTTGTCCTGCCAATGGGTGAGTATGTGCTTAGGACCGTATGCGCACAATTGAAGAAATGGCAGGATGCTGGTGATCCGCCGATTCAAGTGGCGGTCAACCTGAGTGAAAAGCACATTTGCAGGATAGAGTTTTTAGAGAATATCGAGCAGATTGTATGTGAATACGGGGTGGACCCGGCACAATTGATCTTAGAAATGCCTGGTGCATCTCTCGCCGGCGCCGATACTACCACATTGGCGGTAGTGAGCAGGCTGCGAGACAAGGGCATGCAGGTGGCGCTGGATGGTTTCGGAACCGGTCCTGTGCCCATCGTAGGTTTGAGCCGCATGCCGGTGGACTATCTGATAATCGATAGCTCCTTGATTCCCGGCTCTGATGACAACATGGAAGATGTTCGCGTGGCGGCCTCAATAGTCTCAACAGCTCATAACCTGGGGCTGCAAGTTATCGCAGTCGGTGTGGAGACTCGTGAACAGTTGGATCTGGTTAACTCGCTGATGTGCGACATCGCCCAAGGTTACCTTATAAGTGCGGCAGTGCCATTACAGGGGTTTGAGCAGTTTGTTCGCGATGGATGGACATGCTGGGGTGATAGTCAGCATGCGGCGTAATGCTTGCTGCATTTCTGGAGTTCACTACTGTTGACAATTTACGGAGCATGGGCTAGATTGATATTATAATAGCCGAGCTTGGAGGACAAGGACTGGATGGCGCTGAACAGAACTCGCTTTACGGTGTTGTGGCTTTTAATTGGAGTATGCTTAACGGGTACATACTCCTATGCAGCGCAGCAGGTCCATTTACCGGTGATTGCCCAACCTAATCCAAGATTTACGGCTTATGTTCAGCGAATGGCTGCGCTTCGCGCCCAGGGTTTGGAAGTCGATCCGAATAATTTCGGTTTAGTTCCTGAGCCCATAAAATTTCCAGCTTCTACAAATACTCGGCGCGCCTCTGCAGATAATCTTCCCGCCACCTACGATCTGCGTACCATACCCGGAAAATTGCCGGATGTGCGCAATCAGGGCGGCTGCGGAAGCTGTTGGGCATTTGCAGCTTATGGGTCTCTGGAGTCATGCCTGCGGCCTGCGAAGCCTCTGGACTTTTCAGAAAACCACCTGAAAAACAACCACGGATTCAACATTACCAGCCCAGATTATTCGACTTGCTGCAGTGGCGGTAACCGCTTGATGGCAACTGCTTACCTGGTACGGTGGGGTGGCCCTGTGTATGAGTCAGATGATCCCTACAATACCGGCAGTTGCACATCACCATCAGGCCTTGCTCCGCGGATGCATATCCAGGACGTAGTCTACATTCCTGACAGAGCTGATTCGCTGGACAATGCCGCACTGAAGCGTGCAGTGATGACCTACGGCGCTGTTTATACGACGTTCTACTACGATAATAGCTATTATAAATCGTCGACACATGCATACTACTCTGTCGGCGGTAATGAAGCCAACCATGCGGTATGTATAATAGGTTGGGACGACAACTACCTCGCGAGTAACTTTACTTTGCAAACACCTGAACACGGAACGATGCAACCACCCGGTAATGGGGCATTTATCGTCAGGAATAGCTGGGGAACGGGTTGGGGTGAATCCGGCTATTTCTATATGTCATACTATGATAGCTTATTCGGCATAGAAAACGCGGCGTTCATTGCGGCTGAGCCAGCGGACAACTACACTACTGTCTATCAATACGATCCGCTCGGGGCAGTAAGTGACTTGGGGTACCAGAGCAACACGGGCTGGTTCGGGATGATGTTTACAGCTACTGCAGATAGCACTCTGTCAGCGGTATCATGGTATACAAGCAAACCCAATTCCACATATGAGCTGTATGTATATTCCGACCCATCGAGAGTTCCCACAAATGGCGATATAGTTGCCGCTCAGAGTGGGACTTTACCGGAAGTTGGTTACCACACCGTGAAGCTGGTCCAGCACGTAGATATGACCGCGGGAACGAAGTATGGATGTGTAGTTAAACTCACCACTCCTGGTTATGATAGTCCCATAACCTTTGAGTGCCCTATGGCTGATTATGGTTCGGATTGGGCAACAGCCAACCGTGGAGAGACTTTTGTTAGTGCTAATGGCCAGAATTGGACTGATATGGTGACGGTAAGGTCCAACTCCAGTGTTTGCATTAAGGCGTTCGCTTCTTTACCATTGCAGACCAACATTTCCGAACTTAAGGCCAAAGCGGATGGCGCTGCAGTGAATCTGACTGGAATGATCGTTTCTGCCGTGTTTGCTGATTGTATCTATGTTGAGGATGCCAATCGAATATCAGGAATCAGAGTAGTCGTGAGTGGCGCTAATGTACAGGTTGGGGATGTTGTAAACGTGACCGGCACACTGTCAACTCATAAGTACAATGGGGTTCATCCATCTGAGCGTGAGATCACGAATGCTGTCGTTACCAGGACCAGCCCACTTCAGAGCTCGACATCGACTGCTAGCCAGCCAACCGTTTCGCTATTTGGATCACAGCCGAAAGTCGCTCCGGGCGGTCAGAGCCGATCAGGTAGTTCTTCCCGCGCACAGTAGTGAGCTTCACGCCCCGGTTGCCTCGGAGGAAGTAGGCTTTTATCTGCGCGTTGAACCGTATGCCGTAACCGCCGAAGTCTGCCAGAGGTGAAAACTGGTGCACTTGCACATCTGCCAGGTCGATGATCTTCAGAGTAAGCAGGGGTATGCCGAGAAAACCAAGGCGCACCCGAACCCGCTCTGGTGTAACCGATACCCGCAGACCGCCGTAAAATACAACAGGCAGGGCTGCCAATACGAATATCAATACAGATAGCCACGGGCTTTGAGGCCAAATGGACACTGCTGCGAGAATTCCCACTAAGCCTGTGCCTATTACAACCCAGTTCATATAGGCGGGGTTCTGTGTGTCCTGATAATCCCAAGGCTTTCCCTCTTCAGTGAGCCCGCCTATTTCCCGCTCGATGGAAGCGGTGTCCTCTGGGATAGCTGATTCCTGCACAGGGTTCCACTTTCTTAGGGTTTCAAGCACGATTGCGGCAGCCACCGCGCCTCCGACAATGAGTGCAATCATCCCCCAATCGAGTGCAAACACCGGACTCGGATCATGCATTATTGCCAGCGTGCTCAGGAATGTGCCTGCGATGAATCCAATAAATATCTCATCAAACAGTGATAGCCAGTTGAACCTCTTTCGG
>JAJFTD010000046.1 GCA_021373255.1 bacterium
AGTAGCTGTGATTGTCGTTTAGCCGTCTCCACCCCAGCATGGCCTTGTTAAATGCTCCGCTCATCTCTCGAACGTCACACCGGCGTTCGTGCCGAGATTGCCGAGTTGCAGGTATCTCTTGATAATCGAAAGAGTGAAATTGCCAAGGCTGAGCGGACCATATCCGAGCTCGCGTTCTCTTCAGAAGAACACGAGAAGCTGCAGAAAGACTTCGATACAGCGTCGTCGGCTCTCAGTGCGTCAGTGATACAACTCGAGCGGCAAAAAGGTGAGGCGCAGGTGGCAAGTGTGCTCCTGCTCGCAATCGAGCGTGATGAGGCAGCCTTTAAGTCCAAACTCGACGAACTCAAAAATAAGCGGTCCGAGAGACTTCACCTCCAAACCGTGGCCGAAGCCCTTGATAAGCTCCGCGCTGATCTCAACGACCGCATCCGTCCAGAATTGGAAGCGATTGCCAGTGAACTGCTCTCTATTATGACGGATGGCCGTTACAACACGCTGGAGATCAGTGACAGTTACCAGGCGGTGATTCGTGATGATGGTGAGCTCAAGCAAGTTATATCAGGTGGCGAAGAAGACATAGTGAACCTTGCCCTACGGCTCGCAATTTCGCAGATGATAGCAGATCGCGCAGGGCAGTCTTTCTCACTGCTGATTCTGGACGAGGTATTCGGTTCGCTAGACGATGTTCGCCGTGATAACGTAGTGGGGCTGCTGCAAAACTTGAAGAACAGGTTCGAGCAGATAATCCTGATCACACACGTAGAGTCGATTCATGATGCAGTGGATAACTGCCTTTGGGTATCGTTCGAGGAGCGTACAAAAACAAGCCGACTCATCGATCACCTCGAAATATTCGAGGAATCAGAGGTCGGCATCGGTTAACTCTGCACTGCAGATTACCGCTTTTTCTTCTGTGCCTGCTCTTCCTGCAGTCTGACTTTATACCTGTCCTGCGCTCGCCTTCTGGTGCGCTTTAGTTCTTTGCTCCTTGTTCTCAGTTTACTCACCTCCCATTCTTCAAAGCTAGGCCAATTATAGGCTGAGGGGAGAAGAGTGTCAAGAGCAAAACCAGATACATAACGCTTACAGGAAGAGCATGGTGCAATAGATTATTTCCTTCTGCGGATCAAGCCACCAGCGAGAGAAGTTACGCCCACAAGTAACGCGAGCACGCTGCTCGGCTCAGGTACGGGAGCGTAGCTGATCGCCAATGTCGGCAACTCGTTTGGGTTCCAAGTATTTTTGTGGTTGTTGTATATATACGAACCAGCGCAGATGTCACTATTCCAATGGAGCAGGAATCCATAATTCGACTGACCATTTGCCCAAGCCTGCACAATGTTGGTTACATTGACTGTGCTGGTTGGTGCTGTAGCAACATATTCGACACTGCCTGCAGTGGTGTAGGTGCCACCGGGGGTTGTCCATGCATTGACACCATCGCGAGAGTTCCATGTCGCGCCATTCTCAGTCCAGCCCTCAGTTATTCGGTAGACATCAATTGTCGGAGTTCCGTTTGCCCAACTCTGCCAGCCAACAAGACTGAGTGTAGCGGAAGTTATATTTGATCCACTAAAGTTTGCGAGGCTGGAGAGGTCGAAATACCAGTAAGTATTCATATATTGCCACTTACCGGCTGAGTTGCTCCAAGATCCATAGGTGGTGATCTGTGGACCTGTACCATAGTTGGTGTTGGGGTTCAGATTGTCAACCTGAGTTGTAGCAGTGTCCCCATGCAGACTTACTGATGCGGCGATTGCGCCACCCGACAGGGCGACTACCAGAGTGGTTGCTAGTGCAATAGCTGTTAATGTCTTCATATCCATTCTCCCTCCGTTGCTGTGTTGTATTCGATGCAATATTTCTTGCATTCACTTTGGTTTACATCAAATTACTACTATACGAAGTAAGAGCACCTCCTTCCATTCTAAAGCTACACGTCATGACTACATAACCAGTAGCCAGCAATCACAGTATGCCCTAATTTTCAACTCGTGTCAAGGGCATATTATGATTAAAGATAAACTAAAGCAGGTTTACCATGTTTTCCCAGGCAACCGTTCTCTTATGCACTGTGGCGGCGCGGTAGCTGCCATCAGGCGAGCGTTCGATATAGATATCTTTCGGGTCAGCAGACTTCAATGCAATTTGCCCATCGATCCTAACCTCGCTCAAATTACCGGCAAAAAGCCTCTCAATGCCGCCATCATCGCCCAATGCAATTCCGAATGCATCCTCACAAACTGCGTCCACACGATGCCCATCAACCAACACACCGTTTATTGTAAGACTATGTCCACGGTGCACAGGACCTTGGTTACAAATGATCACAGAACCATCTTGAAATCGGCTGCCATTCCGAACATCGTTTTGTGCAATGCCCAACTCTCTTAGTTTGTTGATGACAGATGAGGAATCCACGTCACTCAAGCTCATATCTGCATGCGCAGTTATTTTGTTGAACCAATCAGACGCATCAACGCCGTTCCAGTTTTCTCGGCAGTTGCCAAGAATGATCAGCGGTAAACGAGATGATGTTAGGTCATCAAGGAACTGTAGAGTGCTCGTTTTGGAAAACTCAGGCTGCACAAACACCACGGCATCATAGCTCTCAGTGCCATAAGTGAGATTGCCGTCTTTGATCTGTAAATCTTTGTCATATATTTCGTAGCTGGGAATGAGGTCGCATATCCATCCGTCTTGGAAGAGGTCTTCGGCAATTCTAAAGCCGTCGCACAACACATTTGAGTTCATATCCCAGGTCTTGCCATCTCTCACATTGAGCGTCCAGTTGACCATAGCTGGGTAGCCCATTATAACTGCCACATTGGATTTTACTGCTGTCCGCTGGAATAGATTAGCCAGGGCCACCAGTTCTTCTATATCAGAGACACTTTCCAGCAGCCCGGGCTTTGCCAACTCCAAAACAACATTTGTCTCTGCTTTGCACTCGTAGCTCAATGTATGTGTTCGCCCGCCCCATCGAAGATTCTCCCAAGCTTCTGCCCAGAAGTTAGAGGCTTCGGTGACGCCCATTCCATACCACATGTTATAGAACACGGCACCTCCACACTTGTGAGCCAGAGCAGTGCGGACTGCATAAGTCACCAACTCATCAGTCTGACCGTAATCACGCTTGACATCCCACCAATCCAGCGCGTTCTTCCATATCTCGGGAGTGTTTGCTACCTTGTCAATGGCATACCACGTCGGGTGAACACCAACAAAAGCATCCGGCCCCCATATCCGCTTTACAGAGTCGTAGAATAATTGTTCAATATCAATATTTCTCTGGCGAAAGACATCATAATATCCGTTAATGGCTCTCAATTGGGCGGCAGGGTCGCCCGCTGGTGGAAGCAGGATATTGAAAAAGTCAAGGATGAGGTCCCTGCCAGTTATTGCCTTGTAACTATTTGCGAATGACTCCGAATACCAGGGTTTTCGCCACGCTTGTGCAAAATCGAAATTTGGCTGAGGAAACGCGCCCCATTCGTCGATGGTAACGCCGTCCAGATGAACATCAGCATACATATTCAACAGTTCCTGATGGAAACTCTCAAGCTCATCGCAGAAGATATCAGGGTAGCTGTAGTCAAATACAACAAAGGAAAGGGCTTTCTTACCGGCATACTCATGGCCACAGTCAAACCGTACTTCCACTTGGTTTGAGGCGGTTTCATCAAGAGAGCAAAGATTTGTAATGTCCGTGAGGCTGGAAGTCACATAACCACCATCACCTAATGAGTAGGTATAAGCGCGCAACAGGCGTGGATTAGCTGGGCAGTACTCGCCATAATGATCTCCTGACGGACTCGTCGCTGCCATTCCTGACGCGTGTCCAGTGTTGTCCAAATCAACCTCTATAGCATTTACCATCCCCAACCTGCGATTGGGATAACGGCTTAGGAAATCCGACCGTACCGGACGCACATCTATATCGAACAAAAACTTCATGTCGTGCGAATGAAGCCTGTCAGCAACGGCGACAATTGCATCATGCCCCGCTTTTTCGTTCAGCTTTGGATTGCACCAGGTGAATGAGACTAGCAGAGTATCAAAAGCACTGCGGCTGGCGATATCGTCGATCTTACTTATATAAGTCTCGTTGTCGAAGTCCGAGTCGTCCCACTTCCAATATAAAATCTGATTGTAATTCAACTTCGGTTCCCTACCTGCTACTCATGTTAACTATTTGAGATTAGTTCTTTCATCGTCGGATACAGCTTCATGTATGTCTCGAATTGATCATTGTAGAAGTTGGCGTTGCTACTGTTTGGCTCGAGAACATCGGTAATACTCACCCAACGCTTTGCAATATCTGTAACAGATTCGCCGTTATACGCAGCCATTGCCAGCATTGCAACCCCCATGCACCCGGCTTCGGTAACTGCGGCGCGGGCGATGGGTTTGCCTAACACATCTGCTTTGAGTTGGAGGCAGCGCAGGTCTTTTGCGCCGCCGCCTATTGCGACGAGTTCATTTACGTGAACGCCTGACCGTGCGAGAATGTCCATGTTCAGACGCATCTCGAACGCGACTCCTTCCAGCAGTGCACGCAGGATTTGTGAGCGGCTGGTGGTCATTCGCAGGCCGAGAATTGCGCCTTTGACTTGTGAATCAAAATAAGGGGTTCCCGACGGCGTCCAATAGGGCAGAACAAGCAGCCCGGACGGAGACGAGTCAAGTTGATTCAAAATCAATTCATAAGGGTTCACGCCGGTGCGAGCCGCCTCAGCGACTTCAACCGCGCCAAGCTCATCCCTGAACCATTTTAGAATATTGCCCCCTGTGAGGCTGTAAGCAACAGTTGTATACATACCACCAACGGTGTAGTCGTAGGTGGCGAGGTTGTTGCTCATGAGGTCTTCGCTGAAGATGGGTGAGGAAAACGCAGGTGTGATACAATCAACTGTTCCAGCGCCATATACAGCCTTCCCGGATGATGCCACACCAGCCCCGAGAGCTCCGCAGCACTGATCGTGTCCCCCAGCGACTACTATCACTCCATCAGGAAGCCCCAAACTCTGTGCAACCGAACTCGGTATTACGCCAGCAACAGCGCCCGATGGTATTGGACGTGCAAGTTTTGATGCGTCCAACCCCACTGCGTCAAGTATCTCCTGATCCCAGCAGTGCTCCCGGACATTGAACATCACCGTACGCCCCGCAAGGCACCAGCTTATAGCAGGATCAAGGCCCAACTTGTGCTGTATAAAGTCCTCGAAGCAATAGAACGCGCGTGCATTCTCCCAAACATACGGCCGGTTGTCGCGCAGCCAAAGCAGTTTGAACAAAGTGAAGATAGATGCCGGAGTGTGGCCTGTTTTTTCATACAGCCGCATCCGGCCGAACTCTTCGCTCCAATCCCTGGCGATGGTCGCGGCGCGTAAATCTGATGAAACCATAGCATTCCAAAGGATTTCATCATCCGCGCCCATCGTCGTAAACGCTTCTCCCTGGCTGGATATGCCTATTCCGCGCACGGGGTCGCCTGCACTGTGGGATGCTGCTTCTCGGATTACTTCAAAGCAGCGCTCAGCCACAAGGCTCGAATCAAGCTCCGCCCAGCCTTCATGTGGGGAGACAACAGGGTATTCCCGATACGCCGATGCAAGCTGCACACCGTTTTCATCGAACAGCACAGCCTTACAGCCGGACGTCCCAATATCCAGCCCAAGACAACTCATACGTACCACATCTCCAGGTATGTATTTACTATCCTCTTCATCTCATTGAATGTTATGTTCTGCCGGTAGACAGTGGTGAAGTAATCGAGGTGAGACCGGCTTGTGGTGTCAGCGTTCGGACCAAGATAGCCGGATTCCAGCAATTTGCCCGATACAGCCGGTCCGCCGACCTTTGCCGCATTCTTGACCATATCTTTAAGAAGCGCGGGGCTTGAGTCACGTTCGAGAGTTGTCCATATGTTGACTTTACAAACTCCATCGGTAAACAAGTTTTTTATCTGGTCATTCGAAACCGATGAGCAACCGTGCAGTACGATCCTCGACCCCACTTTGGCCTTTATCTGCCGGGCAATATCGCCGTGATAACGAAGTTCAGCCGCAGATGCTCTGTGCTCTGTGCCCAAGTTGGCGACAATAAAGTCTGCACCTGTCCTGGAAACATACTCTTCAGCACGCTCAGGGGTAGTGAGGCTGCTCACCTCACTACCCGTAGCATCAACTATCTCATCACAAGCGCCCTCGATAACGATCTTCCGCCCGTGCTTCTCGACAAACCCCGCAGTCGCTTTCATGTTCTGATCAAAAGGCAATGATGATGCATCGAACATAATCGATGAGAAACGCTTCATATCCCAATTAAGAAGTTCGTGGTCCACATCGTGCTGTACATGATCCAGATGGACCATTACATTCAGCCCCTCAAATGGTGAACCCGGACTCGTGAGAACCTCGATATCCGCAAGAAACAGCCTGAGGCCCATCTCCCAACTCCCCGTACGGGTGTAGTTAAGCGTCTGAGAGCGGTGCGCATACAAGTTAGTAATTGCGATAGTAATAGGAATATCACGCTTGCCGATGCTATCAGCATAATCTTTCGTTGCCGACAGAATGGCTTCCGTAGTGGTCAAGTTTTCCGAACAAAGTGTCGGCACAACCCAACCCCTACGGGCAGCATCCGCATACACATCAATAACATGGTTACGATCAACTACGAGCGGCAATTTCAGATCCTTCCTTGCGGGTAGTGCACTTCATATCCGAGATAGTGGCTCAGCGCTTCTCCGAATGGACCCGCAAATGTGCCGGGTGTCACGCTGACGTGGTGACGATGGCCTTCCTTCGCGATATGTAAGAGCACATCCTGCAGATTCGGTATCTCCGCAACACCTGCGCAGCCGAAGAAATCCTCCGCAATCGGATCAGAGGTAAAGCCGCCTTCGCCCATATAGAACTTGAGGTTACCCTTCTCTGTCATCATACTTGAGAATGTGAACTGCCCAGGTTTAATACGCCCAACGTTGCACCCGAATGTGCGCTCCGGCGGTTCCACATTACCGAGAATTCCGTGCTCCGTAACGCAACCCTTGCTTGTCATCATTGTCTGCGGAACAGGACCGCAATGGAACAGAATGCACTTGTTCTCGTCATCGTAATAATTGTTGTTCCAATCCAAACAAGCTGATACCTGGCCGGATGCAAGACTACCGGCATACATCGTTATGGCGTTAGCCACATCCAATTCACAGGACGCCGTAATCATTCGGTCATTCAACTCGCTCAGGAGCACGCAGACAGACACTCCCAGGACCGACTGCATCTCTATCCAGCAGCGAAGGGCGACGGCATCGAGCTTATAATCATTGATATAGTTATCAATAACGACTGCAAGCTGCACCAACTTCGCAAATCTGTCCTTGGGCATGCGGGAGAAGTCGGTGTAGTTGGTAAGTCTCTCAGCCTTAGCTTTAAATGCGGACTCACTCTCGCTTACCTTCTCCGTCTGTGCGAAAATGCTGGAAAGATCGAATGTCTCCATAGTTATGCCATGGCTTTGGAGCGCCAATTCATCTATTCGGACAGTCTTGAAATCAGTGGTGCGAGCGCCGAATGCTCCAACGTGCATTTCTTTGACGCCCTTTACAACCCGGCAGATGCGGTCGAAGTAGTCAACATTATCTGCGAAGGTTTTCGAGAGCGGCGAGACTGTATGCGGCTTCAGAGCCGTGAACTTAACGCCATTCTGCCGGAAAACATCCATGACTGATAACTTTCCGCAAAATGCATCACGCCGTAGAGCAGGGGACATTTTGTCCATTTCATCCGGGTACGCCTGGACTAATATAGGCACATTTGCATGTTTAAGCGCTGCAACAGCGCCGTTCTCATCTCCAAAGTTAGGCAGGCACAGGATTACACCGTCGAATTTGCCTTCGTTGCTCTTGAGCCAGTCAGCATAAATCCTGCCTTCGGCTAATGAACAGACGCCACCATGCGCTGTTGCATTCTCATCAAGCATCAACACTTCGTGCCCGAGCTGTGTGAGAGTTCTCGACATTTCATCCCGAGCCGAAGCCATTAATGCGCCAGGAAAACCATTCCTTGTACCAAAGAACAAGGCAAATGTTGTTTTGCGATTATCTACCGACATCCACATCTCCTCTTTCTGGGCTATAGCTAGTGATCTTACATATCGCAATCTGTTCGATATACGCACAATCTATTTCCTCTCCTGGGGGAGAGGATTAAGGTGAGGGGGCAATGTATCTTCGGAGTAACGCTGCGCCCTCACCACAACCCTCTCCTCTTAGGCGTCAGCGTTTCCGAAGGAAATGCGAAAGCCCCCTGGGCGAGGGAGCAGATTGTGCGTATGCCGAACAAGATTAATGATCAGCTATATAATCGGAGTATATAACCCGATTCAATTAGTAATTACAAAGTATAGGTTATCTACGCCTATCGGGGTATCCTGCCTATCTGAGTAATTAATTTGATGCTTTTATATATACCGGTTTGAGGTCGGTTATAACTGTTAGCGTGCCATCAGGATTAGCCGTAGAGTTGACGGGTTTACCATCAACATACACAGTCGATCCGCTAGGTGCCATCAGGGTTACCTTTGCCTTCAACCCATTACCATTTGGTATTTTGCTTCCGGCAAAAGAGACATACCCCTTGCCGGCTTCAAT
The DNA here is from genome assembly GCA_021373255.1 of bacterium. Taxonomy (GTDB): domain Bacteria; phylum Armatimonadota; class UBA5829; order UBA5829; family UBA5829; genus UBA5829. Next base: position 8,660 of record JAJFTD010000046.1, read on the forward strand.
GTTGATGTGATTTCCACGGAAGTAGACATTTTCCACGCCTATTTTCTTAAGTTGTGATGGAACTGCCGGAGATACGGAGAGCACGCATTCATCGTGTGAATCGATGCCCATAAATGCCCTTTCCATGAATATTGTCCCAAGGCTGCTATCGGAAAGGAATTCCCTGTCAAGGCCTATGCCTCCGGGGGTTGGGCTTTGCTGGCGTCCTCGCTCTGGATGGTTATCATAATAAGGCCTGTAGAAGTTGGAGCCTGTGCCTCCGGCGGACTTCACATCGAGATACCATTTTTGAATTTCTTTAGTTCTCTCAAATGCCTTATCTATCTCGTCCTGTCTCTTGGTGGATGTGCGTGCGACCAAATCAAAGAACGAGGTAAACGGCACAGCGCCTCCATCCTGCATCTGGTTTCCCCATGCAAACTGGAAGTTGTTGGGTGCATCATGCCTGTCGTGATTCCAAGCCCAGTAATAGTATGTGCTGTTTCGTTTTGTAGTGACCCTTGGGCCGAAGCGATAGTGATAGATGTCAGCGCCGGTGGATGTGTCGCCGGAGACTATCCTTTCACCCTCTATCCATGACAAGATCGAATCTCGCTGGCTGTCTGTTCCAACTCCGAACGCAAGAGACATCAGATTCATATGGGCAAATCCGTAGTCGTATTTCTTCCCATTGATATCGATGTTCCTGGCAAACCGGCCCGTCTCTTCGTTCCAGAATGATTTTTCGATTTGCTTTTTGACCTTTGCAGCCAGCGCCCGCAGCGATTCAGGCGTTTCCTTATAAGTGATCATCTTTTTGTTGTCTGGACCGACAACCGAAACCACGGGAGTTTTAATGCCACGTTTTGCGGCCGCTTCTTCAAGCGAAGCCATTGAGAGAAGTGCACGATAATAAGCTGCGCTGGTATCCACCTCATACACCCCGCCCGGCATCAGGTCCCAATATGATCCATAAACGCCGTGCCCGGATTCGTAACCACCGATACCATCATGACCGACTAACCACGCGGAACTCAACAGGTGATCACTCTTGCCCTTTAAATGTTCATTCATAAATACCATTGCTCTGCGGAGCTTGGGCATCTGTGCTGCCAGGAAATTCTGATCACCATTGAACATATAGAAATGATGAGTGGCGTTGATGAGCGTGGAGTTGTTGGTGACAAGGCGTACGTCATAAGTCGCGCGTACATAATTCACGAGCAATGTGACGTCTTCTGAGTTTGGACCGGCTGGAATGACTTTAAGGCGGGTGACCTTGTTCCCCTCACGCCCCCAGTCTGAATGCAGATACATCGGCAGATAAAGCGAATATCTAACCTCGGAATTGTTGTTGACCACCGGGTAAAGCTCGGGATATTTGCTCGGAGGAAGGTTCGTGAAGTCTATTGTGACCATTCTCTTTTCCGAGAATGCCTGGTGCTTATCCGTAGTCCAGTATACCTTGAGTCCATTGATTAGATTACCGATATTCTTCTTGGTTGAGTCGGTTCGGTATGTTATGTCTAGTTCGATGATTGGCGCTTGGAAAACATCCACATCGAACTCTGGGCTAAGAAGTTCCGGGTGCGGTCCGGATATACGCCCCGCCAAGCTGAACTCCAGCGGCTTTTCATCAAGGGTGATATCTTTTGCAGTCCAACCGCTGTGGGTTGTGTCATCTGAATCATTAAAGTCCCATCCGCAGGGCTTAGTGACTGTATAATTGCGATTGTACTTAGGCCATGGCCAGCCGAATTGAGGCTTCCAGCCGCCGATGTTGTCTCTTGGCTCACCAGCGAATGCAGCTCCCCATGCATAGCCGTATTTATCAACGGGTAGGTTCATCAGTGTTGTGAGGATTGCATCTTCATCGCTCTTGTGTTGTCTTTTAAGGCCCATAGCGGAACGGTCAATCCACGGAAGCATCCACAGATCCCACTCAATAACCCACATATGATCTACCGCGCCCAGCAGCGGACCGCGATCATAATATATACCGCTCTCATCAACGCTCAAATGCCGCATGAAGTACTCATTTAAGAATTGATCATATTGCGGATCTGATGTGTGAAACTTGGGCAGGCCGGAGAAATCAGGCTCCTCCTGAGCATTTGCGAATGTGGCGCGGAGTGGGGTGTCTGCGATAGCGGTTCCTGTTGCCAGTGCACCTATGAGCACTGCGCCTGCAAGTGCCACGATACCCAGTATTGCGCTTGATTGGCTACCGCTGTGTATAAGAGCTTCCCAAATGTGTTTATAACTCACCACTTCTTGCTTTCCTCCTGATGCTTAACGATGTGCTCAGACGACTGTTGCTATGCAGTATAACCCATGTAATCAGGTTCTGCAAGTATCTGAACACGCCTTTGTCGGAACAAGATTTAAGAAAAGCATGTGGAACGTGAGGAATCACTTGTATTCAGATGCGATGTTCCGGGTGGCAACATAGGCTGCGAGTTGTGGACGAAGAAATTTTCGTTCAGACAAGAAATTGTGCTTGACAAACTGAAATGCATGGGGCATAATACGTCTGAACGTAAAGATGATCAGACAAGAACAGCCGTTTTTAGAGTCATAAGCCAGGCTGAACATAATAGCTAACTCAGATTAATTGTCTAGGTCTCCTGCAGTCGCTGGAGGAGAAAAGGTATAGATTCTTGAGACGATCTTTGCCGGACAAAATCGCAGGTGCAATATACACCGATTATATCGAAAGCGGACTAATAGCACCTGGAGAACGGCTGCCTACAGTGCGAGAGTTGCAGCGCCAATATGGCCGTTCAAACAGCATTATCGTACATGCACTCGGGCTCCTCGATATGCGCGGAGTAGTCAGCAAAGGCAATGATGGTGCCTGCTACGCTTCGTCTGAACCTCGCTCCACAGCGACAAGTGCTGTTAAGATGATAGGCCACGTACTGCCTGCAATGACAGAACCCAGCTTCGTGATGCAGATCCACACCGGGGTAGAGAGAGCATGCTTCGACTTCGGTTACCACGTGGTAAGTGCCAGCGCCAACCTGAATTATGAAATGGAAGAACAACAGGTCAAGCGTCTGATGGAGGCTGGGTGCGAAGCAATTATCGTTACTCCTATCATTCGCACACGTAATCAACTACGACAAGACTACCTTAAAACCCTCCCTTCCGGTTATCCAATTGTGCTCATAGACGTTTGTTACCCAGAGCAGAAGCATATTCAGGTTGTGCTGGATAACTACCGGGCTGGATACGATATAACCAAGCTGCTTATCGGTGAGGGGCACACACGGATTGCGTTTATGGAGTCTAATACGCCAAATGGTGAACTAATGCACAGGTCTAATAGCGACCGGTGCGATGGTTACCTGCGTGCCCTGCGTTCCGCTCAAATTGTGCCCAGGCAGGAAGATCGATGGCTGCTGCCGGGATGGTACTCCCAGAGAGAAGAGACAATAATAAACGAACTTACTCAATACCTGATCCGCTGGCGCTCAAAGGCCGATAGGCCTACAGCCGTTATTGCGCTGGAGGATTTTGTTGCACTGCAAACGTCGCTGATAGCGCGTGATCTTGGAATATCAGTTCCAGACGATCTTAGAATCGTAGGGTTTGATAATACTAATGCTGCGAATCTGCTGGGAGCATCATTCCCTACCACCGACCCGGATATGGCCGGTGCGGGTGAACTTGCAGTATTGCTTGCAATTCAGCAAATGGAAGGCAAAATAGCTGAATCCGCCTCGTATCTCCTCCCTGTTCCAATCAAAAGACGAGTCCCGCTTTTGGAGGAGTACGGTCATAGACCAGGCGGAGGTCTGGATGCGCCTAAAGAGAATGCCGAACGGTCCGGGTTAGTTGGGACACTGATCCGTACGCGTGACTAAAATATCTCGCATATGCGGTGAGATGAAATAGTGCGGCGAAGGCCGCATGGTATCGGGAGCGGTCAAAGGTTTGCGCAACCAAGTGGCCGGATAGACGTGGACTCAATGCGCCGCTCCCGGTTTTTTATTGGAAAGGAGGATGCTGGAGTAGTTCTGGACTTGTAAATGTTTTACACAAGGCAAATCATTCAGCAAAAGTATTAATGAGAAAGGAGCTGAGGGAGAATGAAAGCTAGAAAGCTTGCAGTGTCGATAATCATCTGCATGATAGTAATGATATGCATGATCGGTGCTGCGCAGGCGGATAACCTGCTTACAAATGGAGGGTTCGAGAACCCTCTGAACATCACAAACACTAGTGGCACACCAGTCAGCGGTTCGTCTAATGGCTGGAACTACCAGAGCATGCTTGGCCCTGACCCGGCCAGCAGCGATGAGGCTTTAGGAAACTTTAGCCTTACCCCTGAGGCAACTGCGACTACATCCCCGATTCAGATTCACGGGGGGAGCAACGCTCAGAGGATTTCCGGCTTCTGGTGGGCAAACGTCATGCTCTGGCAGGATGTTAAGGTCAAAGCTGGTGCTGAGTATACAGCATCCATATACGTCTATGCCGGAAATTTCTACAAGGCCTCTTTTGCCCCGACAGACTCGGTAGGTATAGAGGTAACAGAACTCGATGCCAGTGGTAATGTCATTGCTGGTACTTTCCAGGAAGCAAAGTGTGCTGCGCAGTCAACGGGCCTAGAACTCAAGCAGATCGTCTTTACAACCTCTGCAAACACTGCAAAAGTGCGCTACACCATCCATCATCGAATGGCTATCGATAACCGCGGTTGGGCTGTGTATGATGATGCATCACTCGATGGCCCGCCTGCGGATGTGGACCTGCTTACTAACGGAGGGTTCGAGAACCCACTGGAAGTTAATAACACCAGCGGTTCTCCGATAAGTGGTACATCGAACAGTTGGAACTATCAGAGCATTTATGGATCAGATGCCGGAAGTACCGATGAAGCACTGGGTAACTTCTGTATGACAGGAGAGGCAACTGCTGCTGCTCCGATTCTGATTAATAGTGGCGAAAATGCCCAGAGAATATTTGGTTATTGGTGGTCTAATGTTCTACTATGGCAGGATGTGAAGGTCCTTCCGGGATCACTGTATACGGCTTCTGCTTATGTATATGCCGGTAATTATTACAAGATGTCCGCTACGGATGCGGTCGGCATAGAAATATCAGAACTTGATGCCAATGGAGATGTCATTGCAGGTACATTCCGTGAAGCGAAATGTGCCGCACAGACTACTGGTTTCGAATATAAGCAGATAGTGTTTACGACTACTGCTAATACTGTAAAAGTGCGATACGCGATTCACCACCGCATGGCAATCGATTCCCGCGGTTGGGCTGTATATGATGACGCATCTCTCGTTGGCCCGCCTCCGATGGGTACGATATCAGGTGTGGTTCTTGATGCTGATGGTAATCCCATTCCTAGCGCCAAGGTCCAGTTTGGTAAGAACCTGGATGCCGGCACAACGGACCCGCAGATAGGTTTCACAACTCCAACCTATAACTATTCTGTTAATACAGCGCCAGATGGATCGTACAGTATCGATTTGCCGCTTGGAGACTACTGGGTTAGAGCATCCAAGGACAATTTCTATGCCCAGCAGATCGCAAGGGCAGCCACAGAAGCTGGAGAGGGTGCTGATTTCAGCCTGACGGCAGTTGGAAACAACATTCTTATCAATGCCGGTATGGATGACAATCATCCCGGCAACGGCTGGTCCACGAGGAGCTTACAGGCTGGTGCCGTATCGACTCAGCAGTGGAGCGGTCGTCTTACTCCTTACATCTACTATCGATCCGGCGAAGAGTGCGCGGAAATGTCCGCATGCTCCGATACAGGCGAGCGCTGGGCTGAAATCTATCAGACAACCCCTGTTGTACAGGGCACCCAGTATACCGCTAAGGTGTGGTTCCGCGGAGCAGCAAACCCTGGCACGACAATGGAGTGGGGCACGGGCAAGAATACCGCTATGCTCTACGTGCAGGAATATGATTCATCGAATAATCCTGTTGGGGCTCGCCGAGTTGTTACGGCAAACTACGCTCTAGTTTCTGATTGGCAGCCGCTGTCGGTGACATTCACCACTAACGCTGCAACCAGAAAAGTCGAGATCGGCGCGCATAGTGATATATACAGCAAGTATGCTGAATGGCTCAACTTCGGAGTGGGCACATATGCAAGAATGCTCTACGATGACTTCGAGCTAAATGGTCAGAAGGGCACCTGGGGTCTGAGCGGTGTCGTTCGCGGTGCAGCCAGTCCTGTTTCAGGCGCTGATGTTCAGATAACAGACCTTACTGATACCACGCAGGCCGTATATACGACAACTACAACAGCCGACGGAAGCTACAGCCTCCCCGGCGCACAGATCAACCATAGATATCGGGTCCATGTGGCTGCTGCCGGATTCTATAGTATGAAACAATCTGCTACGGTAGATTGCGACTACAAGCTCGACTTCGATCTGCAGCAGCAGAATATGCTTGCTGAGGCAGGCTTTGATGATATCACATGGAACAGCGATGGAACTTTCCCGTCCACCAGTGCGTGGAAGTATGAAGAGTCTCACACAGCATCGGGTGGCACGTATATCCGCAGAGGTGACTGGGCTGCTCAGTACAGCTTTGCAGTATTCAGCCAGACAGGCCAGCAGGCACTGGAGATTGGTCATGGCGGCGCAGGAAATAGCGCGGGCAGCGTTTATCAGGACGTAGCGGTGCAGCCTGCTACTACTTATGATGCATCCGGTTGGTTCCGCACTTACGGTCCCGATTGGGCTACTGATGGACTTCAATACATTGGAATCACTGCCACCGAGTACGATTCAAGTGGAATGCAGATCGGTGATCCACATGAGACCTATCTGAGCGTTTTTGATCAGTGGGCTAAGGTGAACTGCCAGTTTACGACATCGGGAGCTACTGCTTCACTTAGAGTCGGAACTATATTCTACCTGACCAATGACTACAACTACACTCAGTATCGCGTTACTTGCGATTCGTTCTCACTGGTCGGCTCTCAGAGTGTTGGAGCCGTCAAGGACCTTAAGGCTCTCAACGATGGAGCTTTGGTGAACATGACAGGCGCGGTCGTCTCGGCAGCGTTCAATGGTTTCTTCTACATAGAAGATACTAACCGCGTCGCTGGTGTTAAGGTTGTGAGCGACACTCCTGTAAGTGCAGGCAACCTGGTAACAATCAATGGTGTTCTTTCCAATAAACCCGGTGAAGAGATGGTTATCAACGCCTCAAGCGTCGATGCTACTACCGGTGGAGAGGCTCCTGATCCGCTCGGTATGAACAACAAGAGCACTGATGGATCGGGACTTGCCGCAACCGGACTTCTTGTGAGAGTCTGGGGCCAGCTCGCTGTGAATGGCAGCAGCTACTCGATCACTGATGGTTCGGGCAATCCGATTGCCCTTGATTCCATTACTACTCTGCCTAGCGGAGTTGGGAATGGAAACTATGTGCTCGTGACTGGTGCGCTTGGACTCGATGCAAACGGACCTGTTGTCCATGTGGTGTCCATGCAGAAGGGCAACTAACTGATTCTATCGCGAAAACGCGAAATTTAGAAAACGCGAAGAGGGAATTGGTATTGTATGACATGGTGTGTCGGGCTCTCGCGGTTCTTTCAGAACCACTGTCGCCCGAGGGGCGGTTTTGGGAAAAGGGTTTCCCGAAACAACTGAAATCGAGTAATGTTCGGGCAGATCTCTGATCTGCGCCGAAAAGGGCCAAATGGGATCTCCGATCCCACCACGTCTAGCTCTTGATTACACGCTATGGCATAGGGCACGGATCAGAGATCCAGCCCAACCTAAATTGATTTTCGTGCTTTCGCTCATTCGCATTTTCGCGATTGGAAAGAAGCGAGGGGCACTTCGGTGCCCCTCATTAAAACAGAAAATTGCAGTGGAATGCGAGGATACAGTAACAATCCTCGTATTCAAGGAGGTTTCGGGAAGATGAGTGCGACAGTGCGTAAGGGTTTCACGCTCATAGAATTATTGGTTGTAATCGCCATTATCGCCATTCTAGCGGCGATACTCTTTCCTGTCTTTGGCGCGGCAAAGGAGCAGGGAAGGCTCGCTTCGTGCCAGGGTAATTTGAAGCAACTTGGCACCGCCATGGATTTGTATGTCGGCGACAATGCCGGAAGATATCCCTGCGCAATGAGAACTGTGCCGTCCACTGTTAAGTTGAACGCTGAGCAGTATCCCAATACTGTAACGTGGGATATTGCAATATTTAAGTATGTGAAATCGGTAGGCGATTTCAAGTGCCCTTCGGATGGCAAGGCTCGCCCGAAGCACAGATAAGTTCTCAGGAACATCACCCCACACGCGCGGAGTTACTCCTACAATGACCCAGTTACCTACAATACATGGGTAACACGCAGAGCTTCGTCGCATCCTGACACCTGGACAGAAGGTGAGATCCGTTATTCGAGATCAAACTGTGTTAGCTTGACAGAGTTCCATGGAGCTATGGGTGAAGATATAGAGAACCCGGGTGTTGTTAATGCAAATGCATATGCTTACAACGACTTTGGTTGGCCTTCGTGTTGCACGCTGGGTGGAGAGCAGCCCAAACTGGGTGTGCACCAGAATGCGGCAGTAGTGAATTATCTCTTCCTGGATGGTCACGTGAAGGGTATGGACCCTGAG
>JAJFTD010000057.1 GCA_021373255.1 bacterium
TATCATGTGACATGGTGAGTCCGGCGGCTTCGGCTCTCGCATTTCCTTCGGAAACACTGTCGCCCAAGGGGCATCAGGATGCCGAAGCAACCAAGTAATCAAGTACTAATGTTCGGGCAGATCTCTGATCTGCGCCGAAAAGGGCCAAATGGGATCTCCTGATCCCACCACGTCTTACTCTTGATTACACGCTATGGCATCAGAGATCCAGCCCAACTAGAATTCATTTTCGTGCTTTCGTTCCTTCGCGTTTTCGCGATTAAAAGATCTCTCGCATGCATAAATTGAACGCTATTAAGTCAGCTTGAATAAAGGTATTGGTGGAACAGGATGCCTGATAAAATCGACATCAAGAAGATTCTCGTTATCGGTAGTGGCCCGGTTGTTATAGGCCAGGGGAGCGAATACGACTATGCCGCCGTGGAGGCGTGCAAAGCGCTTCGCGAGGAGGACTGCCAGGTTGTGGTCATGAACTCCAATCCCTCGGCTATATCAGCGGATGCGTGGGCTGCCGATGTTGCATATATTGAGCCCCTGACGCTTGGCTCTATTACCAAGGTCATTGAGAAAGAACGGCCGGATGCGTTGCTGCCGACAGTCGGCGGACAAACCGCTCTTTACCTTGCCGCATCGCTGGAGCAGAGTGGCGTGTTAGCAAAATATGGCACCGAGCTTATAGGCGCGAACGGCGCCGCTATTACCCGGAGTGAGGACCGCAAGCTGTTTAAGCAGACTATGGAATCCGCGGGCATTCCGGTTCCTGTGAGCGGTATTGCATGTTCAATTGAAGAGGGCATGCAGGTTATAAAGAACGTTGGTTTCCCCGCCATACTCAGACCTGCTTACAGCGTGGGTGGGGCGGGCAGCGCGATTTCGTATAACCTCGAAGAGTTTGTCCAGATGCTGGGCTTTGCGCTCAAAACCAGCCCCATCAGCCAGGTGTTGATTGAACGGTCCGTATATGGCTGGAAAGAGATCGATGCCGTTGTCCTGTGCGATACCTATGGTAAGTTGACGGATATCACGCAATTCGAGAACATTGATCCTGCAGGTGTGCACTCGGGCGACTCAGCGGTGGTGACTCCTGTCCAAACGCTTTCTGACGACGAGGCAATGACTGTCAGTGAGTTCGCTGAGAAAGCCGCATGCGCAATTGGCGCATACGGCACTGTGAGCACCCGGTTCGCTGTAAGCCCCGAAGGCGAGGTCGTCATCCTCAGTGCGAATGTGTCGCTGAACCGAGTAGTGGCGCTTGCAGGCAGGGTAGGCGGATTCCCGATTGCATCAGTGGCTACAAAGCTCGCCGTCGGTATACCTATGCTCGAGGCATTGGCATATTATCAGTCCACTGGTCGCGGCCCGGCGGTTAAGCTGCCCAGGTTTGCATTCGATAAATTCGCTGATGCGGATACAGCCCTGGGACCGTCGATGAAGTCGGTTGGCGATGCTGTGGCTATCGGATGCAACTATTATGAGGCGATGCAGAAGTGTATTAGGTCACTGGGTATCGGCAGGTTCGGGCTCGGTGCGGATGGCCGGGACATTGCATGGGGTGACATTGCCGAAAACCTCGTCAAACCAAACCCGGACAGGCTTTTCTACATCCGTCACGCAATCGAGACCGGCATGACCACCGCGGAGATATCCGAACTTAGCAAGATAAACGAGAGTTTTATCAAGGATGTGAAGCGGCTGGTGGACTTTGAAAAGGGCCTGGAGGGCAAGTCGCTGGTCGGCGTTTCCGCTGATGTGCTTGCCGAGGCTAAGCAGTTCGGTTATTCCGATGCGCAGCTTGCTGTAATGCTCGAAACTGATGAAGACCAGGTCCGCGTGCGTAGAAACGTGCTGGGGATATCAACCGGCTTTTCTTCCGTGGCATGGTGCCCGGAGACCCCGGTTGTTTACTCTGCCTATGGTGATTGTGACCGCCTTCCGGTTGTGGCTGGCGACAAGAAAGTAATCATCCTTGGTGGCGGACCGGGAAGAATCGGGCAAGGAAGTGAGTTTGATTATTTCGTAGTGCACGCCGCTCGCGCCTTAACCGAAGCCGGGTATCAGAGCATCGTCATAAACAGTAATCCCGATGCCGTCTCCACGGACCCCTGGGTGGTTGGCACGCTTTATCTTGAGTCGCTTACCCTGGAAGCTGTGCTGGATATTATAGACCGTGAAAAGCCGCTGGGTGTGATAGTTCAACTAAGCGGACAAGCGTCAGTTGAGATCAGCCGGTCTCTTGCAGATGCGGGGGTAAATGTGTTTGGCACACCGCTTGAGAGTATCGACCGAGTGCAGGACAGAAAGCAGTTGGCCGATTTTATACACAAGCTGGGGCTCGTTCAAACCGCGAGCGAGACCGCAAGCTCGGTGGACCAGGCGCTGAAGGGTGCCGAGAAAATAGGCTACCCTGTGTTGGTCAAATCGGGATTCTTGGTAGAGGGCCGCAGCAGGAGTATTATCTACGATGCTGATGACCTCGCCGCATTCGCGCAAAGCGCGCTGGCTGATACATCCGGCCAGATGATTGTCATTGATAAATTCCTTGAGGACGCTATCGAGGTCGGTGTGGACGCCGTGTCCGATGGCGAGACTGTGTTCATCTGCGGAGTAATGGAGCATATCGAGCAGGCGGGTGTTCATTCAGCCGATGCGGCGTGTGCTCTTCCCCCGCACAGCCTCGCGAGTGAGATGGTGGACGAAGTCAAACGGCAGACCAGCCTGATCGCTTCCAAACTCGGCATTCGCGGCCTGATTAACGTGCTGTATGCTGTGAAAGGCGGCAGCGTATATGTGCTCAGTGTCAACCCGCGCGCCAGCCGGACCATTCCATTTGTTACCAAAGCAACCGGCATCCAGTGGACCGATATCGCCGCAAGGGTGATGGTCGGTATTTCACTGAAAGAGCAGGGTGTGACTGATCAGCATTCAGTGAACCACATGTCGGTAAAGGAAGCCGTGTTCCCATTTGTGCGTTTCTCAGGGGCTGATGTAGTCCTTGGCCCGGAGGTCAAGTCGACCGGCCATGTAATGGGCATAAATACCAACTTCGGCAGCGCGTATATGAAAGCGCAGGCAGCAGCCGGCCAGTATCTGCCCGAAGGCGGAACGGCATTTGTGAGCATAGCTGACAGAGACAAAGGTGAGATTCCAACAATAGGCGCACGTTTGCGGGAGCTGGGCTTTGAGATCGTAGCTACAAGAGGCACCGCAAAAGTGCTTAAAGAAGCGGGAGTTGAAGCACGAGTAATATCTAAGATTGGTGAAGGCAGGCCGGATGCCACTGACTTAATCAAGAACGGTGATATAGACCTGATCATCAACACCCGCAGTGGCAAAAAACCGCGCAGCCATGAGATCACGATCCGCAGCGCAATGATTGCCCGCGGCATCCCCATAATCACAACCATAGCTGGTGCAAAGGCAACGCTCTTCGGTATGGAAACAGTGAAAACTCACGGCTACGAAGTCCGAAGTCTCCAAGATTACTATGGTTAAAAGTATCTCTGATGATCCTGGGTCTGTGACCCAGGATCCACCTCTTGCGGATCTGTGATCCGCTCCCCTTTCCAAACAAACTTTCTATTTCACACTAACCGCAAAGTTCTGACTCTGCGCTGGTGGAACATTTTTCTCCCATGGGCGAATGTATTGCATAGTTATAGTGGTGTTTCCCACACCTACTACCGTAAATGTCCACGTTTCCGTACCACCCTGGCCCACCAGCTTGGTCGATGGAGCGTTGTACGTTGAACTCAAGAATTTTACGACCCGCCCAGATGGCTGCTTTCCGATACGCCACTGGTAGCCGGTGGTCTGATTGGATGGCAGAGTGATGGTGAACCGGTTACCAGAGTTGATCGCAATTGGAATGGATTTGGTTCTAGACAGCTTGCTTGTTGTGAGCACCTGCACGGTATTGGTTTGCGTAGCACTGTTAGTCTGAGCTGGTCCACCCACACCGATTGCGAGCAGTAACAGGCTAAATAACACTGCTCCGATAATAGCTAATCGCTTGATGACAAGGCGCATGTCATGTAACCTCCATTTTATCTGATCCGTGCCAGCTTCCTGAGCCTTACCCACCACGTAGCCGCCAAACTTGCAGCTCCGGTCTTGAACTCGGCTCGAGATAGCTTGTCCAGAAAATCGACTGGGCTGTCAAATGGTTCCATTACGTTGATCGCGCTGCCTATCGACTTTACGTAATGTGAGTCACTCCCCACAGCTCCGACTTTGCCGTGCTCTTTTGCGAACTTTTCAGCCTGGGCATTGTAGATTGGTAGGCTGATTTTGGCGTTAAAAACTTCAATAATATCCACAAGGTCGAGAATGCCCATCAGGTATGGTCGGCGAACCCTGTGAACCTTGAATCGATCGAACGGGTGCGGCACGTATACCAGCCCGCCCTGCCTCTTGATCTGCAGACACGTCTCTCGGAGGTCCATGCCAGCCGATATCTTTTCTTTGAGGAACAATCCGACTATTTCGCCATCTCGTGAAGAGATTTCCTCACCGGTTATCACAGTCAAATCAGGTGCTGCATGCTGCATGTTCTGCGCACCGGCTATGTCATTGTGGTCTGTGATGCCGATTGCCTCAATTTCACGCTCACGGCAATAGCGGGCGATTTCTTCGACAGGGCTTTCTGAGCACGCGGAGAAGTTGGTGTGGACGTGCAGCGCGACGAACACTATCGCACCTCCGGCGCGGTTACCTCAATACAGTGTGGTATTACTTCTATCACTGCGGGGGTATGGCCCACGGGTTGGGCGTCAGCATGTATTTCCACGGCTTCAGCCTCCACAGAGTATACCTCCACCTTCTGAGCACGAGTAACATACGTTTTTTTCATTTCCGATAGCCTTCCCTGCATAGCGGCCTGGGCGTATGCTAATATCTCTACTTTAGTAAGACTGTGGACCAGCACTACATCCAGTAAGCCATCGTCTATGCGGGCATCTGGTGCGATGACGAAACTGCGTCCGTAGGCGGGAGTGTTTGCTGCCGTCACTTGTGTGAGTTCGCCTATGTATGGTTGGCCATCCAGAACGACGCGCATGAGCCGGGGCTGGAAACCCGCGAGTGCTCTCGCCGCTGCTGCGGTTGCGTCCAGTGGCTTCTTTTCTTTGCGCTCGCCGTAGTCGTGGAATATGCGTGCATGCAGGCCTGCTCCTGCTGCCTGGGTGAAGACCGTGCCGTTTACTCTGCCGAGGTCAATCCGTCTGGTATGCCCGGCTGCAATAATATCAATTGCGGTATCTATATCATTTGGTATGCTTAACGCTACCGCCAGATGATTCGCAGTCCCGAGTGGTATGATGCCCATATTTGGAAACCCACAGCCGGCGGCTGTCTTCAATAAATTGTGTATTGTTCCATCGCCACCCGCTGCAATTATTCTTGCGCCCGATCCCAAGGCATCCCTGACAACATCTTCGTTGATCTCACCAGGTGGAATAGTTGCATACACTCCTCTTTCCTGCAGTTTGGCCAGCAGTTGGTCTGCAGTAAGCCCCAAATTCTCTACACTTCCAGCGTTAGGATTAAAGAGTAATATATCCACGTCTCAATCCCTTGTTGCGAAATTACACACGATTGTATATACCCCTGTGATCATAACGCACTACGCAGGCCACGAATCACGTGCTGTTTCTACTGAATGGTGTGGGGGTAAACGTACGAATTGAAAGCGCAACGCAATTGGTTGACAAGTATAAGCCACGGAGGTAGCGGGATGCTAAATGTCAGGGAAAAAGTAAGTGCGACAACGCAGATGGCCCGGGAACGTGCTGGAAAAGCCAGGGAGACAATAGCCGCCCAGAGACCGAGAATCGATGCGGCGATGTCGGTGCCGGAGAAGACCGCTTCCAGTATCTACATTGGAATGACTGTGGGTTCCATAATTTTGTCACTTTTGTTGTTCTGGAGAAAACAGAAGGACAACGCGCTTTTTGTGGGAATGTGGGCGCCTACATTTTTGACATTAGGACTCTTTTCGAAGCTGGTAGCGGCAGAGGAGAGAAAGCAAAGAAACATTTTATCCGAAAAT
>JAJFTD010000066.1 GCA_021373255.1 bacterium
TCACACCGAAAAATTTAAGGTTGCTTGCTGTATTAGTATCCCAACATTTGGGTATCTTCATACCACTGATCAAGTCGAGGTGGTGGGAGAAGATGGCTATAAGAACAGTAAAGGTGTGCGAAGAGTGCGGCAAGCAGACCGCGCAGGGAGATTCGTGGCTGATAATGACCAGCATTGAAATTATGAGTGCGAGCAATCGCAGTGATCTGGTGCATTCCGAAAATATAGATTTAGACTTCTGCTCGCCGGGTTGCTTGCTGCGATACATATCGCGTTCTTTGGAATTGGCACAAAGTCGACACACAGTTCCCAGGCACGGCGACATCGAGAAATTGTCGATTGCGGCAACTAGTTGCGCCGCTTGATAACGCACTTCTAAACTGTCTGTCCACGCGTGCATAACATTAGGACATAAAGTTGTTCCCCTCGTCTTTGACGAGGGGAATTTTTGTACATGTAAAAGTGCTTACGCGTCATTGACAGGGTATATATAGTGTGTTAAGATACGTGTGCCACAATATCTAGTGGCTAGGTGTATTATCATGAGATGTCCATTTTGTGGCCATGAGGACGATAAAGTTCTTGATTCGCGCACCGCAAAAGGCGGTGAAGCTATCAGGCGAAGACGTGAATGCTTGGCCTGCGGGCGGCGTTATACGACGTTTGAGCAGGTGGAAGAGCTGCACGTAATGGTGGTTAAAAGGGACATGCGCCGCGAACCGTTTGACCGCAACAAGATTCTCAAAGGAATGACGGTCGCGTGTGAAAAGCGGCCTGTGGGGATGGACGTGCTCGAGAGTATAGCAGATGACATCGAGCGTGAAGTCCACGATCTGGGAGTGCGCGAGATAGGGTCAGATCAGATCGGCGAAATGGTGTCTGAGGCGCTCAGAAAAGTTGATCAGGTTGCGTACGTCAGGTTTGCATCGGTCTACAGGCAGTTTGAAGATGTTGGTCAATTTAGAGAAATTATAGATGTGCTCCGGGGCCGCGGGCAGAGTGGCGCCAAAAGCACGCGAGATTGATTCATATATGCTAGGAGGGCGGGCAATGCTCACCAAGAACGCGCTAACGGTTCTGGAGAAAAGATATCTAAGGAAAGACGAGCAGGGGCAACTGGTTGAAGACGCCGATGGAATGTTCCGTCGTGTAGCCAATGCAATTGCGGAAGCCGAGCTTATGTACGGCAAATCGCGAAAGCATATTGATGGGCTTGCGGGGGAGTTTTATGAACTTATAAATAGCCTGGAGTTCTTGCCAAACAGCCCAACACTGATGAATGCGGGAAAAGAACTCGGGCAATTATCGGCTTGTTTTGTGCTTCCGATCGAAGACTCCATGGAGAGTATCTTTGAGACGGTAAAGAACACTGCACTTATTCATAAGAGCGGCGGCGGGACGGGGTTCTCGTTCTCCCGGCTGCGACCGGCTAACGACTGCGTCAAGTCCACCAATGGCGTGTCCAGTGGGCCTATCTCGTTTATGGAAGTATTCAACTCCGCCACTGAAGCTATCAAACAGGGCGGCACCAGGCGCGGGGCGAATATGGGATGCCTTCGCGTTGACCACCCTGATATCGTGGATTTCATCACATGCAAACAGGATACCAGCAAGCTCACCAACTTTAACATAAGCGTGCTGGTTACAGAAAAGTTCATGCAGGCGGCGATGAAGGGCAAAGATTACGACCTTATAAACCCGCGCGATGGCAAGCCGTGCAAGAAGCTCAACGCAGGCAAGATTTTTGATATGATCGTAAATTTGGCTTGGACTAACGGTGAACCTGGCATCATATTTATTGACAGGATCAACCGAGATAACCCGACCCCGAATATTGGCGATATCGAGAGCACTAACCCCTGTGGGGAACAGCCACTGCTGCCCTATGAGTCCTGCAACCTCGGCTCTATCAACCTTGCCAGGATGGTAAAGGAAGTAGATGGGCGCTCTGAGGTGGACTATGACAAGCTGCGTAGGGCTGTACAACTTGCGGTCAGATTCTTGGACAATGTTATCGATGTAAACCGCTATCCGCTGGAAGAAATCTCGCAGATGACCCGTGGCAACCGCAAGATTGGCTTGGGCATCATGGGCTTTGCGGATATGCTGCTGCAGTTGGGTATTCCTTATGATTCCGAAGATGGAATATCCATTGCTGAGCAGATTATGAGCATGGTTTCCAGCGAAGGACGCAAGGCTTCCTGTGAACTCGCCAAGGAGCGCGGGGTGTTCCCGAACTTCAAGGGCAGCGTTTATGACCGCGAAGACGGTATGGAGGTCCGTAATGCTACCGTGACCACCATCGCCCCCACCGGCACCCTGAGCATCATCGCGAGCTGCTCCAGCGGAATCGAGCCGCTGTTTGCTATCAGCTATGTGAAGCGGGTTATGGACGGCGCGGAGCTTGTGGAAGTGAATCCCTATTTCGAAAAAGTTGCACGAGAGAGAGGATTCTACAGCGAGGAATTAATGCGCAAGATTGCCGAGCAGGGCAGTGTGCGCGGGATGAGTGAAGTTCCTGAAGATGTGCAGCGCGTGTTCGCCACCGCGCTCGACATCGCACCGGTATGGCACATCAAGATGCAGGCGGCGTTCCAAAGGTTCACCGACAATGCCGTTTCCAAGACCGTGAACTTCCCCGAGGAAGCCACTCCCGAGGATGTCCGCCAGGTCTATGAACTGGCCTACAAAGAAGGTGCCAAGGGCTGCACAATCTATCGCTACGGCAGTCGCGACGCGCAGGTTCTGAACGTATCAGGCAAAGATAAGAAAACTACTGCGGTGGAGGACACCAAGAGCGTGGTTAGAGGCCCCAGGCCCAGACCCGCGCGTACCTATGGCTGCACCGAGCGAATGAACACCGGCTGCGGAAACCTCTATGTCACCATTAATGAGGACGAAGAGGGCTTGTTCGAAATCTTCACAGCGATGGGAAAGGCCGGAGGCTGCGCCGCCAGCCAGCTCGAAGCAATCGGCCGCTTAATCTCACTCTCATTGAGGGCCGGGGTGGACGCACAGTCGATTCAGAAGCATCTCAGAGGGATTCGCTGCCCGACTCCTGCGTGGGGCAATGGAGGATCGGTCCTGTCGTGCGCTGACGCAATCGGCATAGCAATCGATCACTATCTCAGCGAGCGCCAGACCGGAGTCGTGACCGATGCCATCTCCAAGGTAACGGATAAGCTCGATACCCACCTGGGCGCATGCCCCGATTGCGGCTCTGCCGTTGAGCATGAGTCCGGCTGCGTAGTCTGCCGATTCTGTGGGTTTAGCAAGTGCGGATAATGTGACCTTTGCAGGACGCAGTGCAAGGGACACGGATGTTATATCGAACGCCGGGGAATGGACGCCCCGGCGTTTGTGGTTTATATCTGGATGTTACAGCAAATCCTCCGGCCTCTCAGGAAATCCCTGCACGCCTCGTGAGCCGTCCATCTGGTAGATACGCACTAATGGCCTTTCCATGAACGGAAACTCCTTCAAATAGCCGTTTTCCAGGGTTCTCGCAGAGTTAGGATTGGAGGCGAGTTGCTTGATTGCTTGTTCCAGAAGCCGGGCGGCTACATCGGGGGCATCATTGATGCGTTGATGCAGTTCATTGGGGTCTTCGGAAAGATTAAATAGCTGTTCTCGTCCGCCATTAGCCATAAAGATGTACTTCCACTCAGGATCGCGCACCATTACCTTGAAGTGCTGAGTTCCTGGGGTCCAATAATAGCCGTAGACATACTCCCTGGGCTCGACGTTACCCTGCAGCATACCCAGCACGTCCGCGCCGTCTCTCATCTCCGGTGCGCCTGCTGCAGATGTGGCGATACCGAACAGGTCCGCAAGGGAGACCAGTTCATCGCACTTTGTGTTGGCGGGCAGTGTCTTAGGCCAACTCACGAGGAACGGCACATGGCAGGCCTGCTCGAAGAAGCTCTCTTTTTGCCAGGCGTTGTGGTCTCCGAGGTGGTCGCCATGATCTGCGAAGAAACAGATCACGGTATTATCTGCATCCGGTCTGGCCTCTACTGTGTCAAGAATCCGCCCGAGTTGCTGATCGATGTAGGTAATCTCGCCATAATAGCGCGACTTGAGCACACGTGCGTGCGAATCATTGATATCCTCAGCCCATATCATATAGTTCATATTCGGTATCTGCTCGTCCATGTGATCGAGCTCAATATCACCACGTATGGGATTAGGCATTCGGTCAGGATCGTACATTCGATTAAACGGCAGCGGTGGTGCGAAAGGCGGGTGGGGGCCTATGAACGAGACAAATCCGAAATACGGCCTGTCGTCGTCTTTCTTTATATGCTCTACTGCGCAGTCTGCCGCCCATGCTTCTACGGTGATCTCAGCAGGCAGAGCACTTGCCTGGGGCATGTAGTACATATCCGTTCGCTCACCCATAAGCTGCTCTATCCAGTTATATTCAGGGTGCTCATGTGCGATGAACGAGGCGAAGCCGTCGCGAGCGCGCTGATCCTGTGAACCATAAAGTTCCTCACTGTGGATATGGGTTTCGTAGCCCAAGTCCTCAAACATGGGCATGCTATGGAACTTGCCGATTCCGAATGTGCGATAACCGAGATTTTGCATGGTCCGTGCGAGATACGGCCCGCAGCGCTGTTCGATGTCAACGGGCTGCTCCGGCACAGGATCGGCGAGCAGATTTCCGTAGTAAGTTGATGTTGGCGGCTCGCAGCCGGTGCGTACGGTGTATCTAGCCGCCACGCATACCGGGCACGCGGAGTATGCTTTGGTAAATGTGACTCCCCGCCTTACCAAGCGGTCCATATTCGGGGTATAGATATGCTCGTTTCCAAGCGCGGCAATGGTATCGAACCGCTGCTGGTCCGTCATTATGAGGAGCACGTTCGGCTTTATTATTGCAGGCACTGCAGTTCTCCGATCTTTGAATCAATTAAAGGCTAAGCGTTGTATAATATTGGTGTATCCCCACAGACACTATGTCTAGTTTGCTCTCAAACAGGCTGAACGTCAAGGGATGCGTAGTTAAGATTGTTGAGGCTAATATTGAAGAAAATTTGGATGGGAGTAATTGTAGCCCTGGTATTGGCTATTCTCTGGGGTAAGGTTCAACAGATAAGGCACGGACAGCAGGGTTGTGCCGCATCAGGCGGTGGGTGAAGCGTGTCTATCAAAACGGCGCCGGTGGTGTCCAATCACAAGCATATTAAGAACAATCTACCTCGCAAAATTGGTGAAAATAGCAAGGAGCCTGCAGCGTCTGCGCATAAGAAGTAGTGGTGAATTGTAAACAGTTTATAAGCAACAATGGTGCCGAGGCTAAACTCGTCCAGCAGGACTGCATCAGCGGAATGCGAGAGCATTTGATTGAGGGAAGCGTGGATGTGGTGGTGACATCGCCGCCATACAATCTCGGCATTAGTTATAACGGCTATGATGATACTTCCTCCCGTGAGGATTATCTGAACTGGATGAACAACTGGGCGACAGAGGTGCGCCGGGTGCTGTCGGACCGGGGCTCGCTGTTCCTCAACGTCGGCTCTAAACCAACAGACCCACTGGTACCGTTTCAACTTCTTGAGGTGATGCTCCGTCACTTCAAGCTGCAAAACGTGATCCACTGGGTGAAATCTATCGCCATTATGAAGAGCGAGGTAGGCAACTATCCGGGGATAACGCAGGATGTGGTGGTTGGGCATTACAAGCCGATAAACTCAAAGCGTTTCCTTAACGATTGCCACGAGTATATCTTCCACCTAACTAATCACGGCGATGTGTCGTTGGACAGGCTTTCTGTAGGTGTGCCCTATCAGGACAAAACTAATGTAGAGCGGTGGTCATCTGGTGGAAGCGGGCTTCACTGCCGAGGGAACACGTGGTTCATACCCTATGAGACTATCCAAAGCCGTGACAAAGAACGCCCACATCCAGCTACATTCCCCGTCGCGTTACCATCACGCTGCATCACTCTACACGGACCAAAGAATGTAAAGCTGGTAATGGACCCATTCCTGGGTATAGGCTCCAGCGCCATCGCTTGCGCAGATATGGGAATAAACTTCATAGGCTTCGAGATAACCGAAGACTATTGGACCGAGTCATGCGAACGCGTAGAACGAGCGATGGAATTATGAGTTTTGAGTTATGAATATGGGAATGGTTAACAGCTAACCTAGTTCCCTCTCCCCCGGCGGGAGAGGGCTAGGGTGAGGGGGTAATGTTGCGGCTATAGGTTTAGGTATGTATCTGCCACTACGCAACCGTCAACCATCAACTAAGTAGTAATAAAAAGGATAATGAGCATGGTTTTAGCCAAAGCTGGAAGCATCGAATTTGGAGATGGGTTCGGCCTAGTGTTGATCGCAGGACCCTGTGTTATTGAATCTGAAGACCTGTGCATGGAAGTCGGTGCGCGGGCTAAGGAAATTTGCGAGAACCTTGGGATACCCTATATCTTCAAGGCATCGTTCGATAAAGCGAACAGGACATCGGTGGAGTCGTTCAGGGGACCGGGGTTAGAGAAGGGGCTGGAGATATTGGCTTCTGTTAAGTCAAAGCTCGGTGTGCCTGTGCTGACAGACGTGCACGAGACATGGCATGTAAAACCGGCAGCTGAAGTCGTTGATATCCTGCAGATTCCTGCATTCCTGTGCAGGCAGACAGACCTTATCGTGGCCGCTGCAGAGACAGGTAAGTGCGTAAACATCAAAAAAGGCCAATTCCTCGCGCCGTGGGATATGAAGAACAGCGTGGGTAAGGCCAGAAGCACGGGGAACGAGAATATATGCCTTACCGAACGCGGAGTATCATTTGGCTACAATACGCTGGTTGTCGATATGACCAGCCTCCCAATAATGCGCGGGCTGGGGTGTCCTGTAATATTTGATGCCACTCATTCCGTGCAGCGACCTGGCGGACTGGGTAACGCGTCGGGTGGGGCGAGGGAGTTTATTCCACATCTCGTGAGAGCTGCAGTTGCTGTCGGAGTCGATGCTCTCTTTATGGAAATACATCCAGACCCGACTAATGCAATGTGCGATGCTGCAAGTATGCTCAATCTTTCAGATTTACCAAAAGTGCTCGCAGATGCAAAAGCGATAGAATCAGTTTGTGGTAAGAGTGATTACTAATGGCTGTTAGGGTAGGTTTCGTTGGTGCAGGCGGGATAGCCAGCGCCCACATGAATGCACTGCAGATGCTGGATGATGTACAGATAGTCGCTGTATCGGATGTCGTCCACGAACGTGCTGAGTCTGCAGCGGCGCGTTATCTTGCGAGGGCGTATTCCGATTATCGCGAGATGATCGCCTCGGAGGGAATGGACGCGCTGTATGTATGCGTGCCACCATTTGCGCACGTCGACCAGGAGTTGCTTGCGGCGGAGAAAGGTATACATCTCTTCGTTGAGAAACCGGTGTCACATGATATAGAAAAGGCATGTGAGATTGGGAAAGCGATAAAGAGAAACAACATAATCTCTGCGGTCGGCTATCATTGGCGTTATCAGTCCAATACCGACCGTGCCCGGGAACTGCTGCAGGGCCGCAAGATTGGTATGGTGCAGGGTTATTGGATGGGTGGAATGCCGGGAGTCGGCTGGTGGCGCAGTATGGAAAAATCCGGTGGACAGATGGTCGACCAGACCACCCATATTGTGGACCTCGCTAGATATTTGTGTGGTGAAGTAATTGAAGTCTGCGCGGCTTATGGCAACCAGGTGCTTAATGAAGTGCCGCAATTTGATGTATACGATGTCGGCACATGTATTCTAAAGTTTGCTAACGGCGTGATTGGGAGCATATCCAACACATGCATACTCGATGTTCCCTATACTGTGGGGCTGCATATCGTAGCCAGGAACCTGGTGTTGGAGATGCATGGTGATCTTAAGGTGATCGAACCCGGCCACACTGAAGTATTTGCCGCAGGGCATAACCCTATGTTCGCGGAGACAGCGGCGTTTATCCACGCTGTAAAAACCGGTGACACCAGTGGCATCCGTTCCAGCTATGATGATGCCACAAAGACCCTTGAGGTTACCCTTGCCTGTAATGAGTCTGCTAAAACGGGCCAACCCGTGAGGCTGGTAAGTTAGCTTATGCAAAAGCGCCTACACGCGGTAGTGCAGGGACGAGTGCAGGGGGTGGGTTTTCGTTATTTCGTAATGGAGACAGCGCGCGAGTTCCAACTCGTAGGCATAGTCCGCAATCTGCGCAATGGTGATGTGGAAGTGATCGCTGAGGGCGAAGAGGGCGCGTTGGAAGCCCTCCTCGTTGCCCTCAAAAATGGCCCAAGAATGGCAAGAGTCGACAATGTTCACACTGCCTGGTCTCCATCTACGGGAGAATTTACGTCATTTCATTCCTAGTCCACAAGATAAGGGTGTTAGCCATCTCGGCTGTTATTTATACTGAATTTGTGCAAACAAAGGGGGAATCAATATGAGTACAAATACAAACAAGCGACCTAACTCTCGAGCGATAATCGCTATTGGACTAGCCCTTTGTAGTATTGGTCTTCCTTTGACAGGGGTTGGTATGGAGATGCTGCACCATGGATCGCCACATGCCATACGCGAAGCCTGGGCACATACTCACGTTTTACTGGGTTTGATCTTCATAGTCCTCTTCGTTTGGCATGTCTCGCTGAATTGGCGTTCCATGCTCAAACACCTTGGAGTTAGCAAGTAACATCATCAGTAAAGTAATATTGAGCTGGCGATAACTTTATGTCACCGCCAGCTCATTGACTCGCCTCTCAAATCAAATAACGCATTAACGCGCAACGCGTTAACTATTCTTCAGCTTCTATAATCAAAAGCTCGGATGTCAAAGCACCTTCAAGCCGGATTGTAAGACCCTGCTTCATCAAAGTGAACCCGTCGATTCGGCATGTGCGGTTCGAGTTATCGAAAGTAACTTTATACGTGAGCGATTCATCAAGCCCACGAAGTCGGAGAAGATACTCCGGCTCTTGTGGTGATGAAAGCTGGAAAAGTCCGCAAATCGCTCGTTTCCTGTCACGTGATGCAGACTCCAGCACGCCCCAACCCTTGGGCGCGGGGCCTTCTGCCGCCGGTGTATGATGGTAAATCCGTCCCGTAGGCATCCACGGGCTGATAAAATTCTTATACAGGTTTACAAAATGTCGCATGCGTTCGCCCATCACCGGATTTTCCTTTGAGCCGAGTGGATACAGGAAACCGAATGTTGGCCGCACAAACATTAGCAATCGTGCCTGGAAATCGAATTCAGCAGTCGTGTGACCGCTCTGTCCACCGAGGAGACGGTCTACACACTCCGGCGGAAGCGCCATTGACATCCCGTTTGTAATCGTGAATGAGCGTGGTGCAATCTGCCAATCAGTCACCCATGTGTGGCTGAACCGCCGCACGTGGCCGAGGTCTGTTCGTCCGCCGCCACTCGCGCAGTTCTCGAAGATCACATCCGGGAATCTGGCGCGCAGCCGGTCATAGATTGCGTATAACGCTTCGTAATATCGCCAGAAGTGGTTTTCTACGAACCCATCGCGGTCGAGTCGGCCTACTCCCTGGGTATTGTAGTCGAGGCGGAAGAAGTCGACTTGATTCTCCTCAATCACCTTGATGATCTGCTCTTCCATCCACTTCGCAACCTCAGGTTTGGAGAGATCGAGCATTCCGGGAATTTCCTCACCGATGTGGTTGCGCAATATCCAATCCGGGTGAGCTTTCGCTGTCTCGCTTTCAGCCCCAATTCTCTCGGCTTCCATCCACAAGCCCCACAAGAGCCCTTTTTCGTGAGCATAATCACGGAATGGCTTCAGCCCATTGGGGAACCTCTCGGTGTTCGGGTTCCAGTCACCTGCCGTGGAATACCAATCTCCGAATGGCTTTGCATACCAGCTTGCATCGATGAACAATAGATCTGCGCCCATTTCGGCTGCTACATCGATGGCGTGGAACACTTCCTGCTCAGTTATCTCAATCTCCGGTCCGATTCCTGATTCAATCCAGCACCCTCTCCCCCTAGGTTGCGGCATAAGGACACTTCGGCGGATGTGGTCATGCATCGATTGAATCGCATTATCGAGGTCACCGAATACCATTCCAAGATGCATCTCAGGTGTGGTGACTGTTTCCCCGGGTGCCACAATCCGCTGAGGTGCAGGGCCATCAACAGCAGCCTGGAATTTGAGGATTGCCGGCGAATCAGCAGCATCCTGATAAAGATCAAACTCAAACGAGTAACCGCCTGACCACGCGAACTGTCCTATGAAGTGTTCGCCGGTAGCGTTGTTGCGGAGCACAAACATTGGGTGGCGGTGCCTGTCCCGCCGTGCTCGCGAGTCTATCGAGTGGCGTCCGTCGGCAAGATCAACCCACCGGAAATCACCTTCGCCGCCCCAGTGAGTTTTTGCAATATAACCAAGTGAGTAGAGCGGCTGACCATCGGCTAGGTAGGTGCTCCAGTTAGACTTCTCTTGAAGAACACCACTCCATGTTGCCACCGAACCGATTGCAGCGGGTGCATCCCCAGTGTTCTTGATTTCGAGCCAGCGTGTGAGTATAGGGGTCCCATCAAGCCCGGTATGGACATTGACTTCAATGGGCCGGACTCGATTCCGTAATTTGACAATAATATGCCTATCAAACGGACGCGGCATCGCTGGAATTGGTTGGCTATTCTCCTTGACCTCGATTCCTATCAGTTCCCAGTCCGAGATCAGCGACTGCCCATCGATCTCAAGGTAAAATGCACCCTGCTTTACGTTAATCCGTCCATCGTAATAATTGACAAACCCCGAGCCGTTCCACCCACGCCCCAGGAACTGCCCTCGCGTGAGCGACTCTTCGTAAGTTGTCATACCCGACCGGTAGCTCACTACCGGCTCATCGCCTTCCTTGATGATTACATCACTGAAATACACGGTCTCATCTGTGTTGTTCATTGGTGCTCCTAAATATAAAACTCTGGCCCTGGATGAGCCTGCCTGCCGTGCGCTTAACCGGCAGTATAACATCCGATTTACGCAATGTCAATTGTCGACAATTATATATTTATGTGTTTGGCCTACCTCGCATATTGTCTATTTGACACCAGGCAGGTAGGGAGATATACTACAATCAATAGTGAGCACATCTGTTCGCCATTCAATTTACATTATTACTTTTTCATGAGGATATTCTGTGAGACGATCGCACGGTATTGCTGCGGGGTTGTGCGGACTTTTCCTTATTGCTACTCTCTGTGTTGTGGCAGTGCGGATCAACGCGGGCGTGCAGCCCAAATCGGTCCGGCTTATCTACACCAATGACACGCTCGGTTATGCCGAGCCGTGTGGGTGAGGCGGCCACAAAGAGGGCGGTCTGCCCCGTAGAGCTACTTTCATAACGAAACTTCTCGCTGAGAACCCGAACTCTGTCATTGTGGAGAGCGGCAACCTGTCCACGTCTGCTGATAAGCTGGATGTTATGATGTCCATCCTAAAGCAGCTTCACTATGACGCCATCGGGATTGGTCAGTTTGACCTTCGCGCGGGCGGAGAATTCACCAAGGTTGCTGATGCGAAGAAGTTGACGGTGCTTGACGCCTCAGCCCAGCCCAAACCATCCACAATTCCATACATAGTGAAGACCGTAAACGGTGTCAAGGTTGGCATTATTTCCTTTGGTGCACACGACAATACGGGTGCGGATGACTTCACAGAGCGCAGGTCACTTTACGGAGCCTACAAAGCCGCACGAGATAAGTCAGACGTGTTGGTAGTTCTTGACCAGTCAGGCACAGTTGATAAGGAATGGATAGAGCGCAATTCGACACGGTTTGGCGCTCCTGATGTGGTTGTTGGCGGCATTACTAAAATGGGGTTGTTGGAGCCTGAGGTGGTAGGCCGAACATATATCGTTCCGACAGGTTATCAGGGCAAGCAAGTGGGAATAGTGGACATCGAAGTGGTCCCAGGAGAAGCACCCAAGCTAACCTGCCGCAAGGTTCTCTTGGGCACCGATGTGGCTGAAGATGAGAATGTGAAGAGGCAAGTAAAAGCCTTCACTGCGGAGCAGGAGCGTAATGTTGCAGTTGCCCCGGCTGTTGTTACTCCGCAGCCCACTTATACTCCACAAGTGGTGGCATCACACCCGCAGAATAATAGCAAGCCCGTGGCTAAGCCATATTACCCGCCTACGTTATGCAAGACTTGCCATGTTCAAGAATACGATAATTGGGCTAAGACTGGGCATGCTAAAGCGTTAAAGACGCTCGCCGATGCCGAGCAGATGACTCCTGAGTGCCTCAGTTGCCATTCGGAGATGTATCGCACGGTAAAGCAGACGAGTGCTCTTTCGAAGGAGCCGGCTGGTGTCGATTGCCAAAGCTGTCATCAGGATGCGCTTCCACATGGGCTAGAACGTTCAAATACTGCAGTCAGAACCAGTGTGGACCGCAAGTTGTGCCAGAACTGCCACACCAAAGACCGCAGCCCTGATTATAACGAGAAAACCTACTTCCCGAAAATGATGCATGTCAAGGGCTAATTACTGGTGATCAGTTATGGATTGAAGTGGAGATCGGTGGACATATCTTCTTCATTGCTCATCGGCTTTCCATATATAATTTCCCGCCTTGTCAATGTAGCTGAACTTGCCACCTAGCATTTGAGATGATGTCCACACTATTGCAATGCCATTCACAAAATCGGACACATTTCCAAATTTGGCTGGGATAACCATCTTGCCGGTTTTGTCGATGAATCCATATTTACCGAAATCGATGTTTTCTTCTCCCGTTTCAGGATCAATGGTTATATAGCTCGGGTTACTGATACATACAGCAGCCAGCCCTTCGTGAAATTGCTTCACATCCGAAAACTGCGGTTTGATTACCATCTTACCGGTCTTATCTATGAACCCGGTGGCGCTGTCTCCTTTATTGTCAATCAATGTAACTCCTGCAAGTCCCTCAGAAAACTCGTCGATCCTATTGTAATTGGATTTGATTACAAACTTGCCTTTCTTGTTGATAAACCCCCAGTTGTCTGCATAGATAGAACCGGTTGATGCACCAGCTATTCCGTTCTGAAACCGCCATATATTTGAAAACTTTGGACTGGTTATCAGCTTGCCCGTCTTGTCGACGAGTGCTCTCCGGAAGCCCCATTCTTCTCCTTTTGTTACGCTTGCCATTCCCTCTGACAAATAGTCCAAGTCATGGTATACAGGCTTCACGACGAACTTCCCAACTCTATTTATGAGTCCCCATTTCCCATTGACTGCAACTGCGGCGACTCCTTCCTGGAAACTCTCTACATTATCAAACCGAGGTGGGATTACCGTCTTGCCATGCTTGTCAATAAAGCCGTATTTGTTTCCAACTCGAATGGCCATAAGCTCGTCACTAGAATTTCTAGTCAAAATGATCGCCACAAGCCCGTCATTCAAGGTTTCGTAGGGCTCTATGCCAGCCTCATAAATATGATTACCCTGCCTGTTGATGATTACTACTTGTGATTTGCCGTTGACCTCTAGTTCAACAACCGCCAGGCCATTTTTAAAATGGTAAGCATGGATGAATTGTGGCTTTATTGCGATCTTGCCGGTCTTGTCGATATAACCCACTTTCTTACCGATTTCTACGGGTGCTAATCCCTCCGAAAATGCATCGGCGGAAGAGAATTGTGGCTCTATAACGACCTTCCCGGTTGTATCAATGAATCCCCACTTCTCCCTTCTCCATTTACCGACTGCAACTCCAGCCAGTCCTTCGGAGAAACCTGTTGCCTTGTAATACTGAAAATCGACTACGATCTTGCCAGTGCGGTCAATATAGCCCCACTTTCCATCTCTCACAACGGGGAGCAATGGACCCTTTATCCAATCGTCGGAGAATTGCATTGCCGAAGCAGGAAGCACCAATAGTGTCATAAAGGCAAGCAGCATCCTAATGTGACGCATTTTCAGTCCCCTTCTGCGCATTCCAGGCAACACCTGCTATGCCCTCGGAAAAATCTCCCGCGCTGTCGAATTGCGGCTTGATGATGAAGTTGCCTGTTTTGTCGATATAGCCACAATTGTGCTTTGAACCCCATTTTGTGGCTTTAGCCACTCCGTTGAAAAATGTACCCGATGAATCGAATATGGGTTTAATAACCATCTTGCCGGTGCGATCTATATAACCCCAATTCATGTAAGCTTTGTCTTTGTTATTGCCAATCTGAACAGCTGCGAGACCCTCAGAGAAGCTGCCTACTGACATATACTTTGATGGAATCACCATTTTTCCGGATTTGTCTACAAACCCTTGTTTGTTCCATGTTCCGGCGGCAGCCAGTCCATCTGAAAAGTCTTCTGCCACATCGAACGTTGCTGCGATTACTGTTTTGCCGGTAAGGTCAATATAACCGTAGAGTATCTTATCTTCTTTACATAATCCTATACGTGCCCTGCCATTTGAGAACGAATCTGCACTATCATATATCGGCATAATCACGACCTTGCCGGTCTTATCTATATAACCCCACTTGCCGTTGCAGGGATCATCGAACTGTACGGGCGCAAGGCCGTTGGAAAATTCTCCGGCGCTGTAGTATTGGAGCTTAATCACAGGATTACCATTTGTATCTATAAAGCCCCATACGCCGGATTCGCAGTCCCCGAGACTGACGCTTGCAAGACCTTCATGGAAGCTTCCCGCCCATTTATACTTGGGCTCGACAATGGTCTTTCCGGTCTTGTCTATGTAACCCCAACTGCCGGTTTCCATGTCACCAATGCATACTGACGCGAGTCCTTCGGAGAAAGAACGAGCAGAATCGTATTTTGCCGCGATTACCAACTTGCCGGTCTTATCGGCGTAGCCCCATTTGCCGTTTTCTGGACTGCCTACTTTTACTGGGATCAATCCTTCGGCCATTATTCCTATATCGATAAATTTACCTTTTGCGAAGACGCGTCCTTTCTTATCTGTCAACGCATATGTGCCTGGGATACAACTGCGAATTGCGACACTTGCCATTCCATCTGAAAAGTTTCCGGTAATGGCATATGAGCCGGGCTTGATTACCACCTTGCCGGTCTTATCTATGAATTCTGATTTACCATTTTCTTGAACAAACGCAAGACCATCAGAGAACCTTCCGGCTGCTTGAAACCTCGGTGGAATAACAAACTGACCCGATTGATCCATATAGCCCCAGGCATCTTCACTGCTCAGGACTGCAAGCCCCTCGTAGAAACTGCCGACTACTCCGGGCTTATCTGCACCAACTGCATTTCCCATTCTGTCCGTATAGAATGGCATCTCGCGCGTCTCGATATCCTGCATCCATTCATGTATACCAACATGATAGGAATACTTTGGCTCAATAACCATCTTGCCAGTAGTGTTGATGAAACCCCACTTTGCATCATCACGACTACCGACAGCTACGCATGCCAAACCTTCAGAGAATGGGGTGGCATAGGTATATTTGGGTTCGATGGCCAGTTTGCCGTCTTTATCGATGTAGCCCCATTTGTATTTCTCTAACGTGCCGACCATTACCGGCGCTAAGCCGTATAAAAAATTCCCAGCGATCAAGTATTTCGGTTCGACAGCCGTATCGCCAGTTTTATCAATAAAGCCCCAAGGGCCAAAAATGGAACCCTCCGAGGCTAGTGCACGCCCATCGTGGAAGTATGACGCAAATGGAATATCAGGCTCGATCACAATCTTTCCTGTTTTGTCTATGTAACCCCAGGCTGTGCCGTAGGTGTTACTTACCAAAACAGCGGCGACTCCCTCAGAAAATGAGAGGGCGTAACCATAACGTGGCTCAATTACAAAAATTCCCGACTTATCTATGTAGCCCCACTTGGTCTGACTTTTGCCTGATTTGATCACCGGAGCAAGTCCATCTACAAACCTGCCTACATTTGAATAGACTGCCGGAATAACCATCGCCCCAGTCTTATCAATGAAACCCCATTTATCCATATACTCTGATCTAGCATGTGGTCCAGCTTTCACGAGTCCGCACCAACCGCAATTGGTGAGCATGATCAACAGCATAAGCACCAGTATTACGAATCTTGGCATTACTGACTCCTTTTTGAATGTAGACCATACGATGAATTGGCTATGTTCTAATATCATCAACCGCCACTCAGCAACGTAGAGTCAATCAGCGAAGATCAACATCATGTTGGCATGACTACTAGTTTGCTCGCGGAGTTATCTCTCACTATACCGTAGATAGGTAGCGCTCGCATTCGTAAACACAGAAGTTGTCTACTCGCTAAATTGGATGTCCTCGATCCCCCAGTCCTGGATCTTAGCCAGGGACTTATGATCTGTCAGGTCTAGGTGGACGGGCGTTACGGAGATATAGCCATCGGAGATTGCTTTTACATCCGTGCCCTCATCAAGGGTGTCCATAGGCAGGTCGCCTCCGAGCCAGTAATAATCTCGGCCGGTGGGGTCGGATCGCTTCTCGATGCTTCCAGAATATCTGCGTTTGCCTTGTCTCGTGACTTTCACGCCCTTGATCCGGGCCGCTGGTAGGGGAGGGACGTTTACATTCAAAAATGTGTTTTCCCGGAGCTTATGTTCCTGCAGCATTCGCGCGAGGTTCAATGTGAACTCAGCCGCTACGGAGTAGTCTACCTCAGTCTTGTGGGTGCTAACGGAAACTGCCAGCGATTGAATCCCATAGATCGCCCCTTCCATTGCTGCGGAAACTGTGCCGGAGTAGGTAAGGTCCCAGCCAAGGTTCGGACCGCGGTTGATGCCGGATACCACCAGATCCACTGGTTCTTTAATTATCGCCAGTAGACCCAAAGCAACACAGTCCGAAGGGGTGCCACTTGATGCATAGGCAGGGGTGCCGTCGCGTAGTGCGACCTCATCGGCTCTCAGAGGCTTGTGCAACGTGATCGAGTGCCCACACGCGCTGCGCGGCCTGTCAGGAGCCACCACGTAAACCGTGCCGATCTTCTCCATAGCATCTTTAAGGACAATAAGTCCATCAGCGTAAACGCCGTCATCGTTGGTGATCAGTATATTCATGTCTCGAGTAACATTATCTCCGTCTTATCTCAGTTCACTGTTTGATCCACGTATGCCAGTCCTCGCCTATGTCCCCACGCCGCCGGTAGCGCTCCATTGAAAGCCGGCATCTGCATTCTGTGGAATCAATGCTGGCACGTAGTGCCTCTATTGCGATATCAGGCAGCGATTCCACCGCGGCATCAACTCTAGCCTTCTCATCGTCTGAAAGAAGTCCCTCAAACAACTTACCCGGCTCATACTGCCTTTCCACGACTCCCTCAGCATAGTTGGTGACATAGCAGATGGGGCAATAGCACATTTCCAGTTCCTTGGCCAGGAATGCCTCCGGGACCAAAGTCATACCCACCAGCGTAGCGCCATAACCGGCGAACTTGCGTATCTCCGCACGTGTTTCCAGTCGCGGGCCCTGTGTGCAAACATACACATCTGATGTGCGGCAGTGCCCTTGTTGGGCCTCTATCACTCGCCGCAGGTTGCTTACAAGCTCAGGGCAAAACACAGGGTTTTGACGTATGAAACCAATGCCCAACCCTTCGTAGAATGTCTCGGAACGGCCTTTTGTTTCATCTATGATATCGTTCGGGATCAGCAGATCGCCGATTGGGATGCTCGGGTCAATTGCTCCTGGTCCTGACCACGCGATAATCTTTGTAACACCGAGTTCCTTGAGTGCCCAGATGTTGGCGCGGTAATTCACAAATGGCGCCGAGACATTATATCCCGTTTCACCGTGTCGAGAGAGCACATAGACTTCGAGGTCGGGCAGGGACACCTTGTGTATAGGCGGAGAAAATCCGAATGGTGTCAAAACAGGCTCTATCATTTCACCGCCAGAGAGCTTTTGGACGATCCGAAAACCCTGGCTGCCTGCTATTATTGCACTTCTTTGGTTGAGGTTGGTTTTTGGCACGAATTATGCAATCTCCGTATGTGTCTGGAGGAATATATGCGCTATTTTGTTCTGGCAACACTTATTACTTTGATACTGACGGGCTTTGCTCCTGCTTTTGCGCAGGACTGGGTTGCCGCGATGTCAGCTCCTGTAGTTGATATGGCTCCAATAGAGCTTGCCACAATCGAGCAGCCTTTGCAAATAGCCGATTCCGCAGTTGTGGCGGCTCCTCAGCAGCAGAGCGTCATACCAGTAGAGCCCGCACCGGTTCAGCCGACTCAACCAATCCAGCCGGTTCTGGCCGATACGACACCTGTCACGACGTCGGAGATCATTTCAACTGCTCCGATTCAGACAGAGACTCCGAGCTACCAGGTCGTATACAAGACCGCCAGTGCCCCGTCTCTGCCGGCCGTGGTTGTATATAACTCGAGCCTGCACCAGTATGTTCCCGCAACTCCTGAGCCAGCATCGATTCTGGCTATAGTCACAGGCCTTGTAGGGATGGCAGGCACATTCCGCAGACGATCAAAGTAAGAAACTCAATTATACGACATTTAAGCCTCGGCTTCATGCTGGGGCTTTTGTTATGTACGGGCTGATGGCAGTTTCATTCAATAACAACGTGAAAAACGGGTAAGAATGTGCAGGTTAGTCGTGGAGGTTATGGATGGTTGCACAGCGGACGTGGCGTTGGGTGGGGCTGATTATTGGTATCATCATTGTGTTGATAGCATTAGGTATCTTGTTTATCTATTCGGGGATATATAGTGTTGCGGCGAATTATCCTGATAGTGCTCCTTCCGCATGGGTGTTGAGCACGACCATGGAACGCTCAGTCCGCTACCACGCCGAAGGAATAAAAATACCGAATCTGAATAACCCGAAGATGGTGCAGGCAGGATTTGAGCATTATCAGGAAGATTGTGTGATGTGTCATGGCGCGCCTGGTGTGAAAGTCGGTGAAGTAAGTCGTGGCCTTAATCCCGCGCCTCCCGAGTTGACCGAGGTTGCCAACGATTGGAAACCAAATGAGTTGTTCTGGATCACTAGAAATGGTATACGAATGACCGGAATGCCGGCATGGGGGGTAGTAGATTCAGACAAGGAGATATGGAGAACCGTTGCATTCATGCAAAAGCTCCCATCAATGACTCCATCAGAATATAAAAAATTGGATCACCAGGCACCTCAGCCGGAGGAACCATAAAGTGGGGCTTCTCAATCTGGATTATTTCTGAGGAAATTGCCATGAGAATAATCACTATATTAGTCATAGTGTCTACAATGACAATGTTGTCTATATCCTGGTCGGCATCACGCACAACAACAAAGCCCAAGATCAATGGCCTCTTGGGACCGGTGCCTATACCAGCCGATAACCCACAGACTCCTGCAAAAATCAAACTCGGCAAGCAACTCTACTTTGATAAACGGCTTTCATCTAACAATACTGTGAGCTGCGCAACCTGTCACGATCCTGCCGAATATTGGGCGGATAGAACGCCGGTGTCGGCAGGGGTCATGCACAGGTTCGGCAAGCGCAACTCGCCTACGATCCTAAACGCAGCCTACAGCATTCCACAGTTCTGGGATGGACGGGCAATCTATTTGGAGAAGCAGGCTGTAGGACCTGTTGCGAATCCTCTTGAAATGGATCTTGCTATGCCGCAACTATTAGCCAGACTGAATGCTATTCCCGGCTATCGCACGCAATTCAGAGCGGTGTTCGGCACTGATGCCACAGAGGATAACGTACCGAAAGCAATAGCTTCCTTTGAACGCACTATTGTAAATGGTAATTCACCCTACGACGAATACCTGCGGGGTAATAAAAAGACCATGAGTAAATCTGCTCTTCGGGGCATGAGGCTGTTTGGCGGGAAAGCAGGGTGTATCGACTGCCACAGCGGGCCCTATTTCAGCGACTCAAGTTATCACAATCTCGGCATCGGCTACAAGCACGGCGGCTACTCCGATCCCGGCCGATTTGATGTGACAAAGAAACAAAAAGATATGGGTGCGTTTCTGACGCCGACCCTGCGAAACGTTGCCAAGACGCCACCTTACATGCACGATGGTTCAGTTAAGACGCTGATAGATGTGGTCAATATATACAACCGTGGAGGCATACCAAACCCGCACC
>JAJFTD010000071.1 GCA_021373255.1 bacterium
AAGCTGATAATCGGCGGACCGGCTCAACTCGGCGAGCAGATAGCGGCTATATACTCGAAATCCGGGGCACGAGCGTTCGACTGGGAGTTCATGGGCAATACCGTTTATGAGAAGCCGTTCGAGGTAGTGGTTACCGGTGCCGACCAGGTTCCACCTGCCAATGAGGCCTCTATACCTCTTGGTAAGCACCTTGAGGGCTGCAGGATAGGCTTTGACCTGGGCGCTAGCGACCGCAAAGTAGCTGCCGTCATTGACGGTGAGAGCGTGTTTAGTGAAGAGGTCGTGTGGAGCCCCAGAGACAACACCGATCCCAAGTATCACTTTGACGAGATAATGGATGGCCTGAAGCGGGCGGCATCGCATATGCCCAGAGTGGATGCGATAGGCGGAAGCTCGGCGGGAGTTATTGTAAACAACCGCCCGATGGTGGCTTCGCTGTTCAGGGGAGTGCCTCGCGACCAGTTCGAGACGGGGGTAAAGAACCTGTTCCTGAACATCAAAAAAGCGTGGGGTGTGCCTCTGGAAGTTACCAATGATGGTGATGTTACCGCGCTTGCAGGGGCTATGTCGCTTGATGATTGCTGCGTCCTGGGTGTGGCAATGGGCTCCAGCGAGGCTGTTGGATATGTGAACGAGGATGGCAACATCACCGGGTGGCTGAACGAACTCGCGTTTGCTCCCATAGACGCCAACCCCGATGCTCCTGCTGACGAGTGGTCCGGTGATATCGGCTGTGGTGCGCAGTATCTGACCCAGCAGGCCGTGTTCCGGCTTGCCGCAAAGCTGGGGATCTCGTTGGACGGAATGGACACGCTTGCCGCCAAGCTGAAGTTTGTGCAGAATATGCTCCAGGCTGGTGATGAGAATGCTAAGAAGATTTGGGAGACCATCGGCGTATATGCGGGTTATGCCACAGCTCACTATGCGGACTTTTACTCCATCCGCCACATGCTGATACTGGGCAGAGTGACGTCTGGAGACGGAGGACCCATAATTCTCGCCAAGGCTAGAGAAGTCTTGGATAAGGAGTTCCCCGAACTCTCAGCCAAGATCGAGTTGCATCTTCCGGATGAGAAAACCAGACGAGTGGGGCAGGCTGTAGCCGCCGCCAGTCTTCCAATGATAAAGTAAGTAAAGGACCAAGAAAATGAAGTTCAAGAATGAAGGCAGTGAAGTATACATAGCAGACGGTTTGGCGGTGAGTGAGGCGCTTTCGCGCACCACGCACATGGGCATCAGCGCCCACCAGGATGATATAGAGATAATGGCTTATCACGGCATTGTGGAGTGCTTTGGCAAGTCAGACCAGTGGTTCTCGGGCGTGGTCGTTACCAACGGAGCCGGCAGCCCTCGGGATGATGTATATGCAGAATACACCGATGATGAAATGCAGAAGATTCGCAAAGTCGAGCAGAAGAAGGCCGCGTTTGTTGGCGAATATGGGTCGCAGGTTCTGCTGGACTATACCAGCTCTGCAGTCAAAGACGGCAAGAACAGAGACGTCGTAGAAGACATCAAGCAACTTCTGAACGCCGCCCGCCCGAAGGTCGTCTACACCCACAACCTCGCCGACAAGCACGACACCCACGTCTCCACAGCTCTGCGCATTATTCAGGCGATACGCGAACTGCCTGCGGAAGCGCGCCCTGAGACGCTCTACGGCTGCGAAGTATGGCGTGATCTGGACTGGATGACGGACGAGGACAAGGTCGGCTTCGATGTCTCGGCTCACGAGAGCCTGGCTGTAGCCCTGCTGGGAGTTTTTGACTCGCAGATATGCGGTGGCAAGCGATATGACCTGGCAACGATGGGCCGACGCAGAGCCCACGCCACCTATTTCGCCTCCCACGGTGTCGATGCCGCCGCCCTCCTAAACTTCGGCATGGACATGACTCCGTTAATCAAGGACGAAACCCTCGACCCGCTGGAGTTCGTCCAGAACAAGATCAAGCGGTTCGCTGAGGAAGTGGAAAAGCGAATAGCCGGACTAAAAGGCTAAACAGCTTTCATTGCTCATTACAGGCTAGCTCTTAATTACGAAAGCACGAAAGGACGAAAACACGAAAAGGTAAAGGTGTCGGTATCAGGTGACAGGTGCCGGTTGATAGTCGAAGAGACCCTGCAAGTTGTTTCGGGAAGCCCTCTTCCCGAAACCGCCGGACGTACAATGCAACTGACATAGATAATCTTGATCTACAATTCCATTTTTCGTGTTTTTAAATTTTCGTGCTTTCGTGATGAATAAATCCCCAACGAGCGCAGACCACTACAACACATTAACATGCGTCCGCGCGTATAGTCGCCTATAAGCAAGTGGTGACATTCCCTCTTCCAGTCGAAACGTCCGTCCAAAGTAGCCGGGGTCTTCGAAGCCGCACTGCCTGGCAATTTCCGCCACGGTCGTTTCACCATCGATCAGCATTGTCCGTGCACGTCTGAGCCTGATACTGCGTATGTAGTCGGTGGGGGTTGTGCCATAGCTGGTTCGAAAGGCTCTGCCGAGGTAGTCGGGGTTGCAGTCCAGCGCCTTGGCCACGCTTGCGGTGCTTATGGGCTGGTCGTAGTGGAGCCTGATGTATGCTGATGCTCGCTGCGCCAGCACTGCTGCTGTGCCTGCGACAGCCTCATCGCCATTCTGAGTCCGCGCAACTTCACACAACATCAACGTAACCAGGAGATCGGCATAGACCTGGTCCAGACACTGCGACTCCTGGTCATCCAGAAATCTTCTGTAAAGCTCGATCAGCCTATCCGGTCGGCTGATTGTTGCTACCTGGGGTACATCAAACACCGAGTCCAACCCTTTGGATTCTTCAGCCGTGACTACGAAATGAATCCAGTAGAATTGCAGGTTGCCGTCGCAGAAGTCGGTGCCCCCGTGTCGCCGCCCAGCGTGCAGCAGCAAAGTCTGTCCCGACCCCACTTCAAACTGCCGGTCCTCTTCCCACATCTTCACGACGCCATCGCGCACAAGTATCAGCTCGTTTGAGTCAATCACCCGCTCTGCGTGTATCCACTTCTGTTTGGAGACAAACAGCCCCCCATTGCACGCCCGTATAGGCAGGTTGGCCTGGATTCGCATTGTGTCAGTTCCCATAACCTCATGTTGCCAGCGGAAGTGGCGTGTGTCAATTAGCTACAGTATCAAATTGCAACTGTAGCAAGTTGGCACGCAAATTGCTAATAGGTGCTCCGGCAGAAAGGGGGGACTCTATTTGGCGAGAGAGTTTTTCACGGATACGGCGTCAACAGTCCTTTCAAAGACGCTTGATGCCGCCGCGGCCCGGCAGAAAGCTATCGCGAATAACATCGCGAACGTGGAGACACCGGGATATAAGCGCAAATACGTGACATTTGAAACAGAACTCAGGCAGGCTCTAGACCTGCAGGGTCACTCCAGGCGTGAGGCGATGCAAAAACTGACGCCGCTTCAGCAGACTGATGTGGTGAGTCCTTCGAGGCCGGATGGCAACAACGTCAACATTGACGCTGAGATTTCCGACCTGGCCAAGACGACGCTCACAAACAAAGCAGCTACCACACTCCTTGAGGGCAAGATCGCAATGCTGCAAACGGCGATAACGGAGGGTAAGCGATAAAATGGGACATTCTTCCTCATTTGATATCAGCGCATCGGGTATTTTCGCCCAGCGCACGCGTATGGACGTCATAGCGAACAACATAGCTAACGCGGATTCCACGCGTACGGCTGAGGGCGGGCCATACCGCCGCCAAACTGTAACGTTCAGAGCGGCCTATGATGACGCTATTGGCGGTAATGCGGCTGCTGGGGTCAAAGTTGATGGCGTCCAGCAGGACCCCACGGATTACCGAAGCGTCTATGACCCCGGCCACCCCGATGCTGACAAGAACGGCTATGTCAAAATGCCGAATGTGAACGTAGTCGAGGAAATGGTGGACATGATATCCGCCACCCGAGCGTATGAGGCCAATGTTACGGCTCTCAATTCAACCAAGACTATGATCTCCTCTGCGATTGAGATAGGCAAGGCTTAGGGAGTTGTTTTATGAAAATCTCACCTATTAGTTCCACCAATTCAATAGGATCTATCGGCAGTATCAACTCGACGTCTGGGGCATCAGGGGATTCCGGTGGCATCTCATTCAAGGAAGCTCTTAAGAAGGGCGTCGGAGAGGTTAATAAACTTCAATCCGAGTCTGATGAAATGTCGATGAAGCTCGCCAGTGGCGAACTCGAAGATGTTCACAAGGCGATGATTGCGATGCAGAAAGCCAAGCTCGCATTCGAGTTTACAACACAGGTGCGTAACAAGGTCGTGGAGGCCTATCAAGAGATCATGCGGATGCAACTGTAGGCAGTACAGACTGCACTGATAAGAGGACGTTATGGATCAAATCGCCAATATAGGCCCATTTGCGGCTCTAATAAAACTCTGGAACCAGCTTAATCCCACACAGCGAGTGGTGGTGACGGCATTCGCGGCGTTGTCGGTCGTGCTGATGATATTCGTTGGCATGGCTGCTACAAAACCTCGGATGTCCGTGTTGTTTTCGGGGCTGGGCCAGGAGGACGCTGGGGCAATCGTTCAAAAACTGAGCGAGCAGAAAGTGCCCTACAAGCTGTCCGGCGATGGCTCCACAGTTGAGGTGCCGGAAAACAAGGTCTACGATCTCAGACTTCAGATGGCTACGCAGGGGCTGCCGCAGGGTGGAAATGTCGGCTTTGAGCTGTTCGACAAGACCAACTTCGGCATGACCGAGTTCACAGAGAAGCTCAATTACCAGCGGGCTATTCAAGGTGAGCTTACGCGCACCATTTGCCAGCTTGCGCCTGTTATGAACGCTCGCGTGCATATAGCGATGCCCGAGGAGCAAGTTTACGCCAGTGATCAGGAACCACCTACAGCGTCAGTTGTACTTAAACTGAGGCGGGGAATGCCGCTTACGGACGAGCAGGTAGGTGGTGTAGTCCACCTGGTCGCGTCGGCTGTTGAGGGCCTGAAGCCGAATAATGTCACAGTGATTGATTCAGAAGGCAGTGTCCTCTCAGAGGGACCGAGTTCAGAGGGTGGCGGCTTGATGACCAGCAACCAGACCAAGCTCAAACGGCAGTATGAGTCCGAACTTGCACAGAACCTGCAGAGCATGCTTGCCAAGATTGTCGGAGCAGATAAGGTTGTTGTCAGAGTTAGTGCCGATCTCAATTTTGACCAACGGCAGATGAAATCCGAGAGCTATGAGCCCGTGGCTGGTCAGCCGGGTGCGCCAGGAACCGCTCAGACCGGTAATGCACACGGTGTACTTCTTTCGGAGGCTAAGACCACCGAGTCATACGCAGGTGGAGTTATCCCTCCATCAAACCTGCCTGCGGCTGCCAGTCGTATAGCAAGTTCGGGCAAGGACAACTACAGTCGCAGCGAGTCAACCACTCAATATGAGGTTACAAAGCGCATAGAAGAGACTATGAGCGCTCCCGGTCAGCTCAAGAGGCTGAGTGTGGCTGTTCTTGTGGATGATAAAGTAGATCCTACCAAAGTCGCCGCTATTCAAGAAGCCGTATCAGCCGCCGCCGGTGTCACGCCGACTCGTGGTGACCAGATAACGGTGCAAAGAGTGGCGTTCGACACTATGTCGGAGAAGAAGATTGCACAGGAGATGGCCAGTGCGTCCAAGAGTGAGCTGCTTCGCACTGTGGCAAAGGACGCTGGTGCAGCGATTATGCTGATTGTCTTCCTTGTGTTCTTGAAGATGATTATCAAGCAGATCAAAGTTCAGGTTCCCGCACCGCCAGTTGCATCTCTAGCAGCGGCGACATCGGCGCCAGCGCCAGTGAATCCGGCTGAATTGATAGCGACCACAGGTGGGCAGGCATCGCCGAAGCTAGAGAACCAACCTATACATAAAAGCGACCAGGATCTTCCTGCAGAGATAGCCCAGTCCAGCCCCGAAGAACTGGCGCGGCTGGTTAGAAACTGGATGAGCGAATAAATCTGGCATTATTGGAGACTGATATGGCCATTGAAACTCAAGAATTAAGCGGATTGGAGAAGGCTTCGGTCCTTATGATGTCCCTCGGGGCGTCGACTTCAGCAAAAGTATTCGAGCACCTTAGCCCAACCGAGCGCGAGTTGCTGGGAGCAAAAATAGCATCCCTGCGACATGTCGACACGGTGGTCCGCCAGCGTGTGCTGAATGAGGTCAACCAAATAGTCAAAACTGGCGCCGGCAGCGTTCTAAACGAGCTTGTGCAGGATGAACCGGAATCCGACGAGCCCTTGAAGTGGCTTGAGAAGATGGACCCTGCTGAAGTCGCCGGGATGCTGTTTTCAGAGCGGCCGCAGAACATTGCACTTGTGGTGGCGCATTTGTCCCCACACTCCGCAGCGGAAATCCTCACCAACCTCAGTGATAGCCAGAGGAATGATGTCGCCTTAAGGCTCGCAACAATACATGCCGTTTCCAAAGAAGCCATAGAAGCAGTGGATTCAGTAATGCGTGCCAAAGCTGAGACGCATTCACGGATCAATCCGCGCGGGCGCGAAACTCTTCTTGGCCTGTTGGGTGGTGCAACAGGGCGGGTGCGTGAATCGGTGATAGGTGCACTTCATCGCACAGATCAGTCTATGGCCAGTAAGGTGAAGCGCCTGCTTTCGTCACCGGAGGACCTTGCCGCTCTTCCCGACATTGATATCCGTGCCGCGTTGGTTGGGATCGACCCTGCCTACA
This sequence comes from bacterium, assembly GCA_021373255.1. GTDB lineage: Bacteria > Armatimonadota > UBA5829 > UBA5829 > UBA5829 > UBA5829. Next base: position 6,709 of record JAJFTD010000071.1, read on the forward strand.
TCGGTATGGCGCTCAGGGTAGGGAGTGAGGAACTTAAGGCTGCTGTCCTCAGGAATGTTTCAGAGGAGACAGTGCTGGCAATCCACCGGGAGCTTGCATCGCCTGCACAAATTACTGTGAAGGATGTTGAGCTGGCACAGGACAGGATTGTGCAGGCAATGAAGCAATTTGCCGATGATGACCAGACGCTGGAGGCTGATGGTGAATAACGTCATCAAAAGTGGCGGCATGTGCAGAGATGCATCCGTTGTGGTAAGGCCTGTAAACCTTTCGCAGCAGCGTAATACCGGAACAACAGGGCCAACCCCGCAGCAGAGAGCCCAGGCTGAAGCGGACATCATTGTCCGCAGTGCCCACGCGGAGGCTCAGTCAATTCGCGAACAGGCGCACGCTGAGGGCTATAAGGCTGGTGCGGAGGAAGCGGCTGGCCGGTTTGATGTGTTGATGCACAAACTTGAATCGGAAATCACCGAAGCCGATGCTGAAAGACAAGCCGTTCTCGACCAGATAGAGCCGGAAGTGCTCAACCTTTGCAAAGATATTGTCGAAAAAGTAATTAGGCATGAGATTAAATCTAATCCGCAGGTGCTCATTCGCGTCATTAAGTCCTGCCTGAGGCGTGTCAAAGACAGTGCCGATGCCCGCATAAAGGTGAACCCGGCAGAACTCGCGGTAGTGAAGGCGCAGCGCGATGAGCTTATGAGCATTGCTGATGGTATCAAAACGCTAAGCATAATTGATGACAGGCGCATCTCCCCCGGCGGTTGTGTGATAGAGACAGCCGCGGGCGATTTTGATGCAAAAATAGAAACCCAGATTGACAGAGTCAACAAGAAGTTGGGAGACACATACGAGGATGGTCGCAGCGGCGAAGATTCCTGATTTTACAAAATACCGGCAAGCCATAAACAGGACGGACACAGTCCGGCTGAACGGGCGCGTGTCTCAGGTCATTGGTGTGCTGGTTGAATCACGCGGGCCGGTCTGCGGCGTTGGTGAGATATGTGAGATACACAACGACCGCAACGTGGAGCCGGTGCTGGCTGAAGTAGTCGGGTTCCGTGAGTCGCGCACGCTGCTGATGCCCTTCGGAGTTGTTACAGATATTCGACCTGGTGCGGAGGTAATTGCTACCGGCTCATCCCTTCGTGTTAACGTTGGGCATGAGCTGTTGGGCCGTGTTCTCGATGGACTCGGACGTCCATTAGATGGTAAAGGCCCCATCAAACGCGAAGCTGTGATCACCGCCGCCGCTCAACCGCCGCACCCTCTCACGCGGCGCAGGATAAACGAACCGCTGTCATTTGGGGTACGTGCCGTAGACGGCGTGCTTACCATTGGCAAGGGCCAGAGAATTGGTATCTTTGCAGGCTCAGGTGTAGGAAAAAGTACGTTGATGGGCATGATTGCCCGCAATACATCAGCGCATGTAAATGTAATCGCGCTGATCGGCGAACGAGGTCGTGAGGTGCGGGACTTCCTCGAAAAGGATTTGGGTGAAGAGGGTCTTGCGCGGAGCGTGGTAATTGTGGCGACTTCAGACCAGGTGCCGGTCGTGCGCTTGCGCGGCGCGCAGGTAGCCACCGGCATAGCCGAGTATTTCCGCGACTGCGGCAAGGATGTCCTCTTGATGATGGACTCTGTTACAAGATTTGCATGGGCACAGCGTGAGATCGGCTTGGCGTCAGGTGAGCCGCCGACCACCCGTGGCTACACTCCGTCAGTTTTTGCTCTGCTGCCGCAGTTGCTGGAAAGAGCCGGGACCGCCAAGCAGGGGTCAATCACGGGTTTATACACAGTTTTGGTGGAGGGCGATGACATGAACGAACCTGTCGCCGACACCGTGCGCGGAATTCTGGATGGGCACATCGTGCTGAGTCGTGCGCTCGCCGCTCGCAACCACTACCCAGCTATCGATGTGCTCTCCAGTGTAAGCAGGGTGATGCCGGACGTCACCACCAAAGATCACCGCAGGTGCGCAGGGATGCTGCGTGACGTTCTGGCGACTCACAAGTCTAATGAAGACTTGATCAACATAGGCGCTTACGCTCATGGGAGCAACGCGAAAGTCGACTACGCGATCAGCAAAATCGATAGTGCTAACGGTTTCCTGAAGCAGGCCGTTGACGAACCTTCGACCCTGGACGCCACGGTCGCTGATCTGACACAGATGTTTGCAGGCAATGAAACGGTATAAGTTCAGGCTACAGTCACTTTTAGATCAGCGCAAGTCGCTGGAGGAACAGCTTCTCGCCGAGTTGGGCGAGTTAAGGCGTGAAGAAGCTGCCGAAGTCATGCGGCTCCATGTGTTATGCCAAAGGCTGGAAATTGCATGTATTGAGATTGAGGACGCACTGAAGCGAAACGCCCAGTGCGCGGAGCTTGCTCAACGGGATGAATATGCAAAGACCCTGCGAGATGATGTGCGTGTGCAGGAGTTGACAATCGAGGCGGTCCGTGAGCGGGTTGAGGCGAAGCGGCAGGAAGTCGTAAAGGCAATGCAGGACCGCAAAGTCCTTGAAACGCTGCGCGATAAGCAGGAGCAGGAGTATCTGCAGGCAATTGCGCGGGCTGAGCAGAATGAACTCGACGAAATGTCGTCGGTGAGATACGCGAGGGGATTGTAAATGCTGGAAGGGTTGTCGTCCGTAAGGGCGAGGATAGAGGAAATAAAGACGAATTTCACGTCATCACGGGCGAGTGGTCCGGTTGAAGTTGCGCCGCACTACACGTCCACCGGGCTGACAACTGCTGAGAACGTCCAGCCATTCTTCCCGAATTATCTGCTAAAACAAGTGCAGCAGAGTTCAAGCAAGAGTTCTGAGGGTGGGTCTACTCAATATGATGATGATATACAGGCCGCAGCCGGCAAATATGGTTTGGACCCCGCGCTTATCAAGGCAGTCGTCAAAGCTGAAAGCGGATTCAACGCCAATGCAGTTTCACACGCTGGAGCGCAGGGCTTGATGCAGTTGATGCCTTCCACGGCTTCTGGCCTTGGTTGTTACAACCCGCTGGACCCTAAAGCCAATATCAATGCAGGCGCGAAATATCTAAAAGGCCAGATAGATAGATTCGGCAGCGTCGACAAAGCTCTCGCGGCCTATAATGCCGGTCCGGGTGCCGTGATGAAATATGGCGGCGTTCCACCATACCGCGAGACACAAAACTATGTAAACAAAGTGCTAGCCTACCGCGATCAATACGCGACGCAGTAGTTCAATTTTCCTATTACAAGCAGAAAGGAGGTGACAAATAAATGGACGCAATAGCTCTTCTAGCTCCTCAGACAGCGAGCGTTGAGGCATCAACCGAGAACGTTAGTCAAAAAACTCCGGCTGATGGTAAGGAATTCGCCGCTGTCCTGAATGAGAACATGAAAGACTCCCAGCCCACGCAGGAAACGGAGCCTCAGACCGAAAAAAAGGCTGAAGATTCCACTTCTGAAACCCAGGCTGATGCAGGCGCGCTTGCCGTGGTTGCTCAGTTAATGCCGGGTGTGACGCAGGTTCAGGTCGAAGCGACTGTGGCTGCAACAACAGACGCAGTGACAGCTATCGATCAGGCGAACCAGGGTGATCAGACGATTCCCGTGGATGTGCAGCCCAATACTGCTTCAGTAGATGTGCCGGTGAAGCAGGCTGGTGCGGCGGATTTTGCCGTTCCGGCAGCCAACACCGGGGCACAGGCTGCACCTGATGCCCAAACGGCTCAGATCAATGAGCCTGTCCCAGTTACACAAGCCGATCAGGCGGGAGCCCAGGATGGAGTGCAGGCAAAAGTTCAATCCGAGTCTGCAATAACGCAGGATGCGAAAACAACGAACCAGACCGTGGAGTATGCCAATGCAGCCACCTTCGCTCGAGTCGCGGCAAAGGTGGAACCGACATCTACAGCTAACACTGCGGCGGCCGCCGTGGTTGATGATGGTGTTGATCTCAATGCACAGACTACGTCTCAGCCCACAACTCAAGTTGAGACCAATGCTGGGCAGACAGACCAGAATGTATCGGCTCAGGCTAAAGCCACGAAATCCGGTTCAAAGACAATAGAGGATCAGATGTTTCAAACAGCGGATGATTCCGCTCAGAGCAGCCAGACCGTCAAGCAGGCAAATGTAAACGCTAATTCAGGTGATCAGGTGATTGCTGCTGCTACTCAGACGGAAACATTAGAGGTGCCGGTTACAGACACCACCGCTCCAGCCAATCCCGATGGCACGGATGTTACAGTAATAGCAAACACCGCGCCGAAAGCGGCGGAACCGGCCACGCAAGCCGAAGCAGCCGCAAAGGTCGAAACTCCACGGACAGCCGAGGATCTGCATACACAGATCATCGACCAGGTTGTTCGCGAGGTATCGCTCAAGAAGACATCCGATCGCAGTGACCTGGTAGTCAAACTCACTCCCCCCGAGCTTGGTACACTTCGTGTGCACATAACTCAAACAGCGGAGGGAATGGTTTCCAATATCCAGGCCAGCAGTGATCAGGTCAGGAACATGCTTCAGGCTCATGCGCCTGCTCTAGTCGAGGCCCTCTCTAATGCGGGGATTAAGATGGATTCTGTGTCGGTTACATCGGGACTCTCGTTTGGTTCGATGATGCAAGACAATGCCTATAGCAGTGCTCAGCAGCAGATGGGCAGCAATTCGCGCCGGTATCACACCCATGCACAGGGCATGGCAGACACTGGCGTAATGATCAATGCGGCAGCCACATCATCCGACGCTGGTAGCAGCGCGGGCTATAGTTGGCTGGCGTAATTTCACAAGGAGATAGCACAATGTCTAGTACTAATGCGGTAAGCGGTTCGGACGCGACCAGTAATAACACGTCGACTACGGCCACTACTACCACCAAGGCCCTGGACCAGGATGCGTTCTTGAAACTGCTGATCTGTGAGATGCAGAACCAGGACCCGATGAACCCGATGGATGGTAAGGACTCCATCGCGCAGCTCGCCCAGTTCTCGTCACTCGAACAGATGGAGCAGATGAGCACGAGTATGGATAAGTTTACCAAATCGGCTCAAACTGAACAAGCCGTTGGTATGACCGGCAAGTGGATCGACTATCAAGACCCTGACGATTCTACCAAGACCATCACAGGCGTGGTTGATTATGCTGTGGTTGAAGATGGTGTTGCCAAGCTGGTTGTTGGTGAAGATAAGATCACCCTGGACAGCGTTCTCAAGGTATACCCTGATTCGTCGTCGCTAAGCACCGCGCAGAATTCTCAGCGGGCGCTTGGTATGATCGGCCAGACGGTTGATTATGTTGATCCGTCTAATCCATTCAACACTCTCACCGGTAAAGTGACCGGCGTTTCGTTTGTAAGCAACAGGCCGAAGCTCGTGATTAATTCACAGAATATCGATCTGGACAATATCGTCAAAGTAAATGAAGACACTGTCTCCAATGAAGATGCCGTTGCGATTGCAACAGCGATGAAGGGTATGAAGATCGACTACACAGACCGCACTGATTCTACAAAGATCCTGAGCGGCACCGTGCAGAGCGTATCAACAGACGGTGACACTCCGCAGCTTAAAGTCGGGTCTGAATTCGTCGACTTGAGCCAGATAGTCAAGGTCTACAAGTAGGGAGATCGATATGTCTCCAGTCAGATTCACTCCGGTTACCACCGGTGTGCAAAACACAACACAGACGCAAACTTCAGCCAAACAGGCTCAAGGGAGTAGTTCATTCGCATCCGAGCTTCAGTCAGAAGTGACGAAGCAGTCGGGGGTTACGCTTTCCGCGCATGCGCAAAAGCGTCTCGCCGAGCGCAATGTCCAACTCGGACCAGATGAGCAGGCAAGGCTGGGGGTGGGGATGGATAATCTTCAGCAAAAAGGTGCGGACAAATCGTTGGTGCTGCTTGATAATCTGGCTCTGGTGGTGAGCGCGAGAAATCGCACAGTCATCACCGCAGTCGATTCGACCAACGCCAAAGATTCGGTCTTTACCAACATAGACAGCGCTGTGATTGTATAAACCGAATGACGAATACCATAAGATGCACTGGACCTCTTAGAGGAAAGTGCAGGGCCGCCGACCGATTGACGCGGTCCATCCATAAACTGGAGGTCAAACAAATGATTCAAGCAATGTATAGCGGCATCTCCGGCATGAAGGCGTTTAAGTCTTCGCTGGACGTTATTGGCAATAACATAGCCAATACCAACACCGTCGGTTATAAGGCGGGACGGGCAACGTTCAAGGAAATGCTTGCGCAGACCCTCACCTCGGGCAGCGCTCCGAGTGAGAATAGAGGCGGCGTTAACGCCTCACAACTAGGCCTTGGTGTTGTCATGGGTTCTATTGATACCAATGACTCACAGGGCTCAATGACGGCTACCGGACGAAATACCGACCTGGCTATAGAGGGTAACGGTCTGTTTGCACTGGGTGGAGGCGACAAAGTTGCCTACACCCGTGATGGCAGCTTTACTCTCGATGGTCAGTATAACCTTGTCTCGTCTTCGTCAGGGCTCAAGGTTTTGGGCTGGGCTGCTGATCTTACAACTGGTGAAATCGATACCAGCAAGCCAGTTACTGGGAATTCAGGTATACGTATCCCTATTGGCTCACTATCTGTAGCAAGACAGACCTCGCAGATCGACCTCGCCGGTAACCTGGATGCGTCGGCGGATGTTGGTGATGCCGATGATGTTGTACCACTCAAATTCGATATATACGATTCCCTGGGGCTGACACATGAGATGCGGGTTGAGTTTAAAAAAGTAGCTGCAGACGCTACCTGGGAATATAAGGTTTTCTGCCCCGACGTAGATGCTACTAATGCTGTCTACACCGGCAACATTTCATTTGATAGCCATGGCTATAGCACACTTGACAAAATAGACCTGGCATTCAATTTCACTACTGATACCGGCTCAGTAGAGCCGTTGGTAGCAACGCTTAATACTGCTAATCTGAGCCAGTTGAAAGGTACGTCCACTGCTAACTTGTCATATCAGGATGGTCTGCAGTTGGGCACGCTGGAGTCGTTCAGTATCGATAAAACTGGCGAAGTTGTCGGCACATTCACCAACGGTTCTACCAGGACACTAGGTCAGATTGCGCTCGCTAAGTTCAATAATCCTGCTGGCCTTACAAAGACCGGCAGCAACCTCTATGCGGAGAGCCCGAACTCGGGTTCAGCATCGTTAGGCATTCCTGGCGAAAGCAGCCTTGGGCAGATCGACTCCGGCTATCTTGAGGCGTCCAATGTGGACCTTGCCGCCGAGTTTGCAAACATGATAGTCGCTCAACGCGGTTTCCAAGCCAACTCCCGTATTATAACTACTGCGGATGAGGTTCTTCAGGAACTGGTTTCACTGAAGCGATAGGCCTAAAAAGCCAATAGTATACATGAGTGATCATTTAACGATTAGTCGCTGGATGAAATGAGAGATAACGGTCCGGGTGCCCTGGGCACCCGGACTTGAGGATCAGTTGATGATAAAACTTACGCTCTTCAACGAAGCCGATGTCATAGTGAACGCTGATCTGATCGAGTCGGTTGAGCGGACACCGGATACGCTTATTACGCTCACAACCGGCAAAAAAGTCATGGTCAAGGAGACAGTTGACGACGTGATTACCAAGGTGGTCTCATATCGCCGTCTTATATCAAGGCATCATCGATTGTTCGGTGCGAAGGGCAGTAATTCGCTCAGGACAGAAGTGAAAGGTTTTGAACGATGGACCTAGCGACCGTTATAGGCCTCATCATTGCGTGGGGCGCGTTATTCCTGAGTTTGCGCCTGGAGGGCGGTTCGCTTGCCGACCTCTTCAATGCACCGGCGTTTATACTGGTTATGTTCGGCACATTGGGAGCCACCATAATTGGTTCCAGTATGAAAACCCTCGGGGCACTGCCGTCGATTATGAGGAATGCCCTTGTCGATAAGGCCATGGACCCACTGGAGGTCATCGACCTGATGGTGGGCTTTGCCCGCATCGCCCGGCGGGAGGGTGTACTTGCACTGGATGATGCCGCGCGTAAAACCAACCATAGATTCCTGCAAAAAGGCATCGAGCTGGTTGTGGACGGCACTCCCAGCATTATGGTTCGGGAGATCCTGGAAACAGAGATCGTTGCTATGCAGGAACGGCATAAAATAGGTGAGACTGTCTTCACCACACTGGGCGGTTTTTCCCCAACGCTGGGAATTATCGGCACAGTCATGGGCTTGATCGGCATGTTAGCCAAGCTCAGTGAACCTGGGCGGATGGGACATGCCATAGCTGCGGCGTTTGTCGCTACATTATATGGTGTAGCGTTTGCCAACCTGATATATCTGCCGGTTGCGGCTAAGCTGAGATCCAAGACATCAGAGGAAGTGGTTGTCTACGAGATGATCATCGAAGGAGTGATGTCGATTCAGGCAGGAGACAACCCGAGGATTGTCGAGACACGCATGTTGGCCTATCTGCCTCCAAGCCTCAGGGCGATGAGAAGCGTTGTGAAGTCGGTTGATCAAAGGGAATCCAAAGTGGCATGAGGAGAAAGAACGGTAAGCAAGAGCACGAGAATCTAGACCGCTGGTTGCTCACATATTCAGATATGATAACGCTGCTGATGGCGTTTTTCATAATGATGTACTCGATGTCCGTGCTCAACTTGAGTAAGTTCAGAGAGGCCGCAATTTCGATACGTAGTGGCTTTGGTGGTATGGTCAGAGGGCAGGGCAGGTCGCCGCTAGGTACTAGCGGTACATTTGGCGCTAAGCCATCATCAATCGAGGGTGATACTGCCGGAGTGTCGTGGCGAGTCATTAAGCCGCTCGTGGAATATATCGAGACTGCAAATGGCGAGGCGCAAATAGGCGAGGATAAGCGAGGAATCGTGATAACTATACGCAGCGATTCCATGCTTTTCAAGCCCGGCAGTTCTGAGGTCAGACCAGAGGCTTACCCCTTGTTGGACCGTTTAGCGAAAACTCTGTCGAAGATTGATAATCTTGTGCAGATTGAAGGTCATACGTGCGATTTACCACCTAGGTCGTCACGTTACCCAAGTAACTGGGAGCTCTCGACCGCTCGTGCCACGAATGTCCTTCGCTATTTGGTAGAACGCAAGAAACTCTTCTCGTGGAGGTTTGCGGCTGCGGGCTACGGCAGTGTGCGTCCGATGGCGCCTAACGACTCCGAAGCCGACAGGCGCAAAAACCGTCGAGTCGAGATAGTTATATTGCGGCCGCAAGCGCCAATGGGGAACATCCCGGACGTAGCGCCCAGGCGGCTTAATGAACCTGGCCAGATTGTATTTCAAAGGAGATTAGATTAATGCGACGTAACAGTGGACTGGGAAAGATGGTGCTGATAATTATTCTAGCGGTGGTTGTGCTGCTGGGTGGGATTGGTTTTATGGCGTTTAAGGGAAAGGCCGGGAAAAAGCACGAGAAAGTAAAACTTCCCACAACAGAGATGACTCTCGGCGAGTTTGTCGTAAACTTGGCTGATACAAATCAGGTAAGATATCTCAAGACCATCATAGTAATTGATGTTGAGGGCGCTGTAAAGAGTGAGGGCGGCGAAAAAGAAGCAAGCGCGGACCCGAAGTTGCGTGATGCCGTAATCGAAGTCTTGAGCAGCAAGTGCTTTTCTGATCTCAATCAGCCCGGTGGTAAAGAGAAACTAAAGAAAGATATAATAACCGCAGTCAACAAACGTTTGGAAGAAGCGAAAGCTGTTGATGTGTATTTCAGCGAATTTGCCATGCAATAAAGCCTGATTCGTTATACCTGGTACGGGAATTGCTATTATGGACTCCGCGCGGCGGCGCGCGGCAGCGTTTGATAACGCTCCGCAGCCGAAGCGTGGAGTTTTTGTTTATCTACCCGGTGTCAGGGCAGAACCGACTCAGTAAACTTATAGACTTCCTGTTGTGGAGGAGTAAATATGGCAGATGAAGTACTTTCGCAGGCTGAAATAGAGGCCTTGCTTAACCAGCAGGCCGGTGGAGAGGTGGCGGCTGATGCAAGCGCAAGCGCGGCAGCCGCTGCAGAGCCGCCCCAGGAAACACAGCAGAGCGTACAGACGCCGCAGATCACCTCTGTGCCAAGCCCGGCGCCGAAAGTTCCCGATGTCGGAGTTCGCCCGGCGGAGTTTGCGCCTGTTGCCTCTGCGGGGGACATCGGCATGCGCCACGGTGTGGACCTTATTTTGGACGTTCAACTCCAGGTCGCAGTGGAGTTGGGACGAGCCAGCCTGCAGGTTCGCGAGGTGCTCGGGCTCGGACCTGGAAAGGTCGTTGAGCTGGACAAGCACGCAGGTGAGCCGGTAGAGGTAGTGATTAACAATAAAGTGGTTGCACGAGGTGAGGTAGTTGTCATTGACGAGAACTTTGGCGTGCGTATCACTGAGATTGTTAATGGAAATGAGAGAGAGGCCCATGCTAAGGCGGCTTAACACAGTTGCCATAGCCATGCTCATCGGGGTGATTGTCTTTGCCGGTATCGCGAGTGCGGCCGGTGAGACCAAGCACGTCGATAAAGCTGCTTCGGCTTCGACTGGTGCAAAAGTCACCAGTCAACCGGACTATTTGTCCCAATTGGAAGCAGCAGAAAAGGGCCCCACCCCGGAGACGAAGGAGCCCTCGGTTACGGTGACTGCGCTGAGCTTCATTTTTAAACTTGCGTTGGTCCTGGCGCTGGCCTATGGCACTGTGCTGGGGCTGAAGAAGTTCACGAGTATGAAGAGTGTCGCTGGACCGGCGGGTGCAAGGATAAGGGTTATCGAGAACTCATCGCTGGGTGCGAACAGGTCGCTGCACATAGTCGCGGTGGGTTCAAAGAGGTTGCTTGTGGCATCGACTCAGAACCAGATTAACCTGGTCGCGGAACTCGATTCCGAGGATGCGCAGGAGACCACGGTTCAAACCAGTACACAGACAGATCAACCGTCGGGTGGATCGAGTGGTGGTTTCAAGGATCAGCTTTCAATGTTCCTTGGCAACAAGCCGGACTCTACTCAGAGCGCGAAGACTGTTGCAGAAATGCTCAGGGAGTCAAACTCATTTCTTCAGGACAAAGTCAGGGAAGTAGGACACTTCCGAAGGATATTCAGAGATGCCGGCAATGGATAAGTCAAAAATCCTCAAAACAACAGGAATAACGGGGCTGATGCTGCTTATCGCCTGTGCACCGGCATGCGCTCAGAGTGGGATGATGGTCCCGAAGATCGACATTGGAGTGGGCACAGCACGCAACCCCGAGGAGGTCTCTGCCAGCCTTCAAATTCTGTTTATAATGACGATCCTGTCGCTGGCCCCGGCGCTGCTGATTATGCTGACATCGTTCACCAGGATCATAATCGTGCTGTCGTTCACGCGGAGCGCGCTGGGTTCGTCCCAGGTTCCGCCGAACACGGTGCTGATCGGCCTGGCGCTGTTCCTGACGTTTTTCACTATGGCTCCAGTCATCCAGCAGATAAACGGTCATGCGCTGCAGCCGTATATGGAGCACAAGATCACATTCCAGCAAGCCACCGACAATGCGTCCACGCCGCTGAAAGATTTTATGCTCAGACAGACCAGGGCAAAGGACATCGCATTGTTCGTGAACTTGTCCAAGGGCCCGCGCCCTAAGACCAAGGACGACCTGCAGATGCACGTCCTGATCCCGGCATTTCTGATCAGCGAACTCAAAACAGCATTCACAATCGGGTTCGTGGTATTTATTCCGTTCCTGGTCATAGATATGGTTGTTTCGGTTACGCTGATGTCGATGGGTATGATGATGCTCCCGCCGGTGATGATCTCGCTGCCATTCAAGATATTGCTTTTCGTGCTCGTAGACGGCTGGCACCTGATAGTGCGGTCGCTTGCAATGAGCTTTCATTAATCCGCATTAATGCCCGCAGCATTCGACTGAGGTGAATAATGCGGGTGAGGAGATATAAATGACAGACGCAGGAGTTTTAGATTTAGCTCAGCGCGCTATGATGTTAACGCTGATGATATGCGCCCCCGCGCTGGGGTTGGGTATGCTGGTCGGCCTGGTTGTGAGTGTTTTTCAAGCCGCCACCCAAATTCAAGAGTCAACACTTACGTTCGTCCCAAAGATTCTAGCCGTGGCAGTGGCTACTGTTGTTTTCGGCCCATGGATGCTAAGAAGCATGGTCACTTTCACAACTAAACTCCTTGTATCCATCCCAAACTTAGCACATTAACGCACAACGCGAAACGCATTAACGCACAACACCCATGGACATCCTAGGTTTCGGCATAACCCAAATACTGACTTTCCTTCTCGTGCTTTCACGAGTAGCTGGGATATTCACGTCCGCCCCGATCTTTGGCAATATGAATGTAGCCAAGCCGGTACGGCTGGCGATAGCTGTTGCGCTGACGCTTGTGTTTTTGCCAATGGCGAAGTATAACGCCCCAACGTTCGACTTCCTCCCGTTCGCACTCGCGCTCGTAAAAGAAGCGTTCATAGGAATATTAATGGGTTTCCTGGCCTCGATGATGTTCTCAGCTATTCAAATGGCGGGGGCGTTCATAGACCTGTCGATGGGTTTTGGTATGGGCCAGATGGTGGACCCGATGACCAAAGAGCACGACGCCGTCATTGGTCAGCTTCAAAACCTGACTGCCACGATGGTGTTCCTCGCAGTAAACGGTCATCACCTGATGATACGTGGGCTTGCTGAGAGTTTTGCGATACTTCCGCTGGGTCAGATGTCATTCGGGCAGGATTCTGCAAATAATATCTTGCAGATGTTCGCGGGAATTATGCTCGCTGCTCTGCGTATTGCCGCCCCGGTGGTAGGGGCAATCTTCCTCACTGATGTCGCCCTTGGTATTCTTAACCGAACGGTCCCACAGCTAAATGTATTTGTGGTCGGCTTTCCTGTGAAGTTGGCGGTAGGTTTGTTTGCCACTGTTGCCGTGCTGCCGTTGTCTGTGGTAGTTATGACCAATCTCTTTGGCGGCCTCCACAACGACCTTCTTGTGCTGCTGAAGCACATAAGGATATAGGGCAGATCCTATGGCACTGGAGGACCGAACCGAAGCCCCGACGCAACGTAGGCGGCAGGATGCCCGGGAAGAGGGGCGTGTATGCCGAAGCGTTGAACTCAACTCCGCAACAATACTGCTCTGCGGGCTGCTTGTGATAAAGTACACAGGACCGATGCTCACGCAGCGGCTCAAGGCCGTTGCAATTGAGTCTCTCGCACACTTCCCCAGCCACGATTTCAGCATTGCAGAGGCGAATTCTTACCTGGTACGGTTATTGCTACAAGTGGGCCCGGCGATAATGCCACTGTTGCTCGGAGTGGCGTTAGTTGGGTTTGTATCTAACGTCATTCAGGTAGGATTTGTCTTTTCCACAAAGTCCCTCGCATTCAAAGGCAACAGGCTAAACCCGCTTTCGGGTATCGCCAGAATGTTCTCAATGCAAGCCGCAGTGGAACTGCTGAAGTCGATAGCAAAGATATCAGTGATCGGCTTCCTTGTATACACGTTTATTCGGAGTAAATATTCCGAGATAGCCGGTCTTGTTGGTGGAAGCTACTTCACAAGTTGCAGGGTAATTGGTGACCTGACCTGGTCGGTTCTCCTCAGAGCTGCAACGGCACTTTTCATAATTGCGGCGCTGGACTATATGTTCCAGCGTTACCAGTTAGAAAAGAGCCTGAAGATGACCAAGCAGGAAGTTAAAGACGATATGAAAAAGAGCGAGGGCGACCCGATGGTCAAGGGTCGCATCCGCCAGCGCCAGCGTGAGATGAGCCAGCGCAGGATGATGCAGGAAGTGCCCAAGGCCGATGTGGTGGTTGTAAACCCAACCCATTACGCCGTCGCTCTGAAATATGACCCTGAGCGAAGCCCGGCTCCGATTGTTGTAGCCAAGGGCTGCGACTTCATCGCAAAGCGTATCAGGGAAATTGCTGAAGAAAACAACGTTCCTATTGTGGAGAACATCCAACTCGCCCGCGCACTGCACGCGTCAGTCGAGATAGGTGATGAAATACCCGCCGATCTCTATCACGCGGTGGCAGAGATTCTGGCATATGTCTATAAGCTGAGCAAGAAGCTGGCTGCTTAGTTTCGATGTAGCAGAAGCGTCACAAGGTTAAAAGTCATAAGGTCAAAAGGTTGGGAAGGGAAAGGTTCGGGCAGATCTTTGATCTGCGCCGAAAGGGACAAGATGGGATCTCCTGATCCCACCACCTATTGGTGCCATATATTTATTGCATACCATCTGCAAATTTCTATTGGTGTGGCCTTAGCTAATAAGCGTTACGTGGTGGCATCGGAGATGCCAATTGGTCAATGCGGGCCACATCAGAGATGTGCCCGAACATTGTTAGTCCCTTTTCGTGCTTTCGCTCCTTCGCGATTAAGGAGCCTTTCCGAATTGCACATACTAGCCGGAGATTGCTGAATAATGTCAGTTATAACTGCACAAAAGGATAAATCCTCCCCACTCGGGGCGATTGCGCGCTACAGCGATATTGTGATCGCGGGCGCGGCGGTTGTGATCGTCGGTATGATGATCCTGCCACTTCCGCACTGGGTATTGGATATCCTACTGTGCGGCAACATTGCTCTGGCGCTTTGTATCCTGCTGGTGTCGATGTATACATCGGCTCCGCTGGAGTTCAGCTCATTTCCGTCACTGCTCCTTATGACCACGCTGTTCCGGCTCTCGCTCAACATTTCCGCCACCAGGCTTATCCTTTTGCATGGCGATGCGGGCTCGGTGATCTCCGCATTCGGATCGGTGGTTGTGGGAGGCAACTATGTAGTTGGTATAGTCGTCTTCATAATCCTGGTCATTATTCAGTTCGTTGTTATCACCAACGGCGCAGGGCGTGTCGCTGAAGTTGCCGCAAGGTTCACGTTGGATGCTATGCCCGGTAAGCAGATGGCTATAGACGCTGATCTCAACGCAGGCATAATCGACGAGAAAGAAGCCCAGACACGTAGAAAAAATGTTGCCCGTGAAGCCGATTTTTACGGGGCTATGGATGGTGCTACCAAGTTTGTCCGTGGCGATGCTATCGCCGCTATTATTATGATCATCATCAACGTCCTTGGTGGGTTTGCCGTAGGTATTGCGCAGCGAGGACTGGACATTATGCAGGCGCTGCAGACCTATACGCTCCTGACTGTTGGTGAAGGATTGGTCACCCAGATCCCCGCGCTGCTGATCTCCACCGCTACCGGTTTGATGGTCACTAAGAACGGCTCCGAGAAGAGCCTTGGCCTTGAGCTAATGAGCCAGGTCTTCTCACGACCGAAAGCTATCGGTATCACTGCGGCTGTGTTCGGTGTGTTAGTAATTGTGCCCGGAATGCCGAAAGTCCCGCTCAGCCTAGCTGCTCTACTGGCTGGGTTGATTGCGTATTTCCTGGCTCAAAACGAGAAGCAGATAGCTGTAAGTGCAGCTAAAGCCAAAGCCGCACCGGCGCAGGCCGCGCCCGCCGCACCGGAGCAAATGACCGATCTGATAGGTGTGGACCCACTGGCCCTGGAAGTCGGCTATGGCCTGATTCCAATGGCAGATCCAAAGCAGGGCGGCGAGCTACTGGACAGGATCACAATGGTTCGCAGACAATCCGTTATCGACATGGGCATGCTCGTCCCTGCAATCAGGGTTCGCGACAATGTCCAGCTTAGTCCCAACGAATACGTGCTCAAGCTGAGGGGTATAGATGTCGCACGTGGGGAAGTATTCCCCGGCCAATTCCTGGCCATGAATCCCGGTGGAGCTTCGGAGAAGCTCACCGGCACAGAAACCGTGGAGCCTGCTTTTGGTCTCCCGGCCACGTGGATCAGTGAATCTCAGAAGATGTTTGCCGAGATTGCCGGGTATACGGTTGTGGACCCGACCACGGTCCTGATCACGCACCTGAGCGAACTCGTCCGCAGGCACGCTGCCGAGCTGCTCACACGCCAGGAGACGCAGCAGTTGGTCGATGCCGCCAAGGAAGAGGCGCCGACTGTGGTAAACGAGCTCATACCGGAAGTTATGGGCATCGGCGATATACAAAAAGTCCTGCAGAACCTGCTCTCGGAGCGGGTGTCGGTCAGGGACATAGTTGTAGTGCTGGAATCGTTGGCAGACTTCGCCGGAGCCACCAAAGATACTGACGTTCTCACGGAGTATGTAAGGCAGCGTCTCGCGCTCGCTATCTGCCGCCAGCACCAGGGGCCGGACGGCAAACTAACGGTATTTTCGTTCCATCCAACGGTGGAGCAGATCATTACAGATAACATTCGCCAGACCGAATTGGGAGGAAGATTGATTTTAGACCCCGGCCTGGTACAGGAATTGCTAAAAGCCATTCGCGACGAGATGGAAAAGCTCTCGCAGCGGGGTTTTGCTCCCATCGCGCTGTGCTCGCCCAGGACAAGGCTGCACATCCGCAGGTTGGTGGAACAAAACTTCCCGAACCTCACAGTGATCTCCTATGCAGAGATTGCTCCCGAGGTAGATATCGAATCCATAGGAATGGTGAAGATCAACAATGCGAATTAAGACTTTTGAAGCCCCAACGATGCAGGAAGCGCTCGTGCTTGCCAAGATGGAACTCGGCGAGGACGCGGTGGTGCTTAATACAAAGCATGTAAAGTCCGGAGGGATACTCGGCCTGGGTGGAAACGATAAAGTTGAGCTGATGGCCGCAGTGGAGGACTCCAGAGATGATATAGCGGTTCCAGCGATGAGCGTGCCAACTCCATCGCCGGCAATGGCCCCCGCGACATTCGCGGCTCGTGCCTATACCGGTGTTTCAATCCCGGCTCCTGAACCAACACCGGCGTTTCGTGAACTAGTTCCCGAAACGATCCAGCCAAAGGAAACCAACAACGAAACCACACAGCTCCGCAGTGAGCTCAGCGAGCTAAAGCAGATAGTGCAGGCCCTTCTCCAGTCGCAGGGGATGCCTGTAATGTCGCCGTCGCCGAAGACGGATGTGCCGCTGCTCATTAGATGTGGAGTGGACGAAGACCTGGCCAAGGGAGTGCTTTCCGATTTGCTCTTTATTAGCGACCCCACCGCGCTCGCGGCGGCGTTGGCTGCAAAGCTGCAAGGATTCGCAATGCCGCCTGTGCTGGACAAGAGGGAAGTGATAGCGGTAGTCGGCCCCACTGGGGTGGGGAAAACCACCACACTGGCCAAACTTGCCGCAAAGTTCTCACTGGAGCAGGGGAAGAAAGTTGCATTAGTAACAGCGGACACTTATCGAATCGGTGCCGTTGAACAGCTCAGAACCTATGCCCGGATCATGGGCGTGCCGTTGGAGATCGCGCTTAGCCCGGAGGAGGTCGCTGCCGGCGTTGCCAAGCATGCGGACAAAGATGTTGTGCTAATTGACACTGTAGGTCGAAGCCAGCGTAGCGACGAGCACTTGGTGGAGTTAAAGAGCTTCATAGATGCAGCCGCCCCTACACAAGTGCATCTTGTAATCTCAGCGTCGCTCGCGCCGGAGATTCAGAGGGAAGCAGTTGATAAGTTTGCTATGCTGTCACCGACGAATCTGATCATCACCAAGTTGGATGAGTCCCCGAACAGGGGTTGTGTAGTGAACCTGCCACTGCGCACTGGTCTTGGAATATCGTGCATGACTGCGGGACAGAATGTGCCGCAGGATATAGATTTGGCTGAAGCGGGCAAGATGGCCCGAGTAGTATTGGAGGTCGCCTGATGCTTGACCAGGCCGAAGCGCTGCGCGCGCTCGTTCGTGACAGAGTGATGTGCTATGGTCCCATTGCACGTCCTGCGAAGCTCTACACCATCGCTGTAACCAGCGGCAAGGGTGGGGTGGGCAAGACAAGCATCTCAGTAAACCTGGCGCTGCTGCTCGCCCGTTCTGGAAGACGGGTGCGGTTGGTGGATGCCGATTTCGGGCTTTCAAACGCAGAGGTGCTGCTGGGAATGGCTCCGAGTTTCACCCTTAGTGATGTGCTCCGTGGTCGAGTGGAGCCCGCTGGGGCGTGGACTGAGGGGCCGCTGGGGATCAAGCTGCTCTCGTCAGGATCGGGCCTGGAAGAAATGGCGAACCTGGATGGTGAGGCAGGCACGAGCTTGTTGGACTATGTCATTCGCACTGCATCAGATGATGATATCGTAATCATCGACACCGCACCGGGGATCAACGAATCAGTGGCGTCGCTTTTGGGTCTTGCGAATGAGGTTCTTGTAGTAACCACACCCGAGCCGACTTCGATCACCGACAGCTATGCTGCAATGAAAGTGCTTATGTCCAGGATGCCGGACGCTGAGATCACGCTTGTTGCCAACTGCTGTGCCAGCCCCGCACAGGCGACCGCTGTTGCTGACGGTTTGGATGCTATCTGCAACAGGTTCCTGGGACGCAGTTTTCAGAGGTATGAGTACCTGCCGTCCGATTCTGCGGTTGGGTGGGCGATTCGTTCACAGAAACCTGTGGCTCTGGCTTCGCAGTCGGCCATAGGACCGTGGTTGAAGAAAATGGCGATTAAGCTGGATGGCCGCATTCGCAAGTATGACTTCGCGTCTGAACCGGCCCTGGCGATGGTGGGAGTATAGGATGATTCAACCCGTGTGGAAGCTCATAAGCCTCCTCGTGGGACTCGGGGTGTTCCTCGCGGTCGGCGTTTCAGTTTGGCTGGCTGAGGAAGACCTGGTGTGGGTGATCGGCAAGGCCATCGGATCATTCTTTATATGTTGGATAGTGCTCGGGCAGATGGGTGGTATGCTGCTCAGCGTTTTAGGAAAACAAGATTCTGACCCTGGCAATGAGCCGGGCAATGTGAAATTGAGCGGTAACGAGAAAGGCTGATAGACCATGGACCAGCGTGAAAAGCTTTGGCGAGAATATAAGCTCACCGGCAGCGAGACGGCCCGGGATCGCCTGATAGAGGAGTATGCCTATCTGGCCAAGTACACTGTAGACCGGCTGAACCTGTCGCCCTCGGGCGCGCTTGGCTACGAAGACCTTATCGGGCATGCGGTAATCGGGCTAATCGGTGCTATCGAGAAGTTCGAGTTGGAGCGCAACGTCAAGTTCGAGACATACGCCCTTACAAGGATCAGAGGCGAAGTGATCGACATAATCAGAAGCCTTGATTGGACCCCACGCTCGGTTCGAAGAAACGAAACCATTCTGCGTGATGCTTATGCTCGGTTGGAGATGGAATTAAAACGCCCTCCGAATGACCTCGAAATCGCTAATTATATGGATGTAGATGTCTCCGAGTTCGAAAAGATGCTGGCAGATGTAGGCCAGTCGGCTGTGCTCTCGCTGGATGAAGTGATCTCAAGCGGTGGTGACGTCACTGTCCGTGGCGATGGCGACGAATACGACGACCCCGCCTCCTGTGCCGAGCGCGCAGACCAAAAGCGGCTGCTTGCAAAGTCGATTGAAGAACTCCCAGAACGCGAGCGACAGGTAGTAGCGTTATATTATTACGAAAACCTGACTCAAAAAGAAATCGCCGCCGTCCTAAGCGTCACGGAGTCCCGTGTGTGCCAAATCCACACCAAAGCCGTGCTACGCCTATCCGGCAAGCTATCCCGAACATCAGCCTGCTTCTCCATGGCGGCTTAATAAAAAGTTTTACACTATGGGTGCGATGCCAATTCACCCATGTTACCCAACAACCCACTTAACGGCCCGGAACCACCAGTTCCGGGCTAATTTTTTGCCTAGTGTTGATGCACTTCCTTATGTTCTTCCAGGTATCGAAGCAAGTATGCGAGTTTTCCTCCAGGATCGTGCTCCTTTGCCAACTGCACTAGCAATTCTTCGAATTCAGGGGATGTGACTCTTGCTGCCAATTGACAGAATCGTCTGAATTCTCTTCTGTTCGGTCCGCCAGCAATATTAATAATGATATTTTGTATCCTATTTACATCCTCATTAGTAAGTGGTGCACTTTTGAGGGCGTCGATTAATCTCTCCTTCAAATAACCGGATCGAAAATACCAAGGATCAACCTCAAGATATAACAGAGCATCGTTGATCACTTCCCTATCGCCGTTCTTGATCTTCAGTCGTACCTTATCAGACCACAGATAATCAGTTGCTACTCTTGTTTGATGAAAATCAGCGCAGGCCTCTTTCCATGCCGCCCATGTCTCTTGATTCTGCTGTCTTTGAGAGTAGGTTTCGTTTATGTGCTGCTGCTGACGATTACGAATGAGTTTGGCTTGAGCGATATCCTCGCGAGTTAGCATCTGGAGTATCTCCTTGATTCTGAAAGTGTCAGTATACATCTATGTGCTGAATAGATGTCAAGACGTACTCTTTTGACGCTTGCTCGCTTAGTCTCACTTGCCCACCTAACCTACTTCCTGTATCATATAGGTGCAAGGCCCGACTCCCGGACTCCCGGACTTTCGGACCTCCGGACCGACCCTATCCAAGGAGCACTCAAGATAAAGTTTGATATTCTAGCCAAAGACCCCGGCACGCGGGCGCGCCGGGGTAGGCTTCACCTTAACCACGGCACTGTAGAGACACCGGTGTTCATGCCCGTGGGCACCCAGGGCACCGTAAAGGCAATGAGCCAGGATGAACTCACAGACATGGGCTTTCAGATCATCCTGGGCAATACTTATCACCTCTACCTGCGCCCGGGCCATGAGCTTATCAAGTCCGCTGGCGCGCTGCACGGGTTCATCAACTGGGGCGGCAATATCCTTACCGACAGCGGTGGATTTCAGGTCTTCAGCCTGGAGCACATACGCAAGATTGGTGAGGATGGTGTCGTGTTCCGCTCTTATGTGGACGGTTCCTATCATGAGTTCACCCCCGAACGCGTGATGGAAATACAAAGCGCATTGGGTTCGGACATCGTGATGGCTTTCGACGAGTGCGCGCCTTATCCATGCGATAAGGAATATGCTCTCGCCGCAATGAACCGCACCCACGAATGGGCCAAGCGCTCGATGGACAGCCACAATCCCTCGCAGGCGTTTTTCGGCATCATCCAGGGCAGCGTCTATCCCGATCTACGCGCGCAGAGTGCTGAGTTTATTGCGTCGCTGGACACCGACGGCATCGCCATCGGCGGAGTGTCGGTGGGTGAGGGTAAGGAACTTATGATGAATGCCGTGGATTGGAGCGTGCCGCACCTGCCCGAGCATAAACCACGCTATCTGATGGGGGTGGGGACACCGGAGGACATTATCGACTCCGTGGTAAGGGGCATTGATATGTTCGACTGCGTCCTGCCCACTCGCCTCGGCCGCAACGGCTCACTTTACACCACCTACGGCCGGATCAATATAAAAAATAATCGGTTCATTGATGACCTGTCGCCGGTGGACCCGGAGTGCGATTGCTGGTGCTGCCGGAACCATTCGGCTGCTTATCTACGTCATCTATATAAGTGTGATGAGATACTCGCGTCACGCCTTGCCACCTATCACAACCTCTACTTCTACCGCACCCTCATGATGCGGATACGAGAAGCCATAGAGCAGGGCCGCTTGGCCGAATATCGAAAAGAGTTTCTCGCAAAGTACCGAAAGCATCGCGCTTCAGTGCACGACGAGACCTCGCGCCAGGAGAACAATAATGGATCAGGACATAGTTACGCTGGACCGCGTCCGGCACGACCCGAAGGTGAGGACGTTCATTGAGGCTGCCAACCTCCAAATGGATGCGCTCGGTTATACTGAGCACGGATTCCGGCACGCTGGGATAGTTGCCGAAACTGCGCGCAACATCATAGAAAGCCTGGGGCAGGACGGTCGCATCGCTGAACTCGCCGCCGTTGCGGGTTATCTGCACGACATCGGTAACGCGATTAACCGGCTGGGCCATCCCGACACTGCCGCTCTTATGGCGTTTAGCCTGTTGAACGAGATGGGCATGCCGGCCACCGAAGTCGCTATGGTGATAGCTGCAATAGGCAACCATGAGGAGGACTTAGGCTCCCCAGTAAGCGCGATCAGCGCCGCGTTGATTCTTGCGGATAAGTCCGATGTTCATCATTCCCGCGTGCAGAACCAAAACCCACTCACGTTCGACATCCACGACCGCGTGAACTTCTCTGTGCAAAAATCCAACATGCGCGTGGACCTGGACAACAAGAGCATCAACCTTGAGCTGACCACAGACGATCAATCAGCTTCAGTAATGGAGTATTTCGAGATATTCCTATCTCGTATGCTAATGTGCCGCCGCGCCGCAGATTTCTTCGGCTATAAGTTCAAACTGATCATCAACGGAATAGAGATGTAGGCTTTTTAATCGCGACAGCGCGAAGGAGCGAAAACGCGAAAAAGGACGAAGAGATAACGCATGTTGGTCCGGGATCCTGATCCGGACCCGCCGAACATACCAGCGTTGCGGATTTTGGTGTTAATTACGTCCTGACCTTGGCGATCTCTGGTTCGTGGGTGACAATAACTACCAACTATATATGATCCGTCTCAAACGTGCAGATACCACTCTGCGATCCAGGGCAGTTTTCCGTAATATTTTCCTATGAAAGCGCCAACTCTTTCCACCAGCGCTGCTCCCTCAACGTACTGAGGGTAACCGTCCAATTCCAGATGTCTCGGGACGCTGTTCGCAATTTGCGCGACGTATTTACGGATGCTCGATTTGTTGGATTTCCCAAATCGAGTGGTGCCGATATATGAGAATAGCCACTTGTCGTGTGGGTAGCACTTGCCATCTAGTAGATAGCATATGCGGCACAGGCTTTGCAGGAGCTTCGCGCAGTGGAGCGCTACCGAAACTGAGTCTCCTCTTTTGAGAGGATGCCGAAGCCAATCGAGAGTAAGTTGGATATCCAGATACTCTCGTTTTATTGCAGGCAGCGGATCAGCAAGCAGGTCCGATGATAGCGATGATACCAGTTTCTGGTATCGATCCTGCGGATCGTGTAACACAACTACATTTTGATATTCCCAAACTTGAGGGTAATCTGGCCTTTTGAAATAGGATGTCAGCTTGTCTAGAGTTTCTAAATTATAATGCCCTACCCAGTTACCAAGCGGCAAAAAGACACCATCATCTCGATGTGTCAATCCATGTTTGTAGTACATTTCGATGATCTCACGATAGGGCTTTTCTGCACAGAAGAAGACAAGGTCAATATCTGAGTATCTGTCGGGATTGTCGCGTGCCACACTGCCCTTGATTACTAATGAGAGTTCCGACCAGTATTCGGAAAGTACTGGATGTCGGGAAAGCTCGTTACAGTATTCCTCTGCCAATGCTAGAAGTTCAACAGTCCTCTGTTTCATAATAGCCTTTTCTTATTTCACGGATATTTCCTGCCTGAGTTATTATCAGTAATCTTGTTATTTTGGCACCCTGATTCCCCTCAGACGACAGGCTTTTGAAAGAACCGCGAGAGCCGGGCACTACGAATTTTACCCCCCAGGCTTGGCGATCAACTGCTCCGTAACCTGCTCATCTGATTCCAATAGGCCGTCTCTGAATCTCAACACCCTCTTGCAGTGCTGGGCAATCTCCGGCTCGTGGGTGACGATAACCACGGTCTTGCCTTCAGTATTCAACCTCTGGAAAATAGCCATAATCTCAACGCCGGTTATGGTGTCGAGGTTGCCCGTCGGCTCATCACCGAAGATCACCGGGGGATCATTAATCAGCGCCCGGGCAATGGCAACACGTTGTTGCTCACCGCCGGATAGCTGCATCGGAGTGTGATGGACACGTTTTGCCAACCCTACGCTTTCCAGCGCATGCAGTCCCGCTTTCTTGTCCTTCTGCTCGCCTGCATACATCGATGGCAGCAGCACGTTCTTGAGCGCCGACATCTTTGGGAGAAGATTAAAGCTCTGAAACACAAACCCGATCTTGCGGTTCCGCACCGCTGCCCGTGCCGAGTCGCTGAGCTTGCTGGCGTCGGTGCCGTCGAGTATGTATTTCCCCGAAGTCGGACGGTCCAGGCATCCGATAATGTTCATCAATGTGGATTTTCCAGAGCCCGACGGCCCCATAATAGCCACGAATTCTCCATTCTCGATGCTGAACGACACGCCCTTCAGCGCAGGCACATCCACCGTACCTATCTTGTATGTCTTTGCTAGATCAACAACTTGGATAAGTGACATATTGCTATCCATACCGCAGCGCCTCTATCGGGTCCACCATTGCCGCGCGAACGGCTGGGTAGAGTCCGAAGACTATTCCCACAACTGCCGACACTCCGAATGATAACATTACAGCTTGCGTGGAGACCAGCGTCCGCCATCCGGCGTAAATGGATATCGCGTGCGCTCCTCCAATCCCCATTGCCACACCGATCAACCCTCCGAGGCACGTGATGACCATCGCCTCCAGCATGAACTGCCGGACGATGTCCCACCTCGTCGCCCCGATGCATCTCCTAATGCCTATCTCGCGGGTGCGCTGTGTGACCGTGGCGAGCATGATGTTCATAATGCCAATGCCGCCAACCAGCAGAGATATACTTGCAATAGCCCCCATGACGATACTGAAAATCTTCTGGGTTTGCTGCTGCTGGCGGAGGAGTTCAGCCGGGATCAGAATTTCATAATCGCGAATGCCCTTGTGCTGGCGGTTCAAGACCGACCGAATAATTGACGCCGTCGCCGGGGTAGCCGTGTCGTCCTGGACCTGCACTATTAT
The DNA here is from genome assembly GCA_021373255.1 of bacterium. Taxonomy (GTDB): domain Bacteria; phylum Armatimonadota; class UBA5829; order UBA5829; family UBA5829; genus UBA5829. The sequence continues at coordinate 31,295 of JAJFTD010000071.1, forward strand.
CTCGCTGACTCCACTGTTCTCGCGGCTGGGGCGGTTGTTCATCTTTCCCACCAAGGCGCGGAGGCTGGTTATGGTTGCAGGTACTGCCTGTTGTGAGTATATCTGGAAATTACTGAATGATACAGTGATGGGGATATAAATATCTGAATTGAAATCGCGCATCGCCGCGGATGCCTTGGATGATCCGATTTCTTTGGGCTCCATAAGACCCACCACGCGGAATATCCCTTGCCCGATCTTAACTGTCTTCCTGACTGGGTTATCGAACCCGAAGAGTTCACGTTTAGCCGCCGCGCCAAGCACACAAACCGGCCTGTTATCTTCCACATCTTGTTGTGTAAGGAATCGCCCTTCCTGCAACTGTGAGCGGCTAACTAATTCATAGCCCGGAGTCGTACCAACTACCTTGATGGGCACCGGGGTTTCACCGACTTTTACATCGGCAAACACTTCCCTGAGCGGCACAATGCGCTTGGCGAACGGACAAACAAGGGTGATGCTGTTGACGTCGGAGTACTTCAGCCCATAAGGTGATCTTTCCTCCGCTTTTTCCAGCAGTTCCCCGGCGATTACGGCGCGCTTTACATGAACCACATCGATTCCCATTTGCTTGATCTGGTCCAACGCTTCCTGCTTTGCGCCTTCCCCGATTGAGACCATCGCGATCACCGCTGCCACTCCGAATATAACGCCGAGCATAGTGAGCATCGAGCGCATCTTGTGTGACAGCAGTTCGGTAAGCCCGGTTTGTATGGCGTCGAGTATACCCATGCTAACTCTTTGTTGCCCCCGGTATCGGCGCTGGTGATTTTTCTTTCTTTTTGTCCTTGGCGTTGTCAGCAGGGTTAGCAGTCCCGGATTCCTGCTCATCGAGCGGTTTGGTGGGGTCTCTAAGCGCAACCACCTCGCCATTCTTCAGGCCTTTGGTTATGCAGACGAAGTTGTCGTTCTGTTTGCCGGTTTTCACCATCACGCGCTCGTATCGCTTGCCGCGTTTTACATATACAAGAGTCTTGCCGTCCTTTTCGATTACTGACTCTATCGGCACATAAACCGCTTTCTTCACGCTCTCACATATAAACTCTGCATCCGCGGTAATTCCCGGCTTAAGCGTCTTTGGGTCGACTTCCTTAACAGCCACAACCACCTCAAACTGCTTTCGCCCAGGTGTCTCGCCCTCCCACGGGTTAGATTCAGTCGCCAGGCTGGAGATGTCTTTGATGGCGCCGTGGAATATCTTGCCGGGGATAGCATCAAGCCGTATCATCACAGGCAAACCGACTTTGAGACGCGGCGCATCTGACTCACCAACTTTTATTTTGACTTGCATACTGCTAAGGTTTGGAAGCTGGCAGATGATCTGGCGCGGGCGCACTGCATCACCTTCCTGCAGTTTACGTTGCCCGTCCGCGAACCAATCCTTGGTGATCACCACCATTCCAGACGCTGGAGCCTTTATGATCGCGCGGCTGACTCTTGCTGTGGCGTCATCGAGGTTGAACTTAGCCATATTCGCAGCGAACTCTTTATTACGAACATCAGCCAACTTCTGTTGTTCCTTTGACTCGATTTCTTTTTTCTTAAGAGCGAGATCCTTAGTGCCCTTAAGGACGGCAAGTTTCTTTGCGCGTACATCGAGTTTAGCCTGATCTACCTCTGAGCCCGATATTAGCTTCTCTTCTGCGAGCCGTGTTTTCTTGTCTAGCGTGTTTTCGGCGCGTTCGAGTTCGGTGAGGTCAAAGTCCTGCTGCGCCTGGGTCTTCTCAAGGTCGGTTTTATTCGATTCCTTGAGAATGTCTAGCTCGGCTTGCACGCGGTTGACATCAGCCAGCGCATTTTGGTAATTCAGCTTTTGATTGCGGACTTCCTTGAGCAGGTCAGTGGTGTCCATTTCAACCAGCCTCTCGCCCGCCACCACAACCTTGCCTTCCTGCACCAGCTTGATTATCTTCCCGCCGGTCTCAGTTAGCACCGGCACGGATTTCTCTGCCTCCAGCGTGCCGATCTCATGGAAACTGATTGTAAACTTGCCCGCCTGTACCTTAGCCGTGGGCACAAAAGCCGTCTTCTTCTTGGGGACCATGTATTGCTTATAAGCGGGCATTCCCCACTGGCTCACCGCCACCACCAGCAGAGCCACCACAAAAGTACGGCTTCCCCAAATTTTTATCTGTCGTTTCATTAGGACTCCATTACCGTTCACTGGCGCTTAATTGCCAATAACATGGGCCAAATTTTCACCCATAGCATACTTGAGATTAACACCGGCCAGGTAAAGATCTACCTTTGCGGAGAGAAGCTGGTTTCTGACAAGAGTAAGTGACTCTTGCGCATCCAATACCTCACGGTTGTCACGCAGGCCCTCGTCCACCATCCTCTGGGCCAGCCGCAGATTGTCTTCCGCCACTGCCAGGTTCTGGCCGAAAATATCCAGAGATGTTCGCGCCGTATCAACACCCCGATACGCATTGCGCACCTGCTGTGCTATTTGCTCCATCTGGAACATTCTCAATTTTCTGCTTGTATCCAAGTCACGCTCGGCAATTCTACGTTCCTCAACGAGTGCGCGCTTGTCCAGAGGCAGCTTATACTCAAACCCCGCGGTAAAGTCTCCCTGGTCGAGTATAGTTCTCGATAATATTCCGGTATCAGAGTTTGATGAGTCAAAACCAGCAACAAAGTCCAATCCCGAACGCATACTGTCGTTAGCCATCATTACTTTGCGGGAGAGTTCCGTTAGGTTTTCTTCCGAAATCGTAAGTTCGGAGCGGTTTTTGAGTGCGGTCTTTACAGCATCTGCCAGACTGGGCTGATCAGCAATCGGCTCAGGTACACCATCCGTTAGTTCAGGAGTCTGACCAACCCCTGTCCCAATAGCCACCATCAGCCGGTCCAGCGCACCCCGAGCGTTTTGCTTCTGTCGATTAAGCTCGTTTTTTGTCTGTGCCACCCGAATCTCTGCCCTCGACACCTCGATCTCCGCCACAAGACCTGCATCAGCACGCTTGCGTGCCCCATCGGCAGCTTCCTGCGTGATAGCCAGGGCGCTTTCCTGCACTTTTACCTGCTCACTAGCAAGCACAGCGGCGTAATAAGCCTCCACCACGCCTAGCACCGTTGCCTGAGTGGTGAGATAGTATTGTTTTTCCTGCACAGTAGCATCACTGCGAGCACCCAGCACCTTATCAGATTTTGTGGAAAGCAAACCTTTGCCCCTGGTTAATGGGCGGCGAAATTGCAGCGTGACTTCTCCACGGTTCTGCCCAAACCCATATGGTGAGACATCCAGCGACATTTCAGTGCCGCTCAACCCCTGGAAGTCGAAACCTCCAAACAGATTGCTGGAGCGGGTTCGGTCGTTGGAGGTGCGTTCAACCACTGCTCTGCTGCCGGCATCAAAGCTGGTAGACAGGCTGGCGATGCGAAGTTTTGATATTGAGGATATCTGTTTTGATTCCGCTTGTTTCAGGTTTGCATTGGTGTTAAGTGCAGCGCTTACCGCATTACGCATAGAGAGTTTAATAGGCAACTCGGTTGAGGCTATGCAAACGGACGTAAAAAAGACATATATCCAAGTTATGGAAAGAACAGCCGTGAGCTTCCCACGAGGAATGATACGAGATATCAGTTCAGACAATGCAGTATATCCTCTTCAATGCCTACCCGCCGGACTGCCATCCGCAATGGATTGATATAATCATACTTATACATGAGCTCACCTATTCCTGCACAATACAGGAGGTGTTGGTGGATATAATGTCTAATCCGAGATTGTGCAGGTAAACCATCGATTATTGCATGAGGTTATCCATGAGCGCAACATCCAGAGAACTTGTTTATCAAACACTCAACTTCGAGAACCCTATCCGAGCCCCAAGACAGCTTTGGCCTTTGCCTTGGGCGTCTGATCATTACCCGAATGAGCTTGATAAGATCAACAAAGACTTCCCGCCCGATTTTGGCGGTGTAAACGGCCACTTCCACGAGTTGGCAGCCACTCAAGGTGATCACTTCAGAAAGGGTCGTTATGTGGATGCATGGGGCTGTGTATTCGAGAACATCGCCGATGGCATCGTGGGCGAAGTAAAAGATCCGCTGATCAAGGATTGGAATACAGATATATCCAAAGTCCATGTCCCCCGCGAGTGGCTCACGGCTGATATCGATCTCATAAATAAAGACTGTGATAGCATGGATACATTCATCATGGCTGATGTCTGTCCCCGACCGTTCGAGCAGCTTCAGTTCCTGCGAGGGTCCGAAAATCTATACATGGACCTTGCCGATCCGCCGCAGGCAATGCTCGACTTCATGAAGAAGATGCACAGCTTCTACTGCGAAGTACTCGAAATGTGGGCAAAGACCAACGTGGACGCGTTGATGTTTATGGATGATTGGGGCTCTCAGCAGACCCTGTTGATTCGCCCCGCTTCCTGGCGTGAGATATTCAAGCCAATGTACCGTGACTATATCCAGATCGCTCATAATGCAGGCAAGAAGGCGTTCATGCACTCTGACGGCAACATCCTGTCCATCTATCCCGACCTGATCGAGCTTGGCCTGGACGCACTAAACTCGCAGCTATTCTGCATGGGTGTGGAAAACTTGAAATCATTCGCCGGCAAGATCACATTCTGGGGTGAGATAGACCGCCAGCACATCCTGCCAAACGGCACCACAGCCGATGTAGACGCAGCCGTTAAGCTGGTCTACAACAACCTGTGGAAAAGCGGCGGCTGCGTAGCCCAATGCGAGTTCGGCCCCGGTGCCCGTCCAGAAAACGTGCGCCAGGTCTTCCAAAGCTGGGACGAAATATCCAGAGCTTGATGGCTAGATGGTTGGGATGAGGGGGCGATGTACCTGCGAAGAAATATTGCCCCCTATTTCGCGGATGCACCAAGTTGATACCTGACACCACTCCCATCTACACTTGCGTCTGCCTCCAAGGTCCCCATTTGAACCAGGCTGCCATCAGCACACCTGAGAGGAATGTGGACGACGACATTGCTATCCATGCGCCCGTGGCTCCCAAGCCTGCCGGTATTGCCAATGCCCATGTCATCGGCAATCGCACAATCCAACTGGTGAAGAGCGTTATCCACGCGGGCACACGTGTCTCTCCGGCTCCCTGCAGAGCGCCTCTCAGTACCATGTTCACAGCAAGGAACGGTTCGGACAGTGCCACGATCCTGAGATACGACACGATCATCGCCACCACTACCGCATCGTGCGTGAACGCTACAGCCAGGCTCCTGGGCACAGCAATAAATACAATCGCAACCAGCGTCATGATAAACGTAGCTTGGCCGGTAGCTACCCATGCGCTGTGCTCCGCACGTTCGGGCTTGCCTGCACCCAGGTTTTGCCCTACGAGAGGCGTTGCGGCCATGCTATACGCAACACCGGGCATAAAAGCGGTCGATTCTATAGTGAGCGCCACAGTGAGCGCCGCCTGTGCCGCTGTGCCCTGCCCACCGGGAAGAAACGCCAGTATTTTAATATAAACTGCGGCTGCTGAGGTCCACATCAGGTTCTGAATCACCGCCGGCCAGCCTATCTTCATTATTCTTCTAGACCACTCCATGTGCGGCTTGAAGTGGCTGAGCGACCCACGCAGGTCAGAACGATACAGGAAGAATGCAGTCACAACCAGCCCTGCAACGCGTGATATCCCCGTAGAGATTGCTGCGCCATGCACGCCCATAGGCGGTATCGGCCCGACTCCGAAGATCAGGAACCAGTCCAGTAGCACATTCACCACGATGATGATAAGCCCAGCATAGAGTGGGCTGCGCACATCACCAGCGCTTCGCAGTATAGTGGTGGCTGTCATCCAGAGGAATAGGGGGATAGAAAACCAGGATATGATGGCAGTATAGTCTGCCGCAAGAGGTATGACTGACCCCGACGCTCCGATCAGCTTAACCAGAAAAGTCGGCGCCAGGATCAGAGGGATTGCGCTTATTATGCCCAATATGACTGAGAGTATGTAAGACTGTCGAGCTGTTTCGTTAGCATCATCCAACTGCCGAGCGCCCAGAAATCGCGCCACCAGCGCACTGCTCCCTGCGGTCAATCCCACGGTAATAGCGAACTGAAGCATAAGCAACTGCCCGCCAATACCCACCGCAGCCAACGCCGGAGCGGGATCATCGAGCCTACCCAGGAACATGCGGTTGATAATATTGTATGCCGTTTGGATGAGCGTATATACCGCAGTCGGCCAGGCAAGATACCACACCGCGCTCCATATATGCCCGGAGGTAATGATCTCAGTAGCCGAGTCGCTTCGTGTTCGAGGTGTTGGTTGCTGATCGCTCATATCTAATGCCATTCTAATGGGCATATGGGCATTGCGTCAAACAAGTAAAAATGAGGTATTTAGTCGCGACAGCGCGAAAGGGCGAAAACGCGAATATAAACGAAGAGATAACGTATGTTGCTTCGGACCGCGAAGCTGCCGAAGCCGCCGGACGCACTAATGTAATATGTATAGGGGCATTCCAGGTTGTTTCGGGAAACCCTTTTCCCGAAACCGCCCCTCGGGCAACAGCGGTTTTGAAAGAACTGCGAGAGCCGGACGCCCTGATTCAATGGATATAAAGGCTGACATACTATCTTCTTTATTCGTCACTCTTCTCCTTCGCCCGCCTCTTAGCCGCCAGCAATCTGGATGTTGTTTCTTCTCCGCCACTACTATTCTCCAGTGCTTGCGGCTTAGAAGGTGCGGTTGGCTTGGGTGCGGCGATAACTTCAACCGGCTCATCCTCCACCACGCGCTCCTTCTTTGACTTCAATAAAGCCCCAACTGTCTCCACCCGCTGCGGCTCACGAGTTTTTGCATGATGCCTGTGCGCCATCTTCTCTGCCACCCGCGCGAACACCTCGTGGACAAGCTCTTCACTAAGCGCCACTCTTCGCACCGCGACATCCACCGGCAGCAATATCGCCGCCAATAAAGCCAGAATCGGCCAAAGATCGGTGTAGGTTTTGTAAGTTCTGAAGTGCGATGTGAAGATGTCGCCTGCGTTAGGGTTAAACCTCCCAGAGGTTTCCTCAGCGAGCCTTTTCAGCAAGCCGGTGTTGGACGTGATCTCCTTATACTCGGGCGGGTAGGGGATCGAGACGACTGTGACTTCAGGTGCGCTTCTAGACTTGTCTTTACGGACAGCATTCACCAGATATGTGCCCACTTCGCGCGCATCAAAGCTGGCCTCGTAGCGCCCCGGGCCGGTTTGTTCAATTGCCAGGGGAAGAGCCCTCATATCCGGCCCCACTACCGATCCAGCCAGCTTCAGCATATTAATGAAGCCGCCCTTGGAGTCCACCGCATCAATGGTCACATGGCCCACACCGGCGGACACATCCACACTCGTTTGAAAGTCCCTGGACGCACTCCGGCGCATAGTCGAACGCAGCACCTGCGCCCAAAACGTCGAATACCCCGGCCACCCAAGCCACCTCGCCGACCACCGCGCTTTGCAGTCGGATGTAAACGCCGCCGACCGCCCGAGCCCATATTGCCATGTAGCAAGGATAGGGTCATTTTTTTGCGAGGCTATCGACATTCTAGCAGCCGGTTTTGGCCCCGTTGCTACATATCCCAACAGGGGCGGCACGGAGCTCATATCAATGCCGCTCAGTTCCGGGCTGGATGTATCCACCCTGGGCACAAACGGCTCCTCGATGATCAGCGACTTGGAAACCGTCATAACGTCTTTGGTAAAGATTGCCTTGAGGTCAGCCGCCCTTCGAGCTAGGTAAAACCCACCCTTGCCGTAATACGCCACGCCCTTCAGAAATGGCACATGCGGGCCATCACCAATTGCTACAGCAGTCACGGTGATCTTCCGTGCCGCCATGTCTTTTACCAACGGAAGCACACCCTCTTGCTCGTCGCAGTCGCTGCCGTCAGCGAGCAGGATCACGTGTTTTTGCCTGGTGCCGCTGCTGGATATCATGCCATTTGCCATCTTCATCGACGGGAAGACTGCAATCCCCCCGCCTTCGGCACGAATGGTTGATATTTCCCTGTAGATAGGCCCCTTGTTGTTAGCAGACGTAAGTCGCACCGCTGCCACGGGCCAAGAGTGGCACACGATCACCCCGACTTTATCAATTGGCTGTAAAAGTTTCACCACAGCGGCTGCGGCATCATTGGCGAGTTGAATCTTCTCCCGTCCACCCTCGACTGCACTCATCGACCCGGACTTGTCCATAACTACTACCACAGACAGCGACGGCAGCACCTTAGTCTTGCGGACGGACATATCCACCGGCAGCGCCTGCTCAATAGGCGTGTCGTAATATCCACCTGAGCCGAAGCTGTTCTCCCCGCCGATCATCGTAAACCCGATCCCGAGGTCCCTCACCCCGGATTTGATCATCTGCATCTGCTCGGGTGCAAGGCTCCAAGCCGGGACATCAGAGAAAACCACCATATCATAACCCTGAAGCTGGGCCATCGAACTCGGCACCCCTGAGAGATTGCGCGCCTCCACATCGATATCACTGGAACCCAGCGCCCCGGCTAAGTGCTTCTCCTGACCATGCTGACCCTCAACGTAGAGCACCCTTGGCTTTCCGTGGACCACCGTGTAAGCCAACGCGGCGTTATTCTCGGGAATTGTATCCTGAGGACACTCGAGTATTGCACGAAACTCGTAATTGCCAGGCTTAGGGATTGATTGTCTGAATGTGAGCACGCTCTTGCCACCGGTAAGCTCAATGGTCTTAACCCCCGCCGGTGCGCCGTTACGCAGCAGCCGAACCTGCGCTAGAGTCGACCTCTTCGACACTGCGATTACCTTGAGGTCGAAAGGCTCCCCCACTTTTGCACTGCTAGGGGCGACCATTTTGTCTAAAAGCGCCTCGCGCGGCAGGTCGTTTGTTACGGGCACCACATCGATGGACACACCGTTTGCCCCCGCCAATGCGGCCTGTTCAACAGCCTTTCCAATGGTCTCATTACCGTCGGAAAGCAGCACGATCTTTTTTGCGCTCTGTTCGGGGAACGATGCCAGCGCCAGCCCAAGCGCCTGTGAAATGTCCGTGTTGCTGGTGTTGGGCACCGAGTAGACTTTATCCAGCTTCCGCGCATTGCACGGCGTCAGTTCCACGGATGCATCTCCACCAAACACCACCACGCCCACCTTCTGCTCACTCCGCCTGTGTTTGAGGGCGGTGTTGAGGTAGCGCAGTTCCGCATCTTGTTTAGCCTTGGGGATGGAGTCGGAGATATCAAGAACGAAGATCACACTTTCCTGCGAAGCGTTTCTCACCATCCTCGCCCCGGCCAGCGCGAACACCAGTGCAGTAATCAACGCCAGCCGCAGCCCCAGCGTCAACCGTGCGCGGAATGGAGAAAGATCCGCCAGGCTCTGCCTCGCAAGCCGCCAGGAGTAATAACCCAACGGGACCAGCAGGAGGAGGTATAGCGGTTTAGTGAATTGCACCATACCTAAAGCCTCCTGTGGTAAGCGTACCACTCGAATGACAGCACTGCCAGCGCCAGTAATATCAGCGGCCAATACATCTCACGGTTCGTTTCCACCGCCTTCCCCCGCGATGCCAGCTGCCGGCCCCCTACGCTAACCACCTCGCGCGGCGCAGTGTCGGACTCAGCCGGTGAAGCTAGATTGCACGCAAACTCCCTGCTGAAGTCTTTTCCCATCACGTGATACACGCCCGCGCGCTCTGTGTCGCTGTAGACCACAGGTGTTTGCGTCACATTGATAGACTGTTTCTCCCCACCGGGATCAATTATAGCAATTTTGCGACATGATGCAGGCACGTCAATATATGCCGGCTGCCCCGTCCGCGCCCCTTCGCTGCCACCGCCTTCACCCGACGGTGCGAGCCAGTCCAAGCAGTTAGCAATAAAAATTGGGAAACCCACATGGAGAGGAAAATCACTTTTCAATAAATCAAACGACATCTGCACAAACGAGCGCCCGCCCATGGACCCCGCGCAAACCATCGGTCCACGCTCGCCCTCTACCAACGCCGTCCCCCACGGCTTCGGCTTCAGATACTCTGCCTCCGCAAGCCGTATACCGGAGAAATCTACATAGGCGGTAACAGGGTGATGTAGGTCTGAGTCGACAACCGCCGGTCTAGATGCTTTGCCTAGCACCTCCGCCGGTCCCTGCGCCGCCGATGTGCCGATCAGCAGATATCCACCTGCAGGCAGCTTCGCAGGTGGGGCAATTCTGTCGAACACCACCACATCGTAATCTTGCTTGCTTATACCAGCCGGCACTGCATCCGCGCGGGTGAGCCGGGTGCGTGGGTCGAGGTTCAGCGCATTTTCAATGAACACATTGCCCTTGGACACCAGCAGCACATCAATCTTCCTTGGCTTGGCAAGATAGACCGACCCGGAGTTATCCGCCGCGAGCTGGTCATCAATATCCAGCTTCGCCGTCACCCTGCCTCCCACGCCCTGCAAATCTTCCAGCATCTCCTGCTTGATCTGTCCCGGCGTCAGCGACTCTTCGCGGATGTCATAGAGCTTGTCATTGACATATATCTCCAGGTTGAACCCGCGCTCCCTCCTGGAAAAGTTCTTGAGCCCAATGAACACTTGTTGCGTCCCCGAAAGATTCTTGCGCGAGTCCAGCCCTGTAATGGCGACATTGTCCGAATCGCTTCCTACCTTCACAAAATCCAGCCGAGCCCCACCAACCGGCAGGTCCGATAGACTGCCGAACTTGCCGTCGGAGAATATCACCAAGCTGGGTGGGGCAGTGCTCCTTCCCGCAACTAATGACAGCGCAAGCACCAGCGCCTGACGCATGTTGCACGGGGCATCAGTTGGAGCAAGCCTTGATATTGCTGATGACAACGTCTTCTTATCCGATGTGAAAGATTGCACCACCCGCGTCTTCGTCGAAGCCGTCATCACCAGCATCGAGTCACGCGGCCCCATTTTGTTCACTACTTCCAGCGCCTTGTTTTTCGCCCATCCAAACCGCGATGGCTTCATGTCGCAAGCCTGCATGCTCGCTGATGAATCCAATATCACCACAATCCGGTTCTCTGAAATCCCCTTTGCCCGTACATAAGGCCGCGCCACCGCAAACACCAGCAGCGCCAACGCCACAATCTGAAGCAGCAAGAGCAAGCTCTTTTTCAGCTTCTGAAACGGTGCATCCGCCTGCAAGTCCGCCACGGCATCTTGCCAGAGCATAGTGCTGGATACCACCCGCTCCTTGCGTCGAAGTTTAAGCAGGTAAAGCACCACCACAGCCCCGCCCAGGGGGATGAACAGTATTAAAGATAGTGGAGATAAGAAGTTCATTGTTTAGTTTATGGATGACAGCTAACATATTCCCTCTCCTGGGGGAGAGGGCAAGGGTGAGGGCGCAACGTAACGCTAATAGTCACTTCAGCAAAGCCCTCTGTCGTAAGTAACCCAATATCAAATCCTCAAAAGGCGCATCATTAGTCACGCGGACATAACTACAGCCGTAGCGTGTGCTGAAGCTCTCAATCTCAACGAAAAAGTTAGCCAGCCTCTGTTGATACTTGCGCAAGAGAGTCTGGGTGATGGTTACTTCCCTGCGTTCACCGGTCTCTGAATCCACCAGCAGCAGATCCCCGACCAAAGGCGGTTCAACCTCGTTGTGGTCAAGTATGTGCAAGATTACTGGCTCAAACTTGCGCGAAAGCAGAGTTATCAACGCTTGTTGATAAGTTGTGGATAAGAAATCAGACAGAACTATAACAATGCCCGGTTGAGCGGTCCTCAAACTGAAGTCACGGACACATGCAGCCAGGTCTGTTTCACCTGCCGCTTGCACATTACTCAGCCAATCAAACACACCAAATGCTGCCTGTTTTCCACGCTTCGGAGAGAGCAAACTTATACTCGGCCCAGCCAGGGCAGCGAGTCCAACTCTGTCTAAGTTACACAGCCCAATGTATGACAGTGCAGCCGCGATTTGCTTCGCATATAGCAGCTTTGAGGGCTCCCCAAACTCCATTGATCGCGACACATCAATGAGGATATAGACGTGCAAATCCTCTTCTTCAACAAACAGCTTCATGAACAACTTTTCCAGCCGAGCATATACATTCCAGTCCACCCGCCGAAAATCATCGCCCGCGGTGTAATTCCGGTAGTCCGCGAACTCCACAGAAGCCCCGCGCTTGGTAGACCGCCTCTCCCCCCTCATCTGCCCTGCGAACACTCGCTTTGCCACCAACGACAAATGCTCGATCTTCCGCAGAAAGTCAGGAGTCAGGAGTTCTTCACTTTGTTGTGTCAACACATTTTCCATCAATGACATGCCCAAACCATCAAACCATCACCCCATCAGACCATTAAGCTAAACCGGTAGTTCATCGCCCTTGGACGCCCCAGTCATCACGTCTTCCACGATAGCATCTTGATCAATCCGTTCCGCTTCGCCTTCGAAATTAAGGATGATGCGGTGCCGAAGAGTTTGCTTTGCCACGTGCTTTATGTCATCGAACGATACGTTGAACCGCCCGTCCAGCAGCGCGCGCACCTTGGCGGCAACAATGATGGATTGTGCCCCGCGTGGGCTGGAGCCGTAGCGGACATATTGTCGGGCCATTGGTGTGGCGTATTCGCTGTCGGGGTGGGTGGCAAGCACGCACTTGAGTGCAAACTCCTTCACATGGTCCGCGACCACCACCTCGCGCGACAGTGTCCGCATCTCGATGATCGTTGCGGCGTCCAATACATTCACTGCGTGCGCGTCAGAGATTCCGGTTGTGCGGTCGATGATGCTGCCAAGTTCTTCGAGGGTGGGGAAGCGCACCATCAGCTTGAACAGAAACCTGTCCAACTGTGCCTCCGGCAGTGGGTAGGTGCCCTCCATCTCCAGCGGGTTTTGCGTTGCCAGCACCAGGAATGGCTGCTCCAGCTTTCTTATCGCTCCCGCCACCGTCACCGACCGCTCCTGCATTGCTTCGAGCATAGCCGACTGAGTCTTGGGAGTAGCGCGGTTGATCTCATCTGCAAGGACGATATTCGCAAATACCGGCCCGTGCTGAAACTGAAACTCCCTTCGCCCCTGCTCGTTTTCGACGAGTATATTGGTGCCAACTATATCAGCAGGCATCAGGTCAGGGGTAAACTGGATGCGCGAAAACTCCAGGTCCATAGCCTCGGCAAGCGTCCGCACTAACAGCGTTTTGCCCAGCCCCGGTACCCCCTCCAGCAGCACATGCCCGTTGGCGACCATTGCTATGATCACATCCTCAACAAGTTCGTCCTGCCCGACGATTACTTTTCCAATCTCCTCACGGAGCCTCTTGAAGTAGCTATTAAACTGCGCAACGCGTTCTTCTGCCTGCATTTATTGCCTCCATAAAAAAATGGTTGTCGGTCATCAGCTTCTCTGAATCGCTGAAGCACTGAAGGGATATGAAGCCACTGAATAAGAAAGTACAAGTTCCCGGCGTTAGTCTCTTCAGTGTCTCAATTCATTCATCCCTTCAGTGATTCAGGAACAAGACTCATTCCGCTAACTTGCTGAAGTAATCCTTAACCCTGGTCCGATAAGCCGGCGGCACTTTTTCTTTCTGCAGTGCGCTTTCGGCGGCCTTGCGGTAGTTGGGGAGTACATCTGTATACGGGACGCTGGCAGGCGCGGCGGCATCGGGTGCGCCTTTGGTTTCGCCTGCGGAAAAGATCATACCACCGGAGCCAACTGCAGATGGCACATTCTCCATACCCTTGACTTCTTTGATCTTTGCATGTGGGCCAGTGTTTCTATTATCACCGCCCATGCCACCGCCAGGTGCAGGGCTGCTCGGTCCGTTGCCCATTCCAATTCCTGTGCCGCACTGCCCGAGTGCGAGTCCCACGCTCAGTCACCCACCGCCTGCTTTCGCGAGTGTCTTCTGCATCTTCTGGGCCTCGGCGATCTGCTTCATGAGCTGTTTTAACTGCTCATCGCTCATCTTGGAAAGGGCCTCGGCGTTCTGCCGCATTGCCTTTGCGAGTTTGTCCAGATCAGTGCCTTTTAGCGACTTCGCCAGCGCCTGCATCTGCTTTCGCAGCGACTCTTGATCCGATTTGCTCATCTTCCCCGAGTTGAGGCGCTGAGAAAGTTTCTTCATAAGCTCAGCAGCTTTTTGGTAATCCTGGCTCTGTGCCAGCTTGGCAAGAGCTTCTCCGAGTTCGGACGGTATCGGTTCAGAGCTATTCCGATTAGCATACTTGGAAACAGCCTGCTCAAGTTCTTTTCGCTCGGATTCCGTGAGCGGTCCATCTTTGCGCGCTAACTCCGCCAGCCGCTTGTCCGACGGCACCTGGTTCATCGCCTGCGCCAGTGGAATGTTCTCTTTCTTCGCCAACTCCATGGCCATCTTCTGGGATAATTGCTCCGCGGCCTTGCGCATTTCCAACTGCGCCTGCTCCATCGGCTTACCGGGCGAATTGCGCCGCGCGAGGAGGTTTTGCTGCTCTTTTACTTCTTTTGTGAGCTTGCGTGTCTTGAGCATCGCCTGCTTGCGAGTCATACGGCCGGTCTGCATTTTCTTGCCCAGGTTTTCGAGCCGGTTCGCGAGTTTACGCATTTCTGTGTGGCTCGGTGATGTCTGCTTCCTAATGTCCTTGGCGATGCTCTTGAGCTTGGCACCCTGGCGTTTCATCACCGTCACTTCCTGCCGCCGCCCACTCGACTGCAGCGCCGGAACCTGCGGAAGCACGACTGCGCAGGCAAGTAGCAAGGCCGCTCCTCCGAACACCCAATGCGGCATCCCGAACTTGTGCGGGAACACTGATTTAGGCGACACAGCCGTAACATGCTCCCGCGCATCGTGCACCAGCGCCTCAGCCCAACTCGTATCGTCAGACACCATTAGAGCCGTGGACATTCGTTCTTTTAGCCCCGCCCTGCGGTCTACCGCCAGCGCGATGGTAAAGTCGTCCAGCTTCCGAAGAAGTCCCCACGCTACACCCACACCCGTGCCAAATACTAACGCTCCAGCCCACAATGTGTAGCTGATAAGCGCATCATATCTCAACGAAAGCAGCGCCATTACAGCAGCGACAACCGCGCCTGCCGCACCTCCGATCAAGCCGTAACGCTCGACCAGCAGCAGCCGCACCCGTCTTCGCATGGCATGGATACGTTCCGTGAGATTAGCCAAATCAGTCCTCCTGCACCCCGCCGAATTTCTTCAGCGCCGTCCCCGCAATAGAGAGTGCTATAACTCCCAGCGCAACGTAAATGCAGCTCGTTACCAGCCATGAATCATTTGGCACCCACCACAACGTGGGCATGGTCCTGTCCCAATTCTTGCATTGAGCCATTATCGGGGTTATCGGCCAGAGTGCGGCAGTCTGCCATATAGGAGCGCTTGTATCCTCGTTGGGTTGATGGTATGCCAGTAAGAATGTATATCCGGCGAATACAAAAGCAAGGAAAACCAGCACCAACGCCGCCGCACCTTTTCTTCTGCTCGCTATGGACGATGCCAGCATACCAACAGCCGACACACCCGCCACGATCATTACAAGTGCGACTCCAAGCTTCAAGTAAGCCGGCCAAAATTGGGGATCGAATGACACATGCTCTACCTTGGTCAACCAATACAACGTGCCGCCGAACGCGCCGTAAACTACGGCTGTCCATAGGGCCAGAAAACTCATCGCTCCACCAAGTTCTTTTGAAAATGCCCGTCGTCCGGACATTGCGTAGAGCAGCATGGACTTTTCAGTCCTACTTGGCTCACCAGTTGCCAGCGGACAAGCCATAATACACATGAATCCCAGTATGATACTCGATACAGCGGCAAGCATTTCCCATACAGAGTTAGCCCGAGACCATCTTCCACCACCGAAATTTGGAAAGCTTCCAATTGTCAGCCACACCAGTATCAGTGTGGTCGCCAGCAGCATAAGCCTGATGACGAGGGTTTTGTCGGTCTTACGAAATCTGACATGTCCGGAGGAAATCAATAGCAGCAAACTGCCCAATATAAGTTCTGTTGCCACCGATGCAATCCAAGCAGGAAACTCTATCCCGCATACCTTGGTCATTGTAAGTGCCATATCATAAGCAGCAAATATTGGGTTAAGCAGGCTCAATGAGAAAACCGCTGATCTTGGGGGAGGGTACATTGCGGACTCGCCCAAGATGGAAGTAACGAACATATAGAACATGCAGGATCCGTATGTAAATACCCCTGATATAGCTGTCTTCTCGAATATTGCCGACCAAAACACACCAATGGCAGCGAACAGGAACACTGTCCCTGCAATCAAAGCGTATGTAGCCATCACTTCACCGGGTGATATCCCGCCCAACATCAGGCAGATACCCGCCAGTGGCGCTGAGCAGAATAACAGCACCATCGCATAAAGAAATCCTGAGAACTGCTTGCCAAATACTATTTTGCCCGATGGAATGGTCGTGAGCACCAGGAGTTCCATCGTCTTCTTCTCGACCTCTTGAGCAAGTGCTCCTGAAGTAAGCGAAGGTACTATAAACATTAACATTATTGCTTGCGCTACTGTGAGCGTGACAAACATCTTCGCGCCGACCTTCAAGCTGCCGGATTCCATCTGAAAGCTGTGTCCGGCATCAGCCGCGATAGACAAATAATGTATGAATAGAAATGCCGCCAGCAGTAGGGTGTAGCTACCCATCACAGTAAAGGCTTTCCATCCCCGCATTCTCGTGCGAAACTCCCTGGTTACCACTGGATTGTCATAGATCGATTCGGCCAAAGTCCCATTTATGCGCTCGCGCGCGGTTGTTGCTATGCTCACGATACCGCCCCCGTTGTCACTTTGAGGAATATGTCTTCCAGATCGACTTCCGCCTGAGTGAATGACAGAATCCTGAACCCATCTTTACTAAGCGCCTGCAGCACTACATAGTGCTCACCCGGCGTTCCTGTGTAAGTGGCGAATACGCAGCCGTTGTTCCACTTCACTTCGCTTACTACATCCAGATTATCCAGTATCCTGCAAGCCTCGTCTTGACGGTCCACCATCTCCACTTTGAGCACGGTCCCGCCCCGGCATTGGTCCATTATCGACTCCACATCCCCACTTACCACCAGCTTCCCACGTTCGATAATAGCGATCTTGTTGCAGAAGTCGGCGAGTTCGGGGAGGATGTGAGAGGATATCAGGATCGTTTTGCCCATGCTTCGTAGCTCTTTTAGAAGCTCCTTGATCTCAATTCTCGCGCGTGGGTCCAGCCCGGAAGCTGGTTCGTCCAGCAGGAGCAGCTTGGGGTCGTGAATCAACGTCTTCGCCAGGCACAGCCGCTGCTGCATACCGCGTGAAAGCTCGGAAACGAACGAATCGCGCTTGATAGTCAAATCCGTAAGCTCCAGCACATCATCAATGGTGCCTTTGCGTTTATTGACGGGGATTTTATAGGCTGCCGCAAAGAAGTCCAGATATTCCCATACCATCACATCTTCATACATCCCGAAGAAATCCGGCATGTATCCGATCAGCGGCCGCACTTCTTCCGGGTTAGCGAACACATCTACCCCATTGACATAGGCCGTCCCCGAGGTCGGCTTGAGCAGCGTTGTGATCATCTTAATGGTAGTTGTTTTACCTGCGCCATTGGGGCCGATAAACCCCATTATGTCACCGGCTCCCATCTCCAGGCAGAGATTATCGACAGCCGTGAGCTTGCCATAAGTTTTAGTGAGGTTTTCTATTCTTAACATATGTACCTCTTATCTTCCGATGTCCAGTCTGATCAAGCACATCCGGGCTGACTTCACCGTTGCGTTGTTACCTGTAGTGCCAAACATGTTTCCTCCCGGCATAGACCCTACCAACACCGGCGTTTTAGCTTGACTGGCCAAGTATTGAGCATGTGTTTTCAGACCATAGCTGAGTGTGCCCGGCTTTATATAAGGAGGGTTGGGCTGGCTGCCCGCCGGTTGCCCGTGGCTTGCTCCACGGGTCATATCCACCATTGCGGATGCGCCTACAGGTAAATTACCCAGTGATACTGATGAGCCTCTGAATACGACCCAGCAATCACATAATTGAAATGCTGTGTTGTTGGTGATTTTACCCTGGATTCTGTAACCATCCGTAATCAACTCAGACTTCACCACGCCACCCAGGTCCATTCCACCAACCGATTCAAACTCCTTTGTGGACCACATCGACATAGGCACCTGTTCGATGGTCGGTGCATCGTTGAGATAAGCAATGGAGGGCTCGCTGTCGTCGCGAGAAGGTATCACCTGGCAAAGTGCGGTGGAGTCTATTACTTTGACATCGTAGTTACGCTTGGCTGGGGAAAACAGGGATGCATCTGTGATCATTCGTGCATACCGGGCATTGCTCGAGCCTTCTACTATTGTCGCTTCGTAGAATGATAACTTGCCACCCTTCATCGTTGATCCGATAGCGTAAGCTCCCAGTGTGAATGCAACTACTATCACCGGTGTAGTCACCCACGCCATCTCAAGCCTGCGTTTGCGCTTGAGCACCATATAGTTCACCGGCACCAGCACCACCAGATATGCAAGCATAAACAGCCCTATAGTGCTGATTCCCGGCATCTTCACAGAAGAGTCTTGTCTGACCACATCAGACATAGGTGCCTTTGTCCCAGGGGCTCCGTAATAGCCACCATTTTCTGACAAACACCCAGCCGCTGTAGGGACGAAAGTCTGCTCGGGCTGCGTTTTAATTAGATATTTCCAAAACTCAGTCTGTCCGTTCCAACCGCGAAAAGGCTGCGATTGACTGTCAAATGCCACAAATATAACTTTGCCCGCGCCATAAGAACGCTTAGCCACTATGGGTACTCCATTTTGGGTCAGCATCGCACTGCCTATTCGAGGCTTGATAGTGCTCTTTGCGATAGATACTGCTCCAGATGGAAATGGTTCTTTGCCTAGAGCTGATAATGACGCCATTCCCGGCAGGCTAGCTGTTCCAGTCAGCTTCACAGGCAGCAGGTCGCTGTAGAAGCTGTTCTGAAGCATCTTGTAATCAGCGCCTGCGGATATGATTAACACCCCCCCGGATGCCACCCAAGTTGCTATCGACCTCAACACCGCTGGTCTCACCGAATGTGGCGAAAAATCGGACAACACCATCACATCGACTGTCTCATACCCAGCCGGGCGATCGGGCATTGCTTCAGTAGAGATGGATGATGTGAAGACCTGAGCCTCTGGGCTGGGTGTAGTGCTTGAACCAGCAGTC
>JAJFTD010000076.1 GCA_021373255.1 bacterium
GACCGCTATATGTCTCCAGCGGGTGCATTCATCAATGGCAGTGTATTGGTAGAGTCTTTTGCCGGCAAGAGTCCCCATAAGGCAATTCCTGGGTACATGCTTAACATCTATCTGGAATCGCTCCCCAGGCATCAGAATAGGCTCATAAGGCTTGTTCTTTCGCCGCTTACGCTTCTTTGGTGCGGCAAGAACACCTTCTCTTCTTAGCAACTTGTAAAGAGCAGGTATGCTCCGGGAGTAGCCAAAGTTCTTTTGCAGGTGGACCCACAGGCATACCAGCCCAAGTCTCTTGTTGTGGCGCTGGACCCTTAGGACCAACTCGATCTCCTTCTGAGTCTGCTGGGACGGGTGTCTCTTTGGCCTATGAGATCGGTCCATCAAAGACTCCAAGCTGCCGTTCCACCTCGCGATCCATCGGTGAACACTCTGGCGACTGACACGGTGGAGTCTTGCTGTGGCACTGATGTTACCACTTTTCATTGCTTGCTTAACTACACGCTGACGAAACTGGGCTATCTGTCGTATACTTAGCATTGCGGATAAGGAACCTCCGGTGATTGTTCTGGACAAACAACCTATACCAGAGATAACCCCTTATCCGCAACCTGGTAATCTGTACCACATCAATGGTAACCCCACACATGTCCTAAGTCGCACGATTGCAAGCAGGGCGGAAAAGTGGTATCCTCTCAGTTGAAACTAGCGCGCTGTCCGCAACTCCTCCCCGCATTATTGGTCGCCGTGGGAGACGGCGGCCGCTGCCACAAGTCGCGATCAGGAGGATGTAATATGCCGGATAGTTATCACTTTGACACACTTGCCCTTCACGCCGGACATGAGGTCGACCCCACGGGATCGCGTGCGGTGCCGATCTACCAAACAACCTCCTATGTCTTCCGCGACACCACACACGCCGCCGAGCTGTTTTCGCTAGAGACACCAGGGTTTATCTACACCAGGCTACAGAACCCTACCCTGGATGTGCTAGAAAAGAGAGTTGCGGCACTTGAGGGTGGAGTCGCCGCTGTTGCTACTGCATCCGGGCAGGCAGCCGAGACGCTTGCAGTACTTAACATCGCCAAAGAGGGTGACGACATCGTAGCGTCGTCTGCGCTATACGGCGGCACCTACACACTTTTTAATAACACCATTCGCCGGATGGGCGTAAATGCAATATTCGTCGATGCCAGAGACCCTGAGAACTTCCGCAGGGCGCTGACACCGAAGACAAAACTGCTTTATGTAGAGACACTAGGAAACCCTAAACTTGACGTTGCTGACCTCAAGGCTATTTCGGATATAGCCCATGAAGCTGGTGTACCGTTGATAGTGGACAATACAGTGGCGACATCGTACCTCTGCAGACCGTTTGAATGGGGAGCGGATATCGTCATATATTCACTTACAAAGTGGATGAGCGGTCATGGCAACTCCTTGGGCGGGGTAGTGATAGACTCTGGCAAATTCGACTGGCGCGCAAATAAGTTTGAAGACTTGGCAGAACCGGACCCAAGCTACCATGGGCTCTGTTATGTTGACGCATTCGGCGAAGCTGCTTATGCCGCCAGATTGAGAGTGACTGCTCTCAGGGATCTGGGACCTGCAATGAGCCCACTAAACGCATTTTTAATTTTGCAGGGACTAGAGACTCTGTCCTTGCGGATGGACCGACACTGCTCCAATGCTCTTGCAGTTGCACGTTTCCTGGAAGGACATGATGCCGTGAGCTGGGTGACCTACCCAGGTCTGCAGAGTCATCCTGATTATGAGCTTGGCAAAAAATATTTGCCCAAGGGCTGCAGCAGTATGATAGGATTCGGTATCAAGGGAGGCTTTGAAGCCGGTGTAAAGTTTATAAACTCGGTCAAGTTGCTTTCTCACCTTGCTAACATCGGAGATGCGCGGTCACTGGTAATCCATCCCGCAAGCACTACTCATCAGCAGCTCAGTCCCGAGGAGCGCGTGGCGGCAGGCGCAACGGATGATTTTATCAGGCTTTCGATAGGCCTTGAGGATGTAAGTGACATAATCGCCGATATGGATCAGGCGCTGACAGAATCGAATAAGTAGAAATGATCACTCAGGACGAAGGCTCGGTAGGCATAGTAGAGACCGAATACATTACATTCGCAGCACCGCCCAACGAGATGCAGCTCGAGTGCGGGCGGACGCTGGGGCCGATTGCGCTTGCCTACGAAACCTACGGCACGATGAATGCCGATAAAAGCAATTGCATACTGATCTGCCATGCGTTTACGGGGGATGCGCATGCAGCCGGGCGAAACCATCCCGATGATCCCAAACCGGGTTGGTGGGATAATATGGTCGGTCCCGGTAAGGCGCTGGATACTAACAAATACTTCATCATCTGCTCTAACATCATTGGCGGGTGCAAGGGAAGTACAGGGCCAGGGTCGATTGACCCGTCCACCGGCGAGGCTTATGGCCTTAATTTCCCTATGATCACCATATCAGACATGGTGAATGCGCAGAAAGTACTTATCGACTATATGGGCATTAAGAAGCTGCTTTGTGTAGTCGGTGGCAGTATGGGTGGAATGCAGGTGCTGCAGTGGACTGTATCATATCCTGAGATGGTCCGCCTTGCCATTCCTATAGCGACAACAGCCAGGCAGTCTCCACAGGCGATTGCGTTTGATGCCGTTGGCCGGCATGCTATCATGGTAGACCCAAATTGGAATAACGGGAATTATTACGGCAACCCGGTCCCGAGCGGCGGACTGGGTATCGCGCGCATGATCGGGCATATTACTTATCTATCAGACAAGTCCATGCACGCGAAATTCGGCCGCAACCTGCAGGACAAGACTGAGCCGGAATACGACTTTGTAACAGAGTTCCAGGTGGAAAGCTACCTGCACTACCAGGGTGATTCTTTCGTAAAGCGATTTGATGCGAACTCGTATTTGTACATTACAAAGGCGATGGATTACTTCGACCTCGCGCAGCCCAGCGGTGAATTGAAACGCGAACTTGCCAGAGCGAAAGCTGCATTTCTGGTTGTATCGTTCTCGTCGGACTGGCTGTTCCCGCCTTATATGTCCAAAGAGATCGTATCAGCACTGCGGCGAAACAATGTAGATGTTAGCTACGCTGAGATACAATCCGACTACGGCCATGATGCGTTTCTGCTGGAAGTGGAGTCTCTAAGCCGACTGATAGTGAACTTCCTTGAGTATGCAACCCCACGCGGTGAGGATGCCGATGAGTACTAATGCTTCGGTCATAAAACCAGGACACGAAGGGCTGGCGCTTATCAGGCCTGAGCTCAGGTATATTGTAGATATGGTGAAAGCGGGCAGTAAGGTGCTCGACCTCGGCTGCGGTGAGGGACATCTACTCAAGGCTCTGCAGCAGGAAAAACGAGCTCGTGTACAGGGCATCGAGCTATCTGAAACCGCCATTCAAGAATGCGTGGCGAAGGGGCTTTTCGTCTACCACGGTGACCTTGACGAGGGTCTCGCTGATTTCAACGATAAGAGCGTTGATTATGTGATTCTAACCAACGTACTGCAAGTCTTGCATAGACCGAACTTCCTCATACAAGAGGCTGCAAGAGTAGGCAAGCAATGCGTCGTGTCAATCCCGAACTTCGGCTATTGGCGGATTAGATTCCAGCTCATGTTCTACGGCACCATGCCAAAAACAAGCAACCTGCCATACGATTGGTATGACTCACCGAACATCCACCTTACAACTCTCCCGGACTTCAGGCGGTTCTGCCGGTCTAACAATCTTGAAATCGTGAAAGAAATCGACCTCGTGCTTGGTGACGCGGTCTGCAAGGGAGTGAACGCATTCCCAAACTTCTTCGCAGATTATGGTGTGTTCCTGCTTCGCCAGAGCGATTAAAGCGAAGGATAGAAGATCAGGAATGCGTTGGTCTTTGGTACCAAACCATCATCCGGCTTGATCAAGGGGTAGTTCACGCCAACTCCAACAACGAGACGCCCAAAGACTTTAGCACGTATACTCGGGTTGAGATATAGTGTAGTGCCGTGCTCGGTCGTTCCTGCAAGTAAGGGAGATTCAACGCCAGGCGCAGGTGCATTCGGGTATGAATCATCCTGTTGTGAACGCACGACCAATCCCAATGCAGCCGCCATATTCCTACCAATGCCGTATGTTCCATTTATGCTGCCGATGAATATGTCTCCAATCTTTGAGTCATCAAATCCTGAAGAGTGTAGTTTGGTAGCTACAAGCGCAACATATGATAATCTGTGCCCTGCCCGACCGTAAGATAGCGCCAGATAGCCGTCAAAGCTCCCACTGCCTGGCTGCCAACTTATAGGGAGACGTTGCGTTGAACCACTGTAATAACCGTTGGTAGCAGGATTAGCTTGGTCAAATATAGCGTCGTCTTTGCCGGTTGGTAATTCTATACCAGCGGTTGCCACCAGCGTATTGCCATTATTATCGTTCCAAAGCAGTTTTTTTCCTAATAACGCAATATCACCAAGTGTGCTCGGGGTGGATGTAGCCGGAAAACCACCAATTTCCCCTCTTACTTTTGTTCGCTCGTAGGGTAAAGAAATACCTCCCGCCCATCCGTTGTGCAGTCCGTAGAGCGCGCTGACGCGGGTCGTTGTGGTCTTTACATCCAGACCGGGTTGAACGTTTGTGCCGTCTTTTCGAAAACCGTCTGAAGCAAGACTTGTAATATCGATATCCGGCAGCCCTAAACCGCCCTCAGGTACATATAGCCCCATACCCGTAAGTGGAAAATCATACTGATTATCTATAAACACGGGTGGTCTATCCAGGTAGCCTTGATCATCCTCTCCGAACACCGGAGCCACCACTGTAAGTAAAACAGCCAAAAGAAAGTAAGGCAAGGATCTAAGCAAGTTCATTGTGCACCTCCGACAAGTTTATATACCCGCTTCCGGCCTTGAAGTAAGGTATTGATTTGAGTTAACATGCACGTGATAAGATGTACGGAGGTAAGTAATGGGATTGCTGGACGGAAAAGTCGCGTTCGTTACCGGAGCGGGACGCGGTATAGGCAGGGCAATAGTTGAGGCTTTCACGGCGGAAGGCGCCATCATAGCAGCCGCTGCGCGCACTACCAAAGAAATAACAGCTCTTTGTGCAGATATAAACGCATCCGGCGGACGCGCCGTGCCGATTACAATGGACATAAGGTCTGAAGAATCCATAAAAGAGGCAATAAGCAAGGCCCAGTCAGAACTTGGCCCGATTGATGTGCTTGTAAATAATGCTGCCATAATAGCCCTGGGAAAGATACACGAGATGGCAACCCAGACTTGGGACGATGTAATGAGCACCAACGTAAGGGGCGTCTTTCTTACGTGCCGGGAAGTCCTTCCACAAATGATGGAGCGGCGCACGGGACGAATAATCAACGTTGGTTCAACAGCCGGGCGCAGAGGTTATGACGAGCAGGGGGCGTATTGTGCTTCCAAGCATGCTCTGGCAGGGCTCAGTAAGGTGCTCGCTATTGAGACCAAGAAATATGGCATCAGGGTCCAGATGCTCAGTCCGGGTGGTGTTCTCACTGGGCTCTCCAGCGACCTGAGAGCATCTCGTGGTGAAGCAGAGGATTCCCCTGATTGGATGACCACTGAGGAGATAGCCCGCGCGGCTGTCTATCTCTGTTCACAGGATGGCGCAGCGTTTACCGATGAATTGGTTCTTCGCCGCTATGCCTCGGAACCCTGGAGATAGCCGAATTTAGTCCAACAGGTTACAGGCAGCAGAGATACGAACCGAGCCAATCACATACCTTGCAACCTGTAACCTGAACTTCTTATAATTCTTGTGGCCACGTTGGCACACCGCACTCCGGGCATTCCAACTCCACCAGGTCCAAGGTGCTGATGGCGGAGTTGAGAGTTGTGTCAAGATCACCGGAAATTGGGCTCTGCATGCGCAGCGATCCAAACTTATCTACTACAAAGATGCTGCTCATAGTCACATTATAGTGGCGGTTTACTTCGCCTGATTCATCGCTCATCAGCGGAAACGGAAGGTTCAAGCTGGCAGCACACTCATTAACTTCTTCTGTGGGTCCACTGCCAATCGCCAACACCTCCGCGTTCTCATCTGCTATTTCTGAATATCTGCGGCGAATCTCCGCCAGTGCTTCCAGATCGTCTGAATTCTCCGGATTAAAGAATAGAAGAATCAGGTTCTTCCTCTCTTTGTAATCCCAGATTGAAATCATCTTCCCGTCAGTTGACTTAAGAGTGAAATTGGGCACCAGATGGCCCAGTTCCGGTTTAATGTGCACTTCTTGTTCCATAGATTCCTCGCCGATAGTAACCGGCGGTTCCCATAGCTCTTCCTCCATCTTAGTGCTCCCCAATATATTAAGATATATCTCGTTGAATTGATACGAGTTATTGCGTTCAATAGGTATTTACCCAGTCTTTACTCAATAATACAGCCTTGAGGGTTCATCGTTTGACAGTAGACTGTAGTCTCGTATATACTGACGTCATATATAGACTAGAGGCAGCTAATGGGAAAACAACTAACCGCGCGACAGCGCGAAGTGTTGAACGCCATCAAGAATTTCATCGCTGAGAATGGCTATCCGCCATCTATAAGGGAACTGCGTCCAACGCTGGGGATATCTAGCCTGAGGGGTGTAACTATTCACCTGGATGCGCTTGAACGCAAGGGTTGGATACAACGGGCGAGAACATCTCGCAGTATTCGCGTGCTGTCGCCTGTGCTTCCGGGATATGATTATTCGCGAATGCGGTCGGTCCCAGTTCTGGGCACAATTGCTGCCGGTATTCCACTGCTTGCAGTTGAAAACGTCGAGTCTTATGTATCTGTTCCCGCTAATATAACCAACACTTCCTATGATCTATTTGCGTTGAGAGTGCATGGAGATAGCATGTGCGGGGATCACATTCTGGATGGTGATACGATTATCATTCGCAAGCAGGAATCGGCTGATCATGGTCAGATAGTTGCAGCGCTCATTAGTGATGAAGCCACTGTTAAGCGGTTGGATAGTATGTCTAGCCCTCCAAGGTTGCTGCCTTCAAACCCGGCTTACGATCCTATCGTGCCTGAAGAGGGAAGTTTGGTGATTTTGGGGACTTTGGTGGGGTTGATACGCTCGTACGAGTCAGCCCTTGCCAGGTAACCCGCACGAGCGGTTGTCTGCATATCCTTATGCGTTCTTTCCAGCCTCGATGGCTTCCGGGATACTTTCAAATGTCGCAAAAACGGTATTGAGCCGTGTTATGCGCAGTATGCGGTCAATGGCTCCGCTGCACTTCACCAGATTGACAGTGCCGCCCTGCGGACGCAGTCGCTTGGTGGCTGATAAAAGCGCACCAAATCCGCTGCTGTCCATATAGCTTACGTTTTCCATGTTGATTATCAGATGTTTCTGACCCGAGGCAAGGACGTTATTTACCGCATCTTTGAACTGCGGCGCTGTGTAGACGTCAATTTCACCAGCGACGTCCAGAACCTGCATTCCGTCCATCTCTTTAACTTCGGTTTCTAATCGGATGCCTTCCAACGCAACGCCTCCTGTAATCGGCTGCAAAAGTATACACCCCCCTACAACAGTATGTCAACCGCATCAATGATGCGGGCGACTGGCAACCACAAGCATGTCAAATGTCATCGATGCCAACCAATGCAGCACAAAGCCGGGGACAAACGACTTTGCATTCAGGGCTATAATACCTAGAATTACCCCAGCCCCAAACGATGCAATGACCTCAGTAGTTGGTTTGCCGAAATGTAATAGACCAAACGCCAGGGCTTGGATAATTACAGCCCACCAACCCATTGACCGCATCAGGCCTAATAGCAAGTAGCCGCGGAAGAAAAATTCCCAACAGAACATATACATCCCATAGCTCACTTCAGCATAGAGCATTTGCATTGGAGCCGAAGTCCATGGGCTATTTTGCGGATAGGTGTTAAATACGTTCCAGAACTCTGGGTAATGGCGGAAAAGTGGATAATATGCCTGATAGGCGGGCAATCTTGCTGCGTAGAGCATAATCGGCACAAGACACGCCATACATACCAGCAATACCGCCCATATTCGTTTCCATGAACCCAGGCAAAAGCCGAACTTCTCCGGCTCTTCCCTGAACATGAACATAATCGTGAGCATAGGCAACCAGAACAGCGCAATGAGGTTGCCGACTAGGTATTGGTTGTAGCTAATAGCGCACTGATTGAACTTCCACAGCCCGCCAACTATTGCCGCTCCGACAATAAGCGTTATAACAGTTGTAAATTTGCTTTTTCCTTTACCCAACGCCTGATCGCTCCATATGTTCTTTTAATTCAGCTTCGCACGTGAGTTCATCTACCATCGTCGCACGCCCATTTCGGGATATTTCTACTCCATCCACCATTGTAAATATTACATCAGATGGGCTTCGTGATATGATAGCCAGTTCTACGCACTCTCCTGGCAGCATCTTGCTTATATCCACAGCAACCATATCGGCGCGTTTTCCAACCTCAAGTGTACCTACGGACTCATCCAGCCCCAGGGTTTCCGCGCCCCCGATAGTCGCCATCCTGAGCACATCCTTCGCCATTAACATCGCGGCTTCCTGCCGCACTGCCCTGGCTATTCCCAATGCGAATCGCATTTCTTCAAAGAAATCCAACCTCATGCAGCTTCCGGCGCTGTCGGTTCCAAGACTAACACGTGCTCCTTCGATCAACAGTTCCGTCACTGGCGCTACTCCGGCTCCCAGGAATGCATTCGATCTCGGGCAGTGCACAATGCCAGCGCCGGAATGAGCGATAAGCTCTATCTCGTCCGACGCAAGATGCACACAGTGGGCGAGGCTCACGCCTTTGGTTAGAAGACCTACACTTTCAAGCAGCCGTGCTGGTGTCATTCCGCACACCATGGGCTCCCGATTCATCTTTCGCCGCATTTCGGCTATCGGCCCAGTGCCAAGTAGGGTGTATTGCGCTTCTGCTGCTGTCTCTGCGAGATGTAAGGCTATCGGTATGTGCAACTCTGTGCAAGAATGAGCGCATAACTTTAACACATCTGCATTGGATGTATAAACAGTATGAGGAGACAACCCTACAAGAATATGTGGCGATGCATTCTGTTGTAGATGTGCTACCTTGTCTAACTTATCTTGATATTCTTCTACATACCTATTCGCCATACTCTGCCCGAAGAGCTCAAGGTAAGCCACACCTCTCAGTCCCACCCTGCTCATTGCATTGACAGCCGCACCAGTGAAAGTGCAATCGCCTAAACACGTGATTCCCGACCTTGCACATTCGGCTGCGCCCATGATTGCAGAGAGAAGCACTTCATCATAATCAGGACGACGACTTGGGTTATATGCAACGGCTTCCAACCAATCCCATAAATTGAGCGCATCAACTCTGTTTCTGCTGGATGTGTAATCGATGTGTGAGTGGGCGTTTATAAACCCAGGAAGCAGAGCACATTGCTCAAGATTATTAACCGGTTCTCCTGGAAACGATGAGGATAAATCCCGACCCACTCCACGAATCTCACCGTCTACCACCATTACCTCCCCGTGAGAAATTGGGGCATCAGATATTGGAAGCACATAGGCAGCTTTATAGATCATTAGACCGTCCTCTACGGGCATAAACCTTATTGAGATTAATCGAAATAGCTTCAGATTCCTTCGCTTGTCGGGCAGTGCTGGCTAATATGAGGCTCTAATAGTCACCATACTACGATCAGATCCGCTCTCGACTTTGCCAAAGCACGTCTTTTGTGCTATCCTTTTTGCAGAATATGATTCTAAGGTATGGCCTGAAAAATGAGTATCTGTAGAAAATGTATCCTTAACCTTAAGCCATATGTCCCCGGCAAGCCGATTGAGGAAGTCAAACGGGAGCTGGGAATAGATGACGTAATCAAACTCGCGTCCAACGAAAATCCGTTCGGCCCATCGCCCAAAGCGGTGGAGGCGATCAAGAATTACGCTGAACAGATATCCTTGTACCCGGATGGGAGTTGCTTTGACCTCAGAAAAGAATTAGCTAATCATCTGGGTGTTGAACCTGATATGCTCATCTTTGGAGCTGGCGGGGATGAAGTCATCTTTTATCTTGGCATGGCGTTTCTGGAAGACGGCGATGAGGTAGTACAGGCCGACCCCAATTTTGCAGAGTATAAGGCTGCAGCAACTATCATGGACTGCCGCACAAACATGGTTCCGCTTCAAAACTGGACCCACGATCTCGATGCAATGCTTGAGAAGGTCAATGAGCATACTAAAATATTCGTGATTACAAATCCGAACAACCCTACCGGTACATTGGTTTCCGCTGATGATGTAGAACGGGTGCTGGATGCTCTACCTGAGCGTTGCATATTGTTCCTGGATGAGGCGTATTACGAATATGTCGACGATCCTAAATACACGCGCTCTGTACAGTGGGCAAAAGAAGGGCGCAATGTGTTGGCTTTACGCACGTTCTCCAAGGTGTATGGGCTCGCTGGTCTTAGGGTTGGATATGGCATTGGTCCGAAGCACATCATCGAGTCTATGGAACGAGTAAGAGCGCCATTCAATGTGAACAGCGTCGCTCAAGTGGCTGCCATTGCCAGTTTGAACGATCAGAACCAGGTAAAGCGAAGCCGCGAACAGAACAATCGATCAAAAGAGTATTTATACAAAGAGCTTGATACAATGGGCGTTGCTTATACTCCCACACAGGCAAATTTCCTGTGGGTCGATACAGGGCAAGACTGCAAAAAAGTGTTTAGCGACCTCATGAAGCTGGGAGTGATAGTGCGCACGGGCGACATTTTCGACTGTCCGACCCACATCCGTGTTACCACTGGCACGGACGAACAAAACGAAAGATTTATTAACACGCTCAGGCAGGTGCTGGGACTATGATTATTATACTTTCACCAACAGCATCCAAGAGCGATCTTGATGAACTACTTACCAATCTGAAAGACCGTGGATATGGCGTGCACCTTTCGCAGGGTGTGGAGAAAACCATTGTCGGCGTAATCGGCGCTCATGATGAAGTAAAGCCGATGATGGCCGAACAGTTGTCTTCACTCGCCTATGTTGAAGGCGTTGTGCCCATTCTAAAGCCTTTCAAGGTGGTAAGCCGCGAATTTCATCCTGACAAGACCATTGTGCGGGTTCGTGGCGTAGATATCGGCGGCCAGAAACTGGTTGTGATGGCTGGGCCATGTTCTATTGAAAGTGAAGAGCAGACTATTCAAGTTGCACAAGCTGTTCAGGCCGTTGGAGCAACTATCCTTCGCGGTGGCGCATTCAAACCGAGCACATCACCCTACAGCTTCCACGGTCTGGGGGAAGATGCTCTGAAGATGATGGCGGCGGCGCGAGAGGTCACCGGCATGCCTTTCATTACGGAGGTTATGGACACACGGGATGTGGAATTGGTGTCGAAATATGCAGATATCCTCCAGATCGGCACACGAAATATGGCTAACTATTCGCTTCTGCAAGAGGTTGGCAATGTAAAGAAGCCGGTAATGCTCAAGCGAGGTATGGCTTCCACCATTGAGGAATGGCTGCAGGCTGCAGAGTATATCGCGAACCGCGGCAACTATGACATAATCCTTTGTGAGCGCGGGATACGCACATTTGAGACGTTTACTCGTAACACATTTGATGTGAGCGCCATTCCAGTCGTAACGGGCCTCAGTCACCTGCCTATCATTGCTGACCCCAGTCACGGCACAGGCCGGTATCAGTTGGTTTCGCCGGTATCCAAGGCTGCTATAGCCGCCGGTGCTGATGGGTTGATGATCGAAGTTCACCCGAACCCGGCAAAGGCGCTAAAAGACGGCCCCCAGTCGCTTACACCTGAGAACTTCTCCAAGATGATGAGTGAACTCGGCAATGTGGCTCGTGCGGTCGGTAAATACGTTTGATGTCGACAAGTGGTGAGGACAACTTTATCTTCGATACCATCGCGATAGTTGGTGTAGGACTCATTGGCGGATCGCTTGGAATGGCGGCAAAAAGGCGGCATATCGTTCGACGGGTTGTTGGTATCGGCCGTACTGAGCAAAAGCTGATGCAGGCCAAGCTGCTTGGCGCTATCGACGAATATTCACTAGACCTTGAGACAGGTGCATCAGAAGCTGATTTAGTGTTTGTCTGCCCTCCTGTAAGGAATATCATACCTACCATCGAGCAGATGGCTTCAGGGTTAAAACCAGGCGCTATCATCACTGATGTAGGAAGTACCAAAAGTGAAATCGTAGGTCTGGCTCCCGTTGCTATCCCCGAGAGTTGCAGCTTTATCGGTGGGCATCCAATGACAGGGTCCGAGCAGGGCGGTGTAGAAGCTGCGTTTCCTGACTTGTTTGTGGGGGCCAGATACGTGCTCACCCCTGATTCGGAAACAGACCTTATGGCTCTCGGCAAGATGACGGAATTCGCTGAGGCGATAGGGTCGGAAGTTCTGCTTATGAGCCCTGAAGAGCACGACAAGGCTGCTGCGATCATCAGCCACCTTCCGCACGCAATGTCCGGCGCTTTGCTGGAAGTGGCGGAAATCGCTCAACGTGAATCCGGAAAAGTCTTCCCAATGGCAGCAGGAAGTTTCCGAGACCTAACAAGAATCACTGATAGCACACCAGAAATCTGGCGAGATATATGTCTTACCAACGCTGGCCCACTTTGCGAGGCCATAGATGCGCTCCGGGACCACCTGGAGATTTTCAAGAATATCGTCGCCGCTCACGATGAAGAAGGCATCCTGCGTTTCTTCGAGCGCGCGAAAGCAATAAGAAGTACATATTTGAGAATTACTAAATGAATAAACCAATAATCGCCATTGACGGCCCTGCGGGAGCCGGCAAAAGCACCATTGCACAGATGGTTGCTGATCGGCTTGGATATCTTTATATTGATACTGGCGCTATGTATCGTGCAGTTGCATTGATGGTGATCCGTGAGGGGATTCCTCTCTCGGAACACGGCAAAATTGCTGCTCTTACAAGTCGGCTTGATATCAAATTCGAGTTTGTAGACGGCATTCAGCACATTTTTGCTGATGGCGAGGATGTCTCCGACGCGATTCGCAGCCCCGAAGCTACCAGATTATCATCGCCTGTGAGCGCCATTCAAGGTGTACGCAAGCGTCTTGTTGAGCTTCAACGCCGGATGGGAGAAGAAGGCGGAGTTGTTATGGAGGGTCGCGATATCGCGACAGTCGTGTTCCCCAATGCAGAGGTAAAGGTGTTTCTTACCGCGTCGGTAACAGAGCGAGCACGGCGCAGAGCTGAGCAGATGCATCAAATGGGCATCGAAGCCGATGTAAACCAAATCGCTGAGGAGATACGCGAGCGGGATCTCAGAGATAGCTCGCGCCAGCACGCACCTCTGAGAATGGCCCAAGGCGCCACACTTCTTGAGACGGATAATATGACTATCGAACAGGTTGTGGATGCGGTCATTGCAATCCATAACGAAAAGACAGCCGATCCTGAGTCGGCTGAAGGATAGGCAGCTTATGCTTTATTGGATAGGCGCATCGCTCTCAGCGATGATATGCAGAATATTCGGCCGGTGGCAGGTCATAGGACACGAGAATATTCCTAACACCGGTGGCGTATTGCTTTGCGGTAACCACGTCAGCTACATCGACCCACCCGCTCTTGGCGCAAGAACCGGGCGTCCAGTCCATTTCATGGCCAAATTGGAACTCTTCCAGATCCCTGTAATGGGTCCGGCGATAAGAGGTGTTGGAGCGTTTCCAGTGAAGCGAGGGACTGCTGACCGTGGCGCGCTCAAAAAGGCCATAGAACTGCTTCAAAGTGGCGAGGTAGTCGGCATGTTCCCTGAGGGTCAGCGAACTATGGACGGCAAGCTCAAGGCAGCCGAAGCAGGGGTAGGAATGATCGTGCTGCGCTCCAAGGTACCTGTTATTCCTGTAGCGCTGGTAAACACTGAAAAGCTGCTACCCCCGCATTCATTCCTTTTCCATTTCAGCAGAGTTAAAGTAGTGTATGGCAAGCCTATCCATCTGGATGACCTCTACGACCAGGGCGGGCGCGAGGCTGTCGAGGAAGTAGGAAGACGTATCATGGCTGCAATAGGGCAGATCCTTGACGAGTATAGAGGTAAGTGCTAGACTCCTACTTCGGACAAAGACTCGGTTCTGGAGTTTTTAGGATCAATATCTGCAGTCACTTCCATATATTGCTCCGTGCTATTAACAACCACAACACCTGAACGCGGCAGGCGAACACGTATTATAGTGGACTCAGGAGCTTTTACCCTCATGACAAACGGTTCTCCAGCAATATTTTCCCACTGAACTTCTACATCACCTGCGAGAGTCGGCATAGTTCCTCGTGCCCATGTAAGATCTGCCGGATGTGGTTCTATGGCACACACCGAGAAGCCAGGTTCTTCTGGTCGAATACCCAATATAAAGGTGCTAAGGAAGTATGTAGGAGCTGCGGACCACGCGTGGCAGTGGCTGCGAGTAAGGCGCCCTTCCCTGCCGGACCACATCTCCCAGAACGTCGTAGCACCCATATCGATCATAAAACCCCAATCACGGCGTATGGTATCGAGTAAATCTTGATCTTTTCCTTCTCGCTGATATGCCTCTAATAAGAAAAACTCAAAGAATGGGCTGCCTGCTTTTACAAACCCATCAGGTGGGCGACGGACTATCTCCTTGCATCTCTCTGATCGCTCGCCTGTGGCCACTCCTGACATATACGCCAAGGTCTGCGTCTGCTGGCTGAACACTTCGCTTTTTACATCGCCGCGCAGGCAATCAATGTAGGCATTCACACCATCGTTCCATAGATACACATTGATGGAATCTGCAAGCACATCGGCCAACTCACTCCACTCATTAGATAGATCATTACGACCCAGAAGCTGCGCAAGGCGGCTGGCATCACGCAGACCTAGCACTGCGAAGCAGTTCTGATGAGTTACTACACCTACTGCGGGGGTGTCCATCGGGGCCCAGTCGAACATATTCCATGCGTGAATATTAAACAACCCGTGGTGGTCCAGATGCTGCCGGATTCCCTCTATATTCTGCTTAACAAAATCAAGGAGAAGCCTGCCACCATTCGTATCACTTGTAAAGTATAAGTATTCAAAGCACGAACGCATCCACAGGAACGTCCATGCAGGCAGTATGTTGTCCCATGAGCTGGGGACTTGCGATTGAGTAATCGGAAACCTCTCCAGGCTTTGGCCGGTTAGTTCCAAGCACCTGAACCAGAGTCGCGGGTCGCCGTTCACTACCCAATCGACCAATGCCTCGTTCCGCGCATCACCCACCCACAAGGTCTGCTCGTAGGTTGGACAATCGGTGTATGTGTCTTCAGAGCAGCACCTGACACTCTGCGCGCCTGCTTGCCATATTTGCCCTAGTTTCGCATCTGAGCATATAAAGCTGCCCTTCCGTGTCTGGGGGTAGCTGTGGAATAGCGCCTGAAGTGAACGCAGCTTCACGGGGCCGGTCATATTGCGTAATATGACATAGCTGTATCTGAACCCGCGGTGGACTATGGTCTGATAAGATTGTTTTCCATCCCGGCAGATGTATCTGAAGCTGTTGTTCATACCCTCTGCTAAGTTATAGCGACCATCCGGCTGTATGAACTCGAAGTTGTGGAAATCTATAATGGTGCCTTTGGAAGCTACAACCTCAAACTTGTGAAATGCAAGCAATTCATCGCCAAAGTCAACAAGCACCCGTATGTCGTTGCCATTTGGGTCCGGGTTTATGGTAGTCCAACCGCTTCCTGACAACAGATTCTCTTCATTTTGTATCAGGACCTTGCCCTCGACAGGTTTGTCGGTGTATGCTTGGGCATAAGTGTTGCTGTTCCATAGTACGAGATCAGCTTGCAAGGGTTGGAAATATGGCTCGTTTACGATCCGCGCAACATCGCCATTCTCCCAGAATTCTTGGCCTGTGTGGTTATCTGCCAGCGAAGCGGCTATAATCGGATTAGGGTCCATAAAGGTTGCGGCTTCATTTGCAACCTCATCTTGCAGCTCAAATGGGCCGACAAGTGCCCACGAAGCTCCACCATCCCGTTTGCATTCGAACTTCAACCCCTCTGGTCCATCGATACAAAAGGCGTATTCGACCAATGCTCCCCATGTGCCTATTTGCATTACCAGGCTGTTCCACCCCGCGCGTAGTGAGCCGCAGCCGTCTTCTGAGATACAACCATTTATAGTCACAGCATATCGTTGACCGTGGGGCTGGATAATCCTAATGGGATGTTTATGCGTTGACCAAATCTGTGTGGCTAGATACCCATGCCGAAATATCATATTGCTCGTGAAATCATCTGGCGCTAGATATGGCCTGAGGTCTATTGTAAAATTATAGGGAACCGACTGCACCAGTTCTTTACAGACGATGCGCTTTGGCTGTACTGGTTCAAGTGTAAGGAATGGAATGTCTCTAGGGGCATAATTGTTGTGAACACTATCTGCAGCGTCTCGAAGTTCGAGTGCAGTATCCCACCCGCTGTCATCGTAATCACAGCGCACCCAGCCGTCATCATGCCTTGCATCAAACTGCTCTTCGAATGCTTGCTGTATGCTTACGCGCGGCACATGTGTAGTATAGGCCGAACAAGGTCTCGCTCGCCAGCTTGAATCTGTGGGGATAATTTGATCTGAAAGCTCGATTTGTGCAAGCAAACCCTCAGGTGCGGACACATATTGCATCGTGCCGGTGCCGTAGTAGTTAACCAGAACAGCAATTGTGTTCTTTCCTCGGACTAAGTACGGTTCAATATCGTAAGTATCGAACTTCCAATGATTGGGCCAGGCTTTCACCGGCCCCTGCCCCACATATTCGCCATTAACCCAAAGCACGTATCGGGAATCAGCAGTAACGTGAAAAAGGCAGCGGCCTTTAGTATATATAAAACTTTTCCTAAAGCTTACATACGCATTGGTCCTGGATAGCTCTTCAGCAGTCCAAATCCATTTGCTCAACCACTCCATGAGCATTACTCCTCTTTCATGCACACAACAATCAGTCACTCACACCAAAGTGTTTGACACACTTCTATTTTTGCACGAATGAGGTTGCTTGTCAACGAAATGCTTTTGTTTATGCAGCACAAGTATATCTTTTATGTACACTTGTGCTGCAGGTCAATGGTATTAATTTAGGATTTTGGCTTATAGCGAACCATCAGACTGCTATTCGTGTTCAAAATGGTTAGCTTCAGCCCTTTGCAAAGCTGTTCGCCGCTTATTTGCTGCACTGACTTGTTCAGCTCACCATCCACAAATTCAACATCGTAAGTTTTGGCAGCATCTACGTCTCTCAGAGATACAAGGAGATCAGGGCTGGCGCATTCCGCACGCCGGAACGCCATAATAATGCCCTCATCTAGATCGGGGCGGTGCCACTGATAAGCCATGAACTGGTCGGCTGAAGTTGTTATCGGTGTCAATGTGTAGAGATCACCGTACCAATATTTGCCGTTCTCTTTTACCTCAGCCAGCAGCTTCTGCGCAAGGCTTTTATTGAATGCGGGATCAAGATATGCAAACTGGCAGATCAATCCGCCTGTAGTCGCGCTTCTCAGCGTATAGGAATCGGCGTCCCACGCGCATGATGTGTTGAGTGGAACAAACTGAGACAACGCCGCGTTTTGCATTTGCTTGAGTTCGGGATTGCCTGCCCAACAGTTTGAATCACTCCGCCACAGCGGCACGGAGCGCATGCAGGTTTCGAGGTCGATTCTTCGACCGCCGCTCGCACAGTTGTCTATCCACAGCCCCGGATGCCTCTCGCGAAGCGCATCCCACATTGCGTAATGACCTTCTACGAAGCGTATCTCAGTCATGCCCTGCCGGTCTGGAGTGTCATTCCCACGCCAGTGCTCAAGCGGATCAAGATTATAATCCTCGCGGTAAACCGTGACCCCATAATCGCCAATACGCTCGGAAAGGAGATCGGTCAGCCATTTCAAAGCATCTGGATTGCCCAGATTAAAGAGCCCACCATCTTCACTGCCGAGAAGCCAATTCTGATGCTCGCGTGCAATCCATGTGCCGGGAGCAACTCGACACGGCTCGAACCAGAGTATGAAATCCATTCCAATTTTCTTGCAATGCTCTCCTACCGGTTTTAGGCCATTAGGGAACTCATCGGGCTTGGTATACCAGTTACCTGCACCATCTGGGAAATCGCCTGGGAACCATGCCGCATCGAACCAGTAAGCGTTACAGCCCAGTTCACGAGCGGCATTAGCAGCTTCGATCTGTCCCTGTTCAGTTGCCCATCCCGGCTCTGTCTTATAACGGTCATATGTCTGGAGGCAGATAGGCAAGCGCAGGGCAGCGCCGTCTTTCTGCGGAACGTATTTTGACAGCATCAGCCTGCGGAACTGGTTCTGCGAATCCTGTATGTTACCTTGCCAGAACATGAGAAGAACTCTCGGGCTGCGGATTTTTTCACCGGGGTGAAGCAGGAGATGCGTCTTCTCCATTCCGGCTTTGCACGTGGTAACACCCTCATTGGACCTATCAAATGCCGCCGCCCACTGCCCGGACCAGCCTATAGCAGTTACGATGCCCCGATCTTTATACTGCATGTTCCAGAAA
Source organism: bacterium (assembly GCA_021373255.1). Lineage (GTDB taxonomy): Bacteria > Armatimonadota > UBA5829 > UBA5829 > UBA5829 > UBA5829. Next base: position 18,606 of record JAJFTD010000076.1, read on the forward strand.
GGAAATGCGGTCAGACTCGACGGCCGCCCACCTGTCGGTGCCAGAGAATGGCTATCATCGGGCATTAAGTTTATATCATAAGGTTCGAAGCTGTCGTTTCTGAACGCCTCATCACCGTGCAGTTGATGCAACACCACGGCATTGCCTGCATCGAGCGTATTAAGGCGAATATCCAACGCCTGTATGTTTTCGATAATTGGAGTGTCGCTTGCTCCCTTGTTTTCGAAGTACAGCAGCCAATCGACCGCCGGGTAACCCTTGAATGCAGTCAAATCAGCGGTGACTGCTAACCCAGTGTCGGGATCATTCCACGTGATGCTGTAGCACACGCGGTCTTCCCGGTCATCTTTCTTCACACTGCGATTCCATTTACACAGGATATCTGAAGACGGCGACCCACCATATACAAATGAGAAGGGTATGCCTGTTGAGGCAAGAAATCTACCAGCATCTTTTCCACATTCCTGCTCAGCGGTGTTTCCAACAAAGCAGGACTCGGCCCAATCCGTAACTTGCTTTACTACTGCATCATTGCTAATCATTAATCCAGCGGGCTTGTCACTTATTGCCCGTCCCCCCTATCCGTTTTGCCGATCCATTCAATGAGATCAAGCAGTGTCCAGTATACATACTGCTCAGTATAGGGTCAATACACTTTGTGAATTGTTTTTATCACTTCATCCCTGTCGCGTCTAGTTGCCTCCTAATCACTGCTACTAATACAATTGTGTTATTATCTGTCTCTCCATATCATCGGGCACACAGTTTGTGTTTGTGCTGATTTTGTGATTTGTGAGATCAATTCATCAACGACATAACCATCCCAAGCGGATGGTGATCCAGGTTCACCACATTCAAAGCGGCGCACTACTTCTGCCATTTCAATATCAAACGGGTTCAGAGCCGGATAACGATACTCCGTGGTGCGGCCAGTGGCGGCATCCTGATGTACGAGTAATGCACCATTGCTGGTGGGTTTGTTCCACATAGGGGTTGCCAGGTCAAGGCGGCCCTTTGCGGTGTTAATCTCTATTCTTTCATCCCAACCATTGCGTTCGTAGCCTGCATACGACATCGGGTGCCAGCATGCTTCCAGGTTGGCTATTCCACCATCTTTGAGCCACATCATTGCATTTGCTCGAGTGTCGAAATCAAGTCCTTCACGGATGTACATCTGGCCACAGACATTTGTTGGTCTACCCGCCAGGAAGTGCAGCAAGTCCAGTATGTGACTTCCGCCGGCTACGAGTATACCTCCGCCGTTCGTATTAATAACTCCTGATGGATGGTTTCTGTATTCTTTTGGAATTTCACAATTCCACCAGTCCCACGCCTGCCACGTACGTGCATGGATACTGATGATCTGCCCCATATCGGTAAGCAATGTCTTTGCCTGTTGGACTGCCGGAAAATATCGCTTCATATAGCCGATAGTGAAGAATGTTCCGGCCTTGTCCGCCGCTGTAGCCAACTCTGCTGAGGATCCTGCGCTATCAGTAAGTGTCTTTTCGCATACCACACCTTTTCCTGCAGCAATTGCTGCCAGAGCGACTTCTTTGTGCAGCTTTGAGTATGTAGTCACGCTGACTATTTGAACTTCGGGATCGTCTATAAGCGTGCGGTAGTCCGTGCTCACTCGCGCACCATAACGAGTTGCAACACTTTTTGCTGCGTCAATGTTCAAATCACATACGTGGACAACCTTCGCTCCAGCCCGCTCATAGCCTTCATAATGAAACTTTGATATTGTGCCACAGCCTACAATTCCAACCTTTGTCATCGACTACCCTCACTTTCAAACCTCGCATCTGGAACCACAACAACCTTACGAGCCGTGTCTCTCTCCTCACGCACTGTCCTCAAGGCCTCGCTAATCTTGCTCAGCGGGAATACATGGCTGACTATCTCCTTGGCCGGAACCGCACTCGTCCTTAACATGTGCAGTGCCTGCGGCAGGTATAGTGCCGGTGAGGCGAACGACGATCGGAGTTGCTTTTTACCAAAGTGCAGCGCGTGTGTATCAATGGGTACCACGCCCCCACCCCCAAAATCCGACCCTATATACACGATATACGCTCCGTAAGCAGCGGCAGTTATACAATCGGGTATTACCTGCGGGGGAGCTGTAATCAATATCTTATCGAACCCGCCATAAGGCTCTCCACATTTTTTTAGTGGTGTCTCGCGCAACGCAACTACAGCATCAACCCCCACACGTTTTGCCGCTTCCAATCGACCCGGTGTGCGGTTTGCTGCGACTACAGGACCAGTCGTTTTATGGCGGGCAATCGCAAGCGCCATTAATCCAATTGCTCCGGTTCCAACTACCAGCACACGGTCGGTAAGCCCTATCTCGGCGGTTACGACCATATCAATAGCTACACCACAAGGTTCCGCAAGTACTGCCGCCATAGGGTCAATATCGGGTGCAGGTACAACAGCTCTTGCTGGGGCTATCATAGCTTCAGAGAACCCAAGTGCAGATTCACCCCAGAAGTTCCGGCCTTTTGCGCACAGATCCACTCTCCCGTTGCGACAGTCGGCACAATCACAGCAAAAAGAGCCGGATTCCAGTACAACCTGATCGCCTGGTGCTACATGCGTTACACCCTCTCCGACCTCACGAACAATGCCTACAATTTCGTGTCCAAAGGCCTGGGGCTTATCGGCGAGATATTCAGCCATCTCCATATCGTAACCGCAGATTCCACAACCAAGCACATCAATCAATACCTCGCCAAGGCTGGGTGGTCTAAGTTCAACGTCTTGAAAGCTCACCTGAAACGGCTTTTGAACATACGCGGATGCTACATGCATGTCGCTTATACCTCTGTTTATGTATGATATATCTACAGCACATAATATAATGCAAACGCAGTATATCACGCTGAACAATAGTATGCAACGGCTATTATTGAGTTTGCAAACACTTGCTGTCTATGATTTGACAAGGGACATTATATATGATATATCATATCAGTAGTTATATCATACGCAGCCACTGACTGGGAGTTTAACATGGCAACGGACAAGACTATTTCAAAGCACAGATCAGTATTAGTTCAGCGAATGATTTCTGAGATAACTGATAAAATACGCTCAGGCTCGCTTCGTCCCGGAGATCCATTGCCAGGAGCACACGCTCTTGCCATGGAATACGGAATCGGTTATTCTACGGTAATCCACGCCTACAAAACATTGTCCGATGCTGGGTTGATCACCACCATCAGGGGCAGTGGGGCTTTTGTTAAATCATCTGCTAGAACCAGCCTTACAGATATTTTGGTATGCATCCCGCGTCAGACATATAACCCCCACAGTGAGTGGACAACTCATGACTTGCTGGCAGGAATGAGCACAGCCGCGCTTGCCGAAGGCATACGAATGCAAGTGTTGTTCGCTGACGCCATAGGAGACAAGTGGCGTTATACAATTGATAGTCTTGGCGAGAACGTCGGTTTGATCTTTTGCTGGGAAGCCGCTCCTGCGTGGGTATTGCGGCTGCAACGGATGGCTATTCCCTACGCCTTGATTATGCCGAGTATCATGGGTGACTGGGAAAGTGAGCTGCCGACCGTGTTTCCCGATTATTATGGAGGAGTAAAACTAGCCGTTGAACATCTTTTGGAGCATGGCTTCACACACCTCGCGTTCCTGGGAAACCCCCATGATTCCCATGAGGGACCCAGGTATGATGGTTATCACGATGCGTTGGAAAGCCGAGGTATCCATGAAATTGATATCATCCCATGCCCGGACATCAGCAGACACGCCGGACAGGTTGCGATGGCTCAATACTTGACTACACACAAAAAGCCCAAATTTGATCTCCTTGTATCTGCTAACGATCTACGTGCACTTGGTGCGATGGACGTGTTATCAGCCCGAGGAATCAATGTGCCAGGTGATCTCGCTGTGCTCGGGTTCGATAACATCCCCGCTGCCGCTGAAGCCGGGCTCTCCACAGTGCAGTTAAATATGCATGAACTGGGAGAATCAGGCATTCATTGGTTCCTTAATAATGTTGCTGGGAAACAGGACTCGGATATTCCTAAGCTAAAGATGGATTGTCCGCCGATCTGGCGTAAGAGCACAGAGAACTAATTATTTTGCTGCAAGTTCACTGTATTCTCTCAGCAGCTTGATGTATAGTTTGTAGTCTTCTATAGACACCTCAGGCGGGGTCTGGTGATCCACACCAAGTATATAGCCGCCCTGCCGCATAACCGGTAGAAGCCGCTCGAACTCAGTACGCATCGCGTTCTCGCCTTTATTCATGCAGAGTTTATCGAACCCGCCAAGGAACAGGAACTTCGGGTGCTTTTGCCTGTACTTCAGTAGGTCAACTCCAGCCTGCTTTTCAAGCGGTAAGAACCCATTGCACCCTACCCCTGCGTACCAATCTACCGGCTCATCAACCAATCCGTCGCTGTCTACAAAGCCTTTTATGCAGTGTGCTTTTAGGATACCGAAAGCCTTAACGTAAAAATCTGCCAGTTGTTCATCAAAAATAGATTTTGAGATCATTGGGCCGTGATTATAAGACATATCCTCGGCCAGTGCAAGAAACTGAGGTTTTACGAAACTGCATATGAAATCCACTGTGCGCTCGAAGAACTCCAGCAGGTCCTGGTTCATTCGTCGCATCAGTGCAGGATGATCATAAAATGCGTAGAGGTGTTCTTCAATGCCGAAGAGTTCCCTGGGGTGCCAGAAGAATCCCTCGAACCAACCCCACAGCCCCGCTCCCTGCTCACAACCTGCAGCTATTTCCTCAAGGGCGCGTGGATCGTATGGTTCCTTTGGGTAGAGGTATGGCAGTATGGCATCGTAATCTTCTTCACAGCTAACAATCCCTGCACCGTGAGAACTGGGCACCGGGCACCCTGGGCTTTTAGCACGAATCCACACATCGAGCATTGGGTCCAACCCGAAGTACTCTCTTATCTGGGTGTATGTCTGGATGTTGTCTGGAAGACCTTCAGATCTCCATCGCTCAATAGTCTTGTCCCAGTAGGGAGCCCATTCGATAATCGGCAGCCTGTCCGGCTTTTGAAAATCTAGTACTGCTTGTATTCTTTCGCGCGACTTCAAGGTTATATTGACCTCCTGCGTTACGGACTCTCTTTTGAGTTACGAATATGATAACATGTTTCCTGCACTGATTTAAGATTGACGGCAAAAGCCCCGGATGAACAATCCATCCGGGGCTTTTGATTTAGCAACAAGATACGTTATGAGGTTTTAGTCGCTAAGTTTCACTACATCTGATGCCTTGGCATTTAGTACGCGGGTGCCGGACTGATCGGTCAGTGTTCCAACTACGGACACGTAGTTGCCGTTGGCAATTCCAGTGTAGCTCGGCGCGATAACGGTTACGGGCACGCCGGAGCCGTCATCAACGGTGAACGAATTCGTGGAAAGGATGCTCACTCTACCCCAGACTTTGAACTGATAGTTCGCTGATGCCGGAGCAATTATCGAATCATTGACTGCCTTGTTGTTGATACCTACAACCGGTGCGGTTGGAGTAGGCTCACCAGGGGTCACGTCGTTGTAGCTCACACCGTAATATACAGACAGTGCATAGTCAGAAGAATTGCTGAAATCGTCGACATTTACAGCAAAGGAGTTTACGCCACTCACTGTGCCCAGCTTGTATTCACAAATTGGGTTGGTGCCGTCGAATGTCAGCATTGTATCGGTCGAGTTTCCGAGGTAAAGATACTCGCTCGGCTTGCCGGCAAGGTTAGCATATAATGACCAGTTTCCACCGTAGCCGGAATAGAACTGTGCATAAATGTCGTAGGTTTTCGATGAATCCAGTCCATTAACGGTGGTAGTAAGCTGAGGGCAGTCCTCACCAGTACCGCTTGCAGGATCAAACTTGGCGAATGAACGATAAGCAGTGTCCTTGCCCCAATTAGTAAGGTCCCACTTTTGATCGTATCCGTTCCAATCTGTACCCGTTAAGGCGTCAGCCGGAGTAGTGTTGGTGGTATCAGCATGTACGAACACTCCGGTGATTCCGCCATAATTCGTGCCCGCAGGGACTTCTTTGTAGCTTACGCCATAGTAGACAGATAGTGCATAGTTGGTGCTGTCGTTGTAGTCATCAACATTCACAGAGACTGTGTTTGTACCGCTTACAACACCCACTTTATACTCGCAGATCGGATTGGTGCCATCGAATGTCAGTCCGGTCTCTGTTGCATTACTTACAGTGACCAATTTCTTGGGCTGCCCAGGCATATTTGCATAGATACCCCAGTATCCACCTTTAGCAGCGCAGAATACAACATAGACCTCATAGGTCTTCGTCGGGTCCAGTGTGTTGACTGTTGTAGTGATCTGAGAGCAATCTTCTCCGACTCCATTTGCCGGGTCAAATTTGGCATAAGATGTCAGGACATCGGTGAGGTTACCCCTATTCCAGGGAGTCCACAGCCCGTCGTAACCATCTTCATATGTCTTTACGGCAATAGCGTTGGAGGGACCGGTATTGCTTGTAGTAGCCTTCACGAATGTGCCGGAGATACCTGCAGGCTTGGTTGGGACTTCCTTGTAACTAACGCCATAATAAGCAGAAATTGCATAGTTTGATGAATCACTGTAGTCGTCGACGTCCACAGAGAAAGATGAGACACCGGTGACTGTGCCGAGTTTCACCTCGCATATCGGGTCAGTTCCATTATACATAATACCGGTCTTAACAGAGTTGTGAAGGGTGTAAAGCTGCTTGGCTTGACCAGACAGGTTTGCATACACACCCCAAGACCCGCCGATGACTGCAAAAAACTGAACATAGATCTCATAAGTCTTTGTGGGGTCCAGGGTATTGACGGACGTGGTAAGTTGCGGGCAGTCTTCACCAATGCCATTCACGGGGTCAAACTTGGCATAGGATGATAGAGCGGTGTAGCTGCCCCACGGCAGCGGTGACCACTGGGCATCGTAGCCATCTGCATAATCTTTTGCAGCAATAGCACTGCCCGGGCTGGTATTTGTAGCATCAGCCTTTACGAATGTACCGGAGATGCCTGCTATCGCAGCGCTTCCGGCGAAAGCTGTAATACATACGGCGAAGATTAGCTTTCTTAACAATGACATCTGTTCAATCTCTCCTCTTCTTTATTTCAGTATTTTGGTGACAACGGACCATCTCTTCCGCATTGTTCACTTTAACCTGGATAATGCGGCAGTCTCAAATAATGTGGGTTAGCGTATTCTCCGGTGATACAGATGTTCAACCACCCCCAACAAAAACTGGATTAGTGGGTCACATAACATCTAGGCACCTCGTTACAGGTCGTTTTGTTAAGAGGGAAAATCCGGCCACGTAATCGCCCCTCCTGTACGGTGGTTCAAAGGTGCTATAATATTGATGGTAAATGACCCACTAATCCAGGATGGCTGCACAATGCCGGGTATATTTGCCCATCATTGATTAGCACACCGTAGGTCATTACTACTATTTGTAATATGCCACAGGTTGTTGGGTTTGTCAAGTTAATTGTAGTATACAGACAACTCAATCATTGAGTAATGATTAGCCTTTGACTGCACCGAGCTGGATTCCCTTGACCAGGAACTTCTGCCCCGCTACAAAAATAGCGATTAGAGGGACTATGTTCATTACAGATGCCGCCATTATGAGGTTTGTCTGCCTGCCGTATGCACTATCGAAGTAGAGCATACCAATAGGAAGCGTTCTCAGGTGCTGGCTTTTCACAAGAATCAATGGCCAGTAAAAACTGCCGTATGTCCCCAGGAAAGTGAAGATCGCAAGGGTTACAATGCCAGCCCTGGATAAAGGCAAGATAATCTCCACGAATATCTGCCAGAAGCTGGCACCGTCTATAGTTGCAGCTTCGTCGAGAGCAGGTGGTATGCTCATCATGAACTGCCGAAGCAGGAATACTCCGAATGCCGTGAACGCGGCGGGGAGTATCAAACCAGTGAATGAGTCGAGCATATGCAGCTTGACCATCAGCGTATAGTTCGGAATCATAGTCACCACGCCGGGAATCATCATCGTTCCGAGGTACAACTTGAAGATTGTATCCCGGTGCTTCCACTTCAACCTGGAAAATGCGAACGCTGCCATGCTACTTGTGAAACATGTAAGGACCGTCACCCAGATGGCTACGAAGACGGAGTTGAAGTAGTATCTTGCAAACGCAACTTGCTGGAACACCTGAGCATAATTCTCAGGGTGCCATATACTCGGTAGTGGTCTTAGTTGTTCTACTTCTTCAAGAGACTTAAAGCTCGCTAATACCATCCATATAAATGGTGTGAGCATAGTTAACGCTATAATAATCAGCACGAGATGGCTTATGATCAAGCTAGCCTTTTTGCGACGGTTAGTTCGTTTTTTTGCAGTTGCACCCATCAATAGCTGACCTCCTTATTGCCGAGTTTCCAGTTGACAAGTGTAATTGCAAAGATTATCGCAAAGAGCACCCAGGATACCGCCGATGCATAACCTATCTGGAATTGCTCGAATGCCTTGGTGTATATGTAATATGAGATTGTGGTCGTGGTGCCCGCGGGTCCGCCGTTGGTCATAACGCGTGCCTGCTCGAACCCACCCTGGAGGCCTCCGATGAAGCTCATCACCACGATGAAGAATGTGGTGGGAGCGAGCTGCGGCCAGGTAACGTTTTTGAATACTTGCCATTTCCCAGCTCCATCGAGCTGTGCGGCTTCAACAAGTTCTTCAGGCAAATTCGTAAGGGCCGCTATATACAGAAGCATATTGCTTCCACCGATTGCGGTCCAGATGCCCATAATGATAATCGCATCACGTGCTCCAAGGCCCCACTGCTGGATCACCAACCTCACCTGTTCGACATCTATTCCAAGCAGGTTCCTCGTGGAAATGAGCCACTGTGGGCCGTGTATGCCGAGCTGTAGCACTCGGGAAACTTCTTCTATTACAGCGTTAATCGGGCCGAACTCGGGATTGTACAAGTTCTTCCATAGGATCATCAACGCCACTCCAGCAGTAAAGCTGGGGAGGTAGAACAGGGTCCTGTATATCGTCATTCCTTTGAGGTTTTGATTCAAAAGGATTGCCAGAGCCAGTGAACCCGCGATGGATACTGGAATTCCGATCAGGAAGTAGCCTGTGTTCACCATGTACACCCAGAACTGCTGGTCATGGAAAAGGTGCACGAAGTTATCAAAGCCTACCCACTGGAATGTAACAGTCCTCTGCAGGTTCCAGTTGGAAAATGCTATTACAAGTGAAAATAATACAGGCCCGGCTGTGAATATCAGAAACCCGATAAAGTTCGGGGTAAGAAATCCCAATGCCGAAAGCAACTGTGTCTTGCGTGCTTTCACCCGCATTATTCGTGATAAGATTGCGGTTACGCCAGTAGTGCTTGTCGTATCCGCATTTTGTGAATAATTCGGGTTCATTGTCGGTGCCTCTTCATTAGTGCCGTGTATCTTGCTCCAAGAACAGGGTCCTTGCTTACATTATTGCGGATCTCCGCATTTATCAGCCTCGCGGCTGTTTGCATCGCCTTTGCGGCAGACTTTTGATTGGTCTTAACCAGGTCAAGTTGCTTGTAGAATATACGCTCCTCAACTCCGCCTTCAATAAATGGGCTGGATGGCATCGCTACTGCGAACTTCATTGCATCACGCCACACTGCATTGAAGTCTTCCTTTGGATACGCGGGATCGTGCAGATACTTGTCAGTATATGAATAGCGGATCATAGGGGCAAGAGCATCCGCCTGATGATTGTTGAGCTCGTTGTAATCTTTGCTTGTCACGTACTTAATAAACTGTAGCGCTTCATATCTTCTAGGGCTGGTCTTGTTTAGCAGCGTAGCCTTGCCGTATCCCCAGAAAATGTGAAGTGGACCATACGGGCACTCAACAGCTCCGAGCCGAAGCCCCTTATAGTTGCGCAAGGTGCACAACCACCACCGGCCGCCCATGCCCATTGCCGCCTTCCCGCCTCCAAAAAGACTTATAGTGCCCGATCCCCAACCGCCCTGGGTCGCCATCGCGTTTTCGTCCACTGGTGTGGGAGAAACATGATATTTATAGACAAGATCGTGTATGAACTGAATACCGGCAATTGATTCAGGGCTGTCCAGGGTGCACCGCGTGCCGTCGCTGTTATACATTTTTCCGCCGTGCTGGAGGACGAACGTCTGCCAGTTGTCCCAAGCTCCGATCAGGCCATAAACTTTCACGCGGCCGTTCTTGTCCCTAATGGTCATCCGCTTGGCCACAGTGAGAAACTCGTTCCACTTCCATGGTCCCTTGGGATATGGCACGTGCTGCTGATCGAAGATGTCTTTGTTAATCCAGAATGCACAACTGCCTGCGTTTGTCGCAAAACCGTATACACGTCCGTTATACGTTACGAATGGGCGAACGCAGGACCACATATCCTTGTTGATATCCACACCCATCTTTATGAGTTCGTCCGTGATGTCCCAGGCAATGCCTGCCTTGACATATGAATTTATTTGCGAATTATAGCTGTCGTATATATCCGGCCCCACACCGGCTATGGACTGGACAATAACCTTCTCCATGCCGCTGTTGCTGGGATCGATTTTGAGGCTGTATCGAGGATATAGCTTGTTAAACAGGGATGTCTGCTCACGACGCGCTGGGTTGTCATCAGTCGACCATATAAGTTGGACTTTACCATCCTCGACCGGCTTCGGCTGAATTCGCCACGCCACCAGCGTTATTGCGATCAGGCCGCAGCACACCCACGCACAGAATTGTTTTGTGTTCATGTTGCGCCTACTTCTATTTGTGTGTTATCTCCGACACTTCCAATACGGATATTTCTTTGATCAGTTTGCCGTCGAGTTCCGGAGTATCATTCTTCAGATCCGACAGCCGTATATTTGAATAATCCACCAGATGCTGTTCTTTGTGCCAGTGCTGATCATTATGCTCTTTAAGCGCAAAGCTGTAGTCGAAATTAGCACCACTTCTTACGACCTTGACCAGAATGGTGTTGACACCCTGATTAAGTTTCACCTCAGCGGAGTGGTGGCCTGGGAATGTATACATGCGGTCTATGCTGCTAAGGCATTCCACCCCATTGATCCACACTTTTATGCCGTCGTTCGCGCCTATCACGATCCAGGCTTTACGCTCCTGAGGAGAATCTATCTCTCTGTAGAGATATAATGTCTGAGGACCTTGCAGCGTGAAAATGTTGTCCAGGTCTACTTTGTCCTCATGAGAATTGATCACGACCCTTTCCAGGTGTGGTGTGTGTGGCGGCAAGTTGTCGCGATCCCAACCCTGCACCGGCTCTGGAATGTATTCCTTGTCGAGATAAGCCGTATTTAACACCATCACTTCGTATGGAGGCAGCGAAAGTGATTGATGTGCTATATATCTGCATGTTTTGATAGCAGAATTGGGAAGCGGTTCCCAGAATGGTCCCATTACCAGCCACTGTGAAGCTCCCGAGAAGCCGAACCACCCCTCGCTGCTCTTTCCATCATATGTGCAGATGTGCTTTATGCGGTTCACCACCGGCAATTGCATAACCCCGGATTTCAATGAAACCTTAACGTCGATCTGAAACACACCCATCGCCTGTACGAAAAAGTCTACTTTTGTGAAGCTGGAGACCATGATTTCAGGGACAAAAAGCTCAAGCGTTCCTTTTATATCGTGCCCTGTGTGGTTCCGCACGAAAAGCCTTGCGTTTCCAGAGTCGGAAAAAGATATGGACGACATACCAAGGTACTCAACATCAATACTGATTTCTCTCTTAGGCTTATCGAGTATTCCGTCAGCAGCAATGACCAGCACCTCAGGCGCATTATCGATCAGCCAATCTGTCTTTCCAGCCATCGACACAGCCATGCCTATTTCGCATGTCTCACGGCTAAGGCAGTTGATCGTTGGCTCGTCCAATAAGGCGTTGATATCCAGCAAACTGATGATCTTGTTGCCTATTGGGTCCACCCATTTCTTAGGTAGGCTGCTCGCTCCTAAGGTAATCCCAAGAATGGCTCCAACAGTTGCCCCGGTGCAGTCTGTATCAAATCCACAGTTCACTGCGCTGAGAAGTGACTTCTCAAAATCACCCATCCCATAAAGTAAGCCAATGACAATAAAGCCAAGGTTCTGCAGGGAGGATGTGAAATCAGGATGACCAAACCTATTGAGCATCAACCCCCTGGCCTCTACCAGTGGTATACGGTTGTTGAAGCATTCTGTTATATAATTTATGCACTGAGCAAGCCTGGAGTCTGCAGGTATAACTGACAACCCAATATCCAACAGTTTACATATGTCGTTCTCGACAAACGCCGCTGCTTCTATTGCCGCAAGGAACCTCTCGGCATGTATGGAATTGCCGAAATGGTCTAGTGATGCATCATTTTCAGCATAGTCGGCAGCCAGTTCGGGATTTCCAGGGCATATCATTCCCCAGATTTCAGACCGTATCGGGCATCCCATGCTCTCGCCATAAAATGAGTTGTTGAATCGCCCAGATTCAGGCGGATGAATGCCTGTTCTGAAGTTGCGCAGAGCATAGCCATATTCGCTCCATGGGAACGTGACATGCTCGACCCATTCTTCCATCAGGTCGCTGGCGGTTATCTCAACTCCTCGCTGCTTTAGCGCATGAATCCATACAAGCTGAATATCAAGGTCGTCATTTGCAATTTGGGCCTTATCACAACTCGTGTAGAATTTCACGTTATTGCTGGCTTTAATTCCTTCAGTTGGAGCACCAAGTGAGCCACCGACGCACTTGCCCAACCATCCGCCAAGGACCTTATCGCAATAACTACCATACTGCAGTCTTTTCATCTCACTCCTTAGAAAATGCAGAGCATTTTCGTTCCCTTCGTAACGAACTCGACAGCGCTGCGGAGCAGTCGCGAGAGAGTTCGCTGCGATGCCCTAGAAAATGCAGAGCATTTTCGCTCTCATCGGAAATATATACCGTAAACCCATCCACAGTGGGAATAATCTGCAGGCATATCCCTTGATTCCGCTTGTAACGGTATTTCTGGTCTGGAATCATCAGCCTGCTACAGGATCGCGGCAGGCTGATGATATTGCACAAATATCTTTGTGATTGAAGCCTACGGAAGCGGTGTAAGGTCGAGTTTTGATCTCTCTGCAGCGGTCATCTCCATGACTTTCCAACTGCCTGGTTTGATAAATGTCGTGTGGCCATCACAGAGCACGGTGTTTGTACCATTACCATGTCTCTTGACATCCATAAAGTTGTCTACATAGTCTTTCTTGTAGTAAAGCCAAGTCATAGGAATCTTGCATTCTGCAATCATCATACAGTTCGCTGGTGAGTTTACCTTTTCAACTTTGAGTGGTGATGCGAGCTTGCCGGCGTCATCAATCGGTGATGAAATGAAACCGTTCATCGAATAACTGGTTCCGCACTGGACCTGGATTCCATCATCGTCCAACATAGCAGTGTACTTAGGACTGTCGTCAGTTCCAGTGTTTACACTGGCCAATGAATCGAAGTAGGTTCCGCTGCCACCATTGTCCACAGGGCACTTGTAAACCTGCTTGGTTTTTACATAAGGCTCCACCAACCAGAGAGGATGGGGCTGCTGACCACCACTGCCGGATTTTGGTGTAGCTACAATACATCTGGGTGCAGGATAAGTCTGATCATATTCGTTAGCATACATGCTCACGGCTGTCCAAAGTTGTTTTAAGTTGTTAGCACATGAACTGGTTTTAGCAGTTGCTCTTGCTTTAGCAAATACTGGAAATAGAATAGCTGCTAATATAGCAATGATCGCTATAACTACCAACAGTTCGATTAATGTGAATCCTTTTTTACTGGGTCTCAATGTAGTTCTCCGCTTTTCTGATGAGTTTTTATGGCTTGATATATCTATGCTTTTCGCCGTCTTATCGGAACCGGAAGCATGTTGATGTAAACTGATGATCTCGATAGGTCACCTCCTGTAGCCTGCTCTATAGCCATTTCAGCCGCCAGTGCACCTGCTCGTGTGAAATCCGGTGCGGTAGTTGGGAACGATGGTTTGAATAACCGGGCAATGCTCAGATTATCAAACCCCACTACTTTGAACTGTTCAGGCACGTCTATGCCAAGCTCCTGAGCTATGTTGATTGTGTAGATGGCTGTCCTGTCCTCCACTGCTACAGCGGCGGTGGGGTGGTCTTTACTCTCATGCCAATTCATGAGCTTTGGCTTTATGTTCTTCTGAACATCGTCCTGGGGACTGCTGTAGATTGATTTAGCTGCGCTGAGAACCCACCTGTCTTCGTCCCTGAATTCAATGCCGTGCTCTCTCAGTGCTTCACGGAAGCCCCTGTACCTGTCTTCTACAGACCTGACCTGTAGATTGCTGTCTTGCATCATGAATGCTATGCGTCTGTGGCCTTCTTTGATCAACATCTCCGTCATGTCGCGGCCTGCCTGGCGATTATCGAAGACTACCTGCGATATACGATGCTCCGGGTAAGCATTGTCAATCAGGACTATTGTGAAGTCCCTGAAACTTGTTTTCAGATAGTCGTTGCGAAGTTGCTCGGCTGTCCGAGGCACGGGGTAGAGAACTACAGCCTGGCAGCCCATATCAACCATCCGTTTGATCTGCTCTTGTTCGGCATCGTAATCGTCCTGGGTGCTGGCAACTATCATGTGGTAGCCATTCTTCCTGCAGACGTCTTCTATGCCTTCATAGATATGGATGGCAATGTCGTTGTCTCCGAAAGATGATATACAGCCGATCATCTTTGTTCTCGGAGCACTGTGGACGGAGTCGGGCTCGGAAATGTAGCTGCCGCTTCCATGGCGCTTTTTCACAATGCCCCACATTTCGAGTATGTTCAAAGCGTGCTGAACAGTAGTATCAGAGGTTTTGTATATTTCTTTCAGTTCTCGAACTGTAGGAAGTTTATCCCCTGCTTTCAATTGGCCGCTGTTGACATAATCAGCGATAATTAGATTTGCAACTCTAAGCTTTACTGATTCATTCAATCTCGTATACCACCTAGCTTGCGTAGTAACTACTCTAGTCCTTACTACACTTGGAGTGTACCATGGTCGAGGTTGTTTGTCAATGAGTATATGAATAATTTTTTCGAGGAAGATATATTGCAGAAACAGTGGCATTGATTACTACTCTAATGTCAGCAATAGCATGCGAGAAGGGATTTAATCGCGACAGCGCGAAGGAGCGAAAACGCGAAAGGAGAAGAAGAGATAACGCAGGTTACTTCGGCATCCTGATGCCGAAGTCGCCGGATGCACTATGTTTGTGTCCCCAGAATCGTTGAATGGATGAATGAAATGAAACGCTGAAGGGACTAACGCCGCACACTTGTACATTCTCATTCAGCGTCTTCATATCCCTTCAGCATCTCAGCGATTCAGATTTTAAGTGCAGTGAGCACACCGTCCGTTCCTGCGACGAACACGCAGTTACTCGATGTCCCAATACCTGAGAGGACGAACGATTGAGGAGAGACGCGGTATTGCCAGAGCACCTTGCCGTCTGTTGAGGACACTGCGCTCACGAGCCCGGACCTTGAGCAGACATATACAATTCCTCCCGCTTCACTGGGGGCTGCAGGCAGATGGTCCATGGATACTGACGCGGTCCAGACTTCTTTTCCGGCATCATCAACCTTTACGAGGGCTCCGTCAGTCTTGCGAAGGAATACGTCACTACTCCCAATCGCAAGGCCTACTGCAGACACGGCGTCTTTGTAACTGGTCAGGCTTCCTGTAGAAGCATCTATCACGGATAACCTGTACTTGCGATCCGCCACATACACCTTTCCCTTGCACACAACTGGACCGCAGTCTGCCGGGCTATAATATGCAGGAGCAGTGCCTTCGGAACTGCCCTTTCCTACACATTTCCATACAAGGCTTCCGTCAGAGGTATTAAGACAATACAGATAAGCATCCCAGCACCCGTAATAGATTCTGCCCTCGGCTAGGAACGGCTTGACCTCGATGTTATACGTAGCATCAGTGTTCTTCCATGCCAGCTTACCCTGAGATACAGAGACACTGTAAAACGCACCGTCAGCGGCTCCGAAGTAGACATGAGTGCCATCAGACACGGGGCTGGAGTAGATCGGGCTGCCGGCAATAAACTTCCATATGAGCTTGCCTGTTGATGCCGACACGCAGTACAGCGACGTATCCTCGCTGCCGAAATATACATTGCCACCCACAACGAGAGGCTCTGATGTCACAGCGCCACCTGTCCTAAAGCGCCAGTTCAGCTTGCCGGTTTTTATATCGTAAGCACGAAGGGAACCATCGTTTGTTCCTACATACACAGTGTTTCCCGCCGCAGTTGGGCGTGACTTGCTTGCCGCACCCATATATGCTCTCCAAAGCGCTCTGGGTCGCGCGGAATCTGTATAGAAGCTGGTAGAACGGTGGTAGGTTACGCCATCCTGCCCGGCAAAGCATACCCGGATGTAATGAGCGCCAGGCGATAGCTTGCTCACATCGATTTCTGTCTCAAAGCTCCCTTTGGGTTGGCGTGTCAGGTTGACCTTTTGATCGCTGTCTATCTCAACATACGCATCCTTAACTTCGCCTGCCTTGATATCTACCCATGCCTTCACGGGCATACAGTCAGTGAATGATGCACGTTCCACAGGAGATTGAATGGAAATTGATGGATAACGAGCCGCAGATGGTGCAAGTGGCTTTTCAACCATTGCGTGAGCCGCAACTGGACTTCCCTGTTCCTTAAAAGCGACTCGCAGTTTACCATTCAATACTGATATTACCTGATAGCCCGGTTTACCTGGTCCAAAAGCAGATCCGCCTTCAACCATATCGATCCCGTCGTAGTTGCTGTGCCTCACATTGTGCCCGTGGCCGACAAGGACAAGTGCAATGTTATATGGGTGAAGGATATCGACTAGGCGATCCACCTCGTATATGCCGGAGAATTCCTGGCAGTCCAGTGGGTGATGCATTGCTACAAACACAGGGCACTCCCGCCCCACCCGCGCAAGATCTTTTTTGAGCCAGTCAAGTTCTTCAGGAGACAAAACAGGCCGTGGGTCTTGAAGACCGGCGGAATCCAGAATCACAAAATGGCAGCCAAACTTATCGAAAGAATAATAGGAAGCGCCGTATAGTTTTGTCATTTCAGGAGAAAGCGAGCGCCATGTTGAATCGTGATTGCCCAGAGCACGGTATCTGGTCAACTTACAGGACGAATACCAAGTGTTGAGCAGGTCCCATGCGCCGTTCTTAGGGCCGAACTCTGTCATATCGCCTGTTTCTATAACGAATGACGGTGTGATGGCATTCACTCCATAGGGCTCAAGTGTCACAGACGATAACGCTGAAAGATCCGCGATTGTGGCGGCAGTGGTCGGTCCGGAGTTTGTGTGTTCGTCACTTACGTGTATGAAGGTAAAATCTGGAATTGCTGCATAGGCACATGAGATCAAAGCCACAGTGGCAAACACTACGGCAGCCGCAGTCATAAGATTTTTCTTTAATATCAGATTAAAAGATTGCCGGTACATACTACTTCCCCTTCTTTGTTGACACCACTGATTGTAGTCTTAAAAAGCCCTTCTCGCGAAGTTGCTTTATTGCTGCAAAGATCGAATTCTCATCTCCAATCGGCTGAGATAACTCGATAATGCTCCATCTCTCCACCAACTCAGCGCGCTCACCCGGGCGGAGTTTACGTATTGGGCCGAGTAGTTCCATTTCCATGTATGGATATGTTGGATCGGCATATACTTCCACAGAGCAGCCGCTATGTGGATATTGAGCGCTTTTAGCCATTGGGCTGAATGATTTTATGTAGGCTAAGTTATCTTTGAGCCAGAGCAGCCATGTCCCGTCGGTATCAGCGCCGATCTTGCATCCCTCACTGGTGAACTTCGTTATGCACAAGCCGTCTTTTATATCAACTTGGCCTTTCTTCCTCCCGATGCCTTCCAGATCAGTGATACCGCCGGGGAGTTTCGTTTTCTGCCCTATCGGAAACACAACATAACACGGTGCGTTTACCTGAGTTACATTCCAGATTCCATAGGTAATGAGGTGTGAGCTGATATTTGTCAACGATTGCCTGACAAGTGCTTCGCCGGAATCATCCAGAGAGATATCTTTAGTGAATATGACTCCACTCTTTATACTCGCGGCACCGGTAACTCTCAATAATGAACCGCCGGAAGAATCTTTGATAACTTCCACATTGGCTTTTCCATAATCAAGCATAGTGTCTGGGGGCCAGGCATATTTGTCTTTTTGAGCCAGCCAGGTTTTGTATCCGCCAAAGTTGTACCAATCTCCTGAAACTGGATATGTGCGGCCGAACTGCTCAGGATTCTCCCATATAACGTTCTTGCCACTGATCGAATACTCCATGATCCGGCCGCCGATCTCCGGCACAACAACCAGGCTTCTCGATCCAAGAGTAAGTCTATACGAGTCCTGCCACCCACGATAGTTGATCCTCTCAACTGTCGCATTTGCGTATGCAGTCGCAGATATTGCCATCAGGAGCACAAACATGCTTAATCTTACGAGATGGAGTGCCTTTCGGAGAGTGGAGATCATTGGCAGTTCCTATCCGGCATTTCGGATTTATGGCTTGGTATTCGTAATAGTTATCTTAAATATGTGTAGGAGTCACACAGCTCATCACTACAATCCACAGTGTAGCACCGCTGTTTGTAGTTAGTCAAGGAGTAAGCTCCGGGTGCGGGTCAGAAGGTCTTAAAGTCAAAAAGTCATAAGGTTGGGGAAGATATGCGTAATCTGGCCACGTATGCTTTGGGAACGAGGGTGGCGTGCAGCCATAGAATTTACAAGTTACCGAAGCTGGGTATTGGTCTATGGACTTATGCTTTTCGTCGCTTGATAGGAACTGGTAGCGTGTTTATGAAAACGGATGATCTTGCCGGATCACCCCGCTTAGCTTGTTCAATGGCCATTTCGGCAGCTATAGAACCTGCTCTTGCAAAGTCCGGGGATGTAGTCGGGAACGATGGTCTGAACAGTCGCGCCACGCTGAGGTCATCAAAACCTACCACTCTAAGTTCATCGGGCACTTTTATTCCGAAATCTTGAGCTACATTGATTGTGTAAATAGCAGTCATATCCTCAACAGCAATAGCCGCAGTAGGATGATCCTTGCTTTTACGCCAACCAGCCAACTTTTCTTCTATGTTCTTCTGAACACTCTCTTGAGGGCTGCTGTAGACTGATTCCGAAGAGCTGATGATCCAGTGGTCTTCCTCTTTGAACTCAATTCCATGATCCTGCAACGCCTCAAGGAAACCCTTATGCCTGTCTCGAACCGACCGTACCTGCAAATTGTTATCCTGAGACATAAAAGCAATGCGTTTGTGGCCTTCTTTGATCAGCATCTCAGCCATATCACGACCAGCCAATCGATTATCGAAAACTACTTGTGATACACCCTGCTCAGGGAAAGCGTTGTCTATCAGGACTATTGGGAAATCCTTAAAGCTATTCCTCAGATAATCATTACGAAGCTGCTCTGCAGTGCGGGGTACGGGATATAGCACTATTGCCTGACAGCCCATATCAACCATCCGCTTTACTTGCTCGCGCTCGGATTCATAGTTGTCCTGGGTGTTGGCAACTATCATACAATAGGCATTTTTTCTGCAAACCTTTTCAATACCCACGTACATGCGAACGGCTATATCGTTATCGGCAAACGAGGATATGCAGCCGATCATTTTAGCTCGCTGGCCATTCTGCATACTGTTGGGTTCACATAAATAGCTTCCGCTGCCATGACGCTTCCTCACCAACCCCCAGAGCTCAAGGATATTAAGCGCGTGCTGAACGGTAGTATCCGATGTTTTATATATATCCTTAAGTTCGCGAACAGTGGGAAGTTTATCGCCAGGTTTCAGTTTTCCGCTATCGACATAATCAGCAATTATCTGGTCTGCGACTCTGTGCTTTATAGATTCGTTCACCCTACTATCTCACCCGCCTATTGTAGGAATACTACAGCATTAACACTGTAGCACACAAGCCAACAGTAATCAAGCGCCTTAGTGAATATTCCACAAGAGGTTAGCAGTCCAACGTTAACAAATAGTGAAAGCAGCCCATTAAATAGTCAAATTGGCTGCTTTCACTATTGCGAGCTATTTTCTTCCAGTGACTGCCACCAGAATTGGCATAGCACTATTACCATCAGATGAGAAGTCTATGCTAATTATTCTCTTCGACGGATTCGGGTTGTCCCATGCGAGAACCCAAAGCCCTACATCCGCGCCGGAGCGATGCTTTGCTGTTATTCCGACCAATGCTTCCTTAAGATCGCCGGGGTTGTACCAATCCGCCACGTTTATGCCGTCTTTGAGAGCTACTATCTCAAAAGTACCATCATCATAATTTACACGATACTCGCCGACTTGCCTTCCATCTCCACCACCCCATGCGAGAGCGTGGAGGAAGAAAAGCTGCTGGAGGTTGGCGTCAACCCTGATACCGTTGATCTTACCAGGGAAGTATGTTCTAAACGGACCTTTGAGGATCAGGCAGCTCTTGCCGCCGTTCTTTGCAGGATCGATGATCTCAAATGGAACTCCATTTACCATTCTCTCACCAAGCGGGATCATCCTGAAGTCATTGTCACCCTGATCAGTCCATCCACCTTTCTGGTCACCTGATACTTCATCGGAAAAGCCCTTGTTGGCGTAGGGTCTGAGGTTAATGAGTTTGACCTGGTCTTTGCTCATCTCAATATCCCTTCGATTTGCAGACCACGGCCGAACGTTGGGAACCAGATTGTTTCCAAACGCATAAGAGAAGAGATTGTACAGATATGTGGTCGCGACGCTGTCTACATTCCACAGCTCGGCAGCATTCAACTGGCTGGCGATTATCCTGCCATTGCCATAGGAACCCTCGGCGGTCGCGTTGAGGACCCCACGGCTTCCGCAGAACGGCCCTCTAGCTGCGAGCGCATTAACGGTAAATGGTGCCAGGCCATAGTTGATCACGTGCCCATAGCTCGGATTGCTGCTCCATGTGTCGAAATTCTCCGCTGTAAGTCCGTTGAATATGGGATGCTTCGGTATTACAACATCAACAAAAGTATTCTCGCCTGACTGCAAGCTGCTGCCCAACCATACTTTATCTCCATAATTCTGTTCAAGCGACAGGAGAAGCCCACCGTTGGAGACCCATTGCATGAGAGTATTGCGTTTTTCCTGGGTGCTCAACAACGGATTGCGCGATGTTGCAGGAGGGACGACTATTACATCGTATCTCCCTAACGAATTGAGATCAGATATCTGTGCAGCAGTTATACCGAGATCAGAGAAAACTTTTAGAATCCTCTTGCCCGGCTCGTCATCCTGCTTCAGTACACCTATCTTTTTCGTACTGAGCACAGTCGATGTGGCTACGGACGGGTTCTGAACAAAGATGTTATAGAAATTGCGGCTGACTTCAGACTTGCCGTTCATGAGAGTCAGGCGTAGTTGATAGTTGCCCGGCACCAGCCCATTTGGTAACTGCATGCTGATATTTTTTTTGTATTTCTCCCATGCAATTACTTTTGCCACCTTGAAGCTGCCGATTTGCTGCTGTTTCCCGTCGGAGCTTACAAGAGTCACATTAAGGTCTAGGTTCTTCCAGTTCTCATTTCTGCTGTTCATGATAAACAGCATCGGTTTGTACACCCTGCCGGTGAAGAAACTCGTTGGAGGAACACCATTCGCCTCGCGCAGGCCGCAGTAAGTAGGTTGATTCCATATAGTCGCGGCGTTCAGGTTAGGATTAATGAACCACGGAGCAGCTCCCTGCACCCTATCGTTATAACGGATGATTTCCATTATCCGTTTGCCATAGACTTCCTGACCGTAAGGACACCCGAGGCCGGGATTGAGTGCGGCGGCCATTCCTATGGTCCCTGCAAAACCGACACCATTCGGCGCGCCCCAACTGGAAGCCTTGTTAGCATAAGCGGCATAAGCATCCACATCGCCTATAGTAAAGCTCGGGTCTTCATATTGACCCCAGGAGAAACCAATGCATTCCCACACGATAAAGGGCTTATCGAACTTGCCTTTCTCGGCGTAAATGCTGCTGTCGTAGTTGATGACTCGGTTTACATCTTCTTCCCAGTGAGTCCAGGCAGGGGCGAGGAGTCCGAGATAGGTGTGATAGTCAACCAGGTCAGTATTTAGCTTCCACTTTCCAAAGAAGAACGCGGAACCGGAGAAGCTGCTGACAGGTCGACCAGTGGCATCCAGGCTTCGGACCAGCGGCACCTGCTTGTTTAGCTGTTCATAGACTGGTTTGTTGCCGTCGTAGTTAACCTCATTGCCACAGGACCACATAACTACTGATGCATGATTGTAATCACGATAGACCCACTGCTTCAGTTCCTGCAGGTTAGTCTTTTCGAATGACTTGTCCAGAGTGTTCGAGAACGCCCATGCCCATTCGTCGTAGATCAGCAGTCCTATTTCGTCAGCTACATCAAGTACTTCAGGAACAATGGGCTGGTGAGCAGTGCGGATTATATTATAGCCACGGGATTTGAACCCAAGCAGGGAGTTGCGGATGTGGGCGGATTCGTCCTTAGCTGATCGTTTACTGCCGCCATACCAGATCGAGGGAATGTTCTCTCCAAATAGATATATGCGCTTACCGTTGAGGTAGAAGTTGGGCCCCTTGGCTTTGAAACTGCGATACCCGAACCTCTCAGCATGGGCTGACACCATTTTCTTGCCATCCCGCAAGGCCAGGACGAGATAGTAAAGATGAGGATTCTCAGGACTCCATAGCACAGGATTCTTCAGCTTTATCTGCACCTTGCCCAGGTTTTCGCCGGGCAGTAACTTGATTTTGCCAAGATTGATGTTGGCTGGTTGGTCTTTGGAGATCATTACTGCCGATTGGACAATTCCCTGTAAACTCATATATTGAGTTTTCCCGGTGACATTGGCTATACAGTATTCCACTGTAACCTTTGATGTGGTTATATCAGGAGATATCAGTGCGCGCTTTACATAAATCTTCGGTACATAGGTGAGCCATGCACTCTGCCAGATGCCTGCCTTGATATCACCTATGCCCCACTGATCTCCATAGGCATGCTTTGCTGTCTTTACACCAAACGAAGGGCCAAAGTCGGAAAATACGCGCAGTGCGATGGTATTACTCTTACCGAACTTAATCCACTTGGTGATATCAGCGTCCCAGGGGATAAAATCGCCGTGATGGCTGGATGCAAGTTGGCCGTTTATAAACAGGTCGGCCTGGTATCCTACCACTCCAAAATGGATTAATACGTTCTTTCCATTTCCTGAGGCCGGGATAGTTATGGTTTTCCTATACCATGCTTTCACATATGGCGCTTCATACTGGCGTGCTTGTGGATACTGCTCATACCAGTTCAGGGGAACCTTTATGCTGTCCCATGCTTTGTCATCGTAGTTTGTGCCTGCGTAGCTTTTGTCCAAATCTACGTTAATAGCAAAGGGCTCCTGGCTGTTAACTGGAGGCAGTATCTTCCAATCTCCATCAAGTGAAACTATCTTTTCATAGTTTGCCAGGCTAAAAGACGCTATACCATTGATCTTGCTGCTGAGTTGGTCCTTTGGTATAATCCGTGCTGAATATGTTATGGGTTTAGCCTGTGGGTAATAGGGGGCAATAGTTGCTCCCTGTGCACTACTAAACATGCAGCCGCACGCTACCGCAAGTACAGCCAGCCGACACCATATCTTTATCACGACTTTTCACCTCCATGTGGAGCTTAAGCGCCAATTGTAGGAGTCATCAAGCTCATCACTACAATCCACAGTGTAACACCACAATATGAAGTAGTCAAGATGCAATATTGGTGGAAATATGGCACAGCCAGAATATATCCAGCATCGATGTTGACAAGCTCAACAGCCCATGCTAACCTACTAATGTAGTAATCACGGGATTGTTTACTATCTGGTGAGATGCATCAGTGGTTCGTTATTTTACTCCCTCAACTCCATCGAGCGAACGGGAGATCAGTAGCCTTGGAGGAGTATTATGAAAAAGGTTTCTTTTGTGCTTGTTGGTGCCGGATGCAGAGGATGGTGCTACAGCAAGTACATTGAAGAGTATCCCGAAGAGGGAGAAGTAGTTGCAGTGTGTGAGCCGATTGACGCAGAGCGCAAAAGGTATGGGGATGCTTTCAACATACCCGAAGAGATGAGGTTCCGTGACTGGCGAGACATCCTGGACAAGCCAAAGATGGCTGATGCAGCGATTATATGCACCCAGGACGCCGACCACCGCGACCCCGCGATTGCATTGGCAAATAAAGGCTATCACCTATTGCTTGAGAAGCCAATGGCACCAACCCCCGAAGACTGCAAAGCAATCTGTAAAGCCGCAAACGACAACAACATCATGCTGGCGGTATGCCATGTATTACGATACACAGCGTTCAACCGCAAGCTCAAAGAAATGATAGACAGCGGAATAATTGGTAAAGTCCACACTATCCAGCAGTTGGAACCAGTCGGCTATTGGCATCAGGCGCACTCTTTCGTTCGTGGTAACTGGAGAAACGAGGAAGAATCTTCCCCGATGCTCCTGGCGAAATCCTGCCACGACATCGACCTTATCAACTATTTCATGCCTGCCAAGTGCAAAGCAGTATCATCATTCGGCAACCTTTCATACTTCAACCGTGCAAATCAACCCAAAGGCGCAGCCGATCGCTGCACTGATTGTCCGAAGGATATCGAATCGAAGTGTCCCTACTCTGCATTGAAGATATATACCAGAGATAGAACAAATCTGGAAGAGTGGCCAGTGGTTGTTCTATCGCACGAAGGGACCCCTGAAGCCATAATGAATGCGCTCAAGACCGGACCTTACGGGCGGTGCGTGTTTGCGTGCGATAATGATGTTGTCGACCATCAAGTGGTCAATATGGAGTTTGAAGACAACTCCACTGCTACATTCACTATGACAGCGTTCAACTTTAGTGCAGGTCGTGAGACTTTGATCATGGGTGACCAGGGAATGCTCAGATGCACGGACGATGGCATTGTGCATTCGGACTTCCTTTCCGACACCAAGACCACGATCCCGTTGTATATGGGTGATGGTCAGATAACATCAGGCCACGGCGGGGGTGACTTTGGACTGATGCAGAGCTTCCTTGCCGCGGTTCGTAACAACGATCCTTCACTCATTTCATCGGGCTATGATGTATCTCTTGAAAGCCACCTGATCGTTTTTGCCGCAGAAAAAGCCCGCCTTAACAAGACAGTAGAAGTGATGTAGATACGACTCAAAAGGGCAGCGCCAGTCTTGAGCGCTGCCCTTTTTGTATTCATATTGGAATATGATTAGTATGTCTTATATGACAGTGTCCAGAAGTAGCGGGTATTTACGCCGTTTATCTTCTTAACTCCCATGATTCCTGTTACAGCCGCATAGCTTCCATTGGCTGGCACAGTGATCTCCCAGGTATTCTCGTCCATAACCGGACGGCATTTTATTCCAGCGACGGGGGAGCCATATTCCATAGTTCCACCATCAATCAATCCTGACCCATCATCAACATTGAAATAGCCATTGAAGTCACCGGTGGATTTTGCACCCTTAACGGTTCCCCATATAGTCATGAGCATTCCAATGTTGTTAGGTCCCATGCTCTCGACGACAGGATCAGCTAGTGCATTGTCTGCAACAGCTCTCTGAAGTCCATATACACCACCTGCTGTGTTCTTTCCAGTCATTCCAAGCGCAGCGATTTTGACATTCGGCTTGGTAGAATCAACTACTACATTTGTGGCGGTTATTACTCTCTCGCCGTCAACAGTATCTACCGAACCTTCTACATTTACGCAGTCGCCTGTGCTAAGAATCGGAAGATATGCATATGAATCGCTCCAGACTACTCTAATTCCACTGGTGCGATTGGAGTCCTCGACTGCGAAGCCGATTGATTCCGCCCACTCGTTGTAGAATTGACCAGTCACATATTGCCCTGTGAGGTTCACTGCTGTTCCGTTCGATGCTTTCTTCACAGCATCAATACTGGCTGCTGTAGTGGTCTCGGCGGCAGGCGCAAAGATCATACATCTGGCATCGTTACCCAGGCCAAGTGTGTTAAGGTTGGCATGGACGCGTATGAACTTGCCCTCGTTTGGCTTACCGGGTCCAACGAATCTGCAAAGCGTTGAACCATCTTGCGCGAAGAGGTCGCCGGATATCGGGTCAAATAATATGAAGCTGACACTCGTCATTGGGCTTCCGGCGAGATTAATGAACTGACCAATAAGCTGGCCAGGGTTTTGACCCATCGGTCCTTGGTAGCGGTTTACACCGATATAGAGGTTGCCGTCAGGGCCGAATACCGGCTGAACATAACCAACCGGAGAAACAAAGTTTCCTTTATCAGTATTAGGCTGAGAGGGACCGCCCCAATGCCGGATAGCACCCCATCCGCCATAATC
The DNA here is from genome assembly GCA_021373255.1 of bacterium. Taxonomy (GTDB): domain Bacteria; phylum Armatimonadota; class UBA5829; order UBA5829; family UBA5829; genus UBA5829. The sequence goes on from JAJFTD010000076.1 coordinate 45,087, forward strand.
AGGACCATCATTAACATACAGATCACCATCAGGACCAAAGCCGATGTAATAAGGCTGGCGGAGAGCTGTTGTATAGTTAGGGCTAGGATCAGCTACAGTGTTCGGCGCGATTAATGGAGTCTTCTCTTTGAAAGCGTCGATCTTCATCGGGCCTGCAAAATGAGCTACTTTTCTGTAATCATAGGAGCCATTCAAGCCCATAAACGCAACGTAAATATCGCCATCAGGCCCAAATGCCATTCCGAATGGAAGATCCTGACCGGCATCCCATACCATTTGGGAATCACCAGTCTGCAGGTTCAGGCGCTCAATTCCGGTTTTCCCAGGGTTAGCGTCAGATGTCAAAGCATAAAGGTAACCATCGGGGCCAATTTCAATCTGCGCGCAGTTGGCATTGGTATTGTACACCATTACCTGACGACCATTGTTATCAATCCGCATTGTGCCTTTTGCACTGAAACCTGCAATTATGATGTCATTAACAGGGGTCGGCGGTTCTATAGGCGTAATATCGCTGGGAGCAAATACCATCTGGCATGCTCCGCTCCAACCTTGATCGGTAAGGCTGGCGAAATTGCTTACGAAGTGTCCCTCATTTGACTTTCCGGGGCCAGCAAAGCGTGCGATTTTGTTGTTGTCGTGAGCGTACAAATCGCCATCGACCGGGTTGAATGTGATTTCAGCTATTGAGGTCATGCCACTGCCGGTAAGATCGATAAACTGCCCGATCAACTGCCCGGGATTATTGCCGTAAGTCCCCTGGTATCTGTTGACACCGGCATAAATATTATTATCCGGCCCGATAGTCGGCTGGAAGCTGCCTGTGTTCTGAATCTCGAATATCAGGTGATCAGGATCGCCAGGTCCACCCCAGCACTGTATGTTCATCTTATCGGAATTGGCTTGGCCAATGTAGAGATGTCCATCAGGCCCAAAAGTCATGCGATTGGGTTCGCCAAGAAGATATCCCGTGGTAGGCCCAACGAGATTGTCAACATATTGAAATGCATTAGGCTTATTGGGACCTGCGTAGTGTTTGATGCCCCTGTTGTTCCAATCGGTGCTGCCATCCGCGTTGCCGGTTGCTCTGAACGCAACATAAATGTCCCCATCAGGGCCGATAGCCATTGAATAAACAGCATCACCGGGTATGCTTTCAATTACATAACCCTTGAAGCCGCCATTTACGCCGTCAAACCTAGCGATAACACCCTTACCATTACTTCCAAGGGCATATATGTCCCCATCGGGGCCGAAAGTTACGTGTGACGTGTTGTAGAGATGTCCAAGGTTCTGAATTGCCACGCCATTGGGACTATATTGACCGACACTACTGGGCCATGTTGCAACATAAAGCCCTGCAGTAGGCTTCTTGTGAGACAGTGTGAACTCGCCTGGAGTGAAAACCATATACCTGGAGCCGCCGATTCCGGCTGCGCCCAGATCTGAAATAATTGTGCTTACATATTTGCCTTCGTTTGTCTTGCCGGGGCCACCAAACCTGCACAGCTTGGTTCCATCGCTGGCATAAACATCACTGTCAGCAGGGTTAAATGCAAGCATTGTCGGGTTGGTCATTCCACTTCCGGTGAGGTCAAGGAACTGGCCTATCAGCTTGTCTGGAGTAGCTCCAGATGGTCCCTGGTAGCGGTTGGCACCAACGTAGATATTATCATCCGGTCCAACAAAAGGATTGATCTTCTGTTGAATATAACCCACAACGCCAGTTCCGTGCCAGTGCTGAATGCTGCCGTTGTAATCATTATAGTCATAGATGTAGAAATCACCATTCGATGCAGATGCTAACGTTCCAGGGTTCCACAACGGCCAGACATTGTCTATCGCCGGAGTGAGCTCTGTAAAGGCGTTCGCCTTTGTGGGGCCAGCGATATGCACGAGCCTCCTGGTATTCCAGTCACCATTAACCGCTGCAAGCGCAACGTAAATATCGCCATCCGAACCAATGGTCATACCACCCATTGCACTGCTTCCGGCGTTGTAGACATCGCCCATGTCTTCCATGGTTGTTGGATTTAGCTTTGTGACTGTGTTATGGTTCGTGTCGTTGACATAGAGATTGCCATCAGGTCCAAACGCCAATTGGCTGCAAGTACCTATGCCACCATTACTGTTTATGAGGGTTCCAGTATCAGTAAGGTGGTAGACACCTCCTCCCCAGAACGTGCCGATGTATAAATCGGCATTCGCTACTGAGCCCAGCAAGCCGCTGAGTATGATTGCTGTGACAAGAACGAGCAGTATCACCCTATGTTTCATTCTTGCTTCTCTCCTTTGCTTCAGTATCCGCATTTTTATTAACTGCCATCCATAGCTGCTGAACTGCCGGGCTTTTGCGTTACCGGCAGTTCAGCAAAATCAAGAATCTATTTCTTCCGCCGGTAAATTGCACCAGCACCAAAGAGCCCAAACACAAGAGCAACAATGCTGCCCGGCTCTGGCACTGATGGCGTAAAGACCATATACCTGGAGCCACCGATTCCGGCTGCGCCCAGATCTGAGATAATTGTGCTTACATACTTGCCTTCGTTAGCCTTGCCGATACCGCCAAACCTGCACAGTCTGGTTCCATCGTTGGCATAAACATCGCCATCAGCAGGGTTAAAAGCAAGTATTGACGGAGTGCCCATTCCGCTGCCGGTAAGATCAAGGAACTGGCCTATTAGCGCATCAGGGCTAGTTCCATTCGCTCCCTGGTAGCGGTTTACGCCAACATAAACATTGCCATCAGGCCCTACGACAGGATTAAATTTCTCGTAAATATAACCTAATACTTCAATCCCGTGCCAGTGCTGGATGCTGCCGTTGTAATCATTATAGTCATAGATATAGAAATCACCATTAGGTGCAGCAGCCAATGTTCCAGGGTTCCACAGTGGCCAGACATTGTCTACCGCCGGCGCTAATTCTGTAAAGGCGTTCGACTTTGTGGGGCCAGCGATATGCACTAGTCTTCTGGTGTTCCAATCGCCATTAACTGCAGCAAGCGCAACATAGATGTCTCCATCTGAGCCGAATGTCACGCCACCCATTGCACTTGATCCAGCATTATAAACATCGCCCATGTCTTCCATTGTTGTCGGGTTCAGCTTTGTTATCATGTTGTGATTCGTGTCATTTACATAGAGATTGCCATCAGGCCCAAATGCTATTTCGCTGCAAGTACCAATACCACCGTTGCTGTTTATCTTCTGTCCGGTATCGGAAAGGTGATATACGCCACCTCCCCAGAACGTGCCGATATACAAATCAGCATTCGCGACTGAGCCCAGCAGGGCACAAAGAGATACGGCCGTTGCACAAACAATATTCAAACCAAGTTTCATTTTCATTGTAATTCTCCTCCCGTTTATTTACGGATGCGGTAATTTAGGATCTGTAGTCCTTTTGATAACACTGTGTATACTAATACCTCTTACACTGCCCCCTTTCAGACTTTTTATGATCTAACCTTACGAGCACTGTTCACGTGAACACTTTATACCAAACAAATATGCAGTCTGATATAGAAGGGGTTGTCAATTTGGATTATTCCATGCATTGCTGCCATTGTCAACCGTTATTAGATAGATACTCGTAATAATACCTATAGTTAATGATAATTCGCTTAATCCGCTTTCTCAAGAACAAACAACAATGCGCTGTAAGCCGGAATGCTCACATTGAGATGTATTGCCCCATCAGTTACTGTCTTGACACCATCATCAATTGGAACAAGCTTGCTTGCATTGTTAATGCTATCAATAAGTGAAGAATCTCTTGCACAGTCAGCCTGTGTTAACGATCTCTGGTTTGCCAGATACCAGGAGTTTGCCTGCGTTGATGACAAGACATACCTCTGGACCCTGAAACTGCTGCCGATTCCCGCAGGATTAACGGATACCGCTACGGATGTGGTGTAGCTTGCAGCCGGATTTTGATCGAAGCTGTAGCATAGGACATTGATCTTGGTATCTGTTGCAGTCGCCAATGTGTAGATAGGTTCTTTATCGGCTGACGCATTAACCAGGTTGCCACCGTTAAGCATCGACATCATCTGGCTGGCACGTGATAACGGCGTAAATATGCCATGGAATGTCACGCAGGTGCTCTGACCGGTGAACTCCGGAACGTCAGTCATCGGGACGCCATCGTAGTAGACAGTAGCATTTGGCGCTTCAAGGAAGAATATCAGCAGATTTACTCCCAGCCTATACGAGAAATTGGCTGCATGCATCGTCGCTATCGCTTGTATGTGATTATCATTCTCATGAGGAATGTTATTCAGGTTTGTATAGCCGTCACTGTGAATCGGCGCGAATTCCGTATTGAAGAGTGGCAGCCTCTTGCCAGTCTTCTGATAATAACTGTCAAGGTAGCCCTGGTACTTCAGAATTTGATCCTCGGATGGCCTCCAACTGATATCCAGGCTGGACCCCCCCATATAACCGTGGTAACTCATAGCGTCTATCTGTGTCCCAACCTGGCCGGTATAATAGTTGACTCCAGTGGCGCAATGCGTGAGCATCGGTTCCATCCATGTGTCAGGTGGACCGCTGGGTCCTGAGATGAATATCTCCGGCAGCGCTCTCCTTGCTCCATGAATGGAGTAATCCTGCAGCTTAAAGAAGTCATTCATCATGTTATCCGGGTTATCAGGATCACCCCAGAAGGTTGCTCCGCTGCTCGGTTCGTTGCCTGTTTCAAATATCCAGGTCAGGATCTCATCCTTACCGTAAGTGTCCACAAGATATTTAACAAACTGGTAGTTCAACTCTTCCCATAAGTTCCAGCAGTTTTGGTCACGGGGGATATAGCGCCAATCATAGTTTTTAGCCAGCATCATAGGAACCGGCCAAAATCCGAGGATCGGCTTACAACCTGATTGAAGCACTGCCTTATCTATGACCTGCTTGATGCCTGAAAAATCGTAGTGCGGAACGCCATTAGAGTAAATTGTGTAGAATGTAGGGAAAGCCTCGCTGCTTTCAGGGTATTTTGTTCTTGATTGACCAGTGGAAAGTAGCCATTTGCCATTGCCATCGCTATTCATGGCATAGACGTGTGTCCCATACACATCGTGAAGGCGTACATATTTGAACCCGAGCTGAGTTCGCTGCGTATACCACCTGCCAGGACCCTCGACCCACTTACCTGCAGTCCCAATGGTCGGCGAATAGGCATACCAAAAGCCTCCGGTGTCAAAGGCGTTGAGAGGACTATTGAACGTCTGCATTCGGGCTGTACAATCAACTGTAACTGCGGCTTGCGCTGTGTCCTTGCTGCGAATCGGCATAGCTTGATATACCGACGGCGTATTCACCTGCAAATCATCGAAATACACGGTTCCTGCAGAGCCTGGTTTCATACCAAACTCCCACTGCGCGTAACGTGTCTCTATCCTGGTCGTGTTCAGATCAACATTGAATACCTGCCAATCACTCGTCCCTGCCAGTGCGGCAACATCGCGGATTCCAATTACTGCCCCGCTCATGCTATAGAAAACAAGACGCGCGTAGGCTCCATCACCTGTTATTCCCACGGTCTTGATAGATATTTTTGCGTTCGCCTGATTGGTATTTAAGTATCCTTTGTTAGATGTGAGGGTGCATTCACCATTCATCATCATAGAGACAGCACCCTGGCGCTTAACATCCGTCACGCAACTCGCGTGGCTGTTATAGGTGTCATACATGCCTTCCGGTGCCTTGATGGCAAATCCATTTGCATGCATGCCCGATGCATCACGTATTTCAAATGACCCGTTCTCTGTAACATTAGCTAAAATCTGAAGCGTGCGATCAGGAAGCGGTTCTTTCCACACACGAATATCATCAAACCAGACCTGCGAGCCTGCATCAGCCTGAATGAGAATGAAAGGCCTCAGAGTCGTTGTTGTTTCCTTAGGTGTCCATCGACGCTCCGCATACACCCAGTCCGAGTTCCCCTCAGCGTATTTGATATAGGTCTGCATGTCATACCAATTGCCGTTAATGACGTTGTTCGCGTTTCTCTGCTCTAATCCAAAGCCTGCTCCATAGAGGCCATTTGATATAAACTTTAGGTTGTTGAATTTCCCCCATGCAGATATACAATAGGCATAGCCCGGTTCGACAGTGATAGTATTACTCGAATAAATCTTGGTGCTATTGCCACACAATAGACTGCGGCTGCCTGTATGATATGTATCACTCACCACACTGGCGGTTCCATAAGACTTCGACCAACTGGGGATGCCGCTGCCGGTTACCTCGAACCCTGGATTATAGCTGTCGAGTAGATTATCCTGCGCAGCACAGCCCGTTTGTATGGCTGCAGCCATAACCAGTGCGAAAGCTATATAATAATTTCTCGTCACCTTGTTTTTCATAACAGAATGAAATCCTCAGGTTCTATTATCACTCGATAGTTAAAGTGCTTTCCAGGATACAGTCCAGAAATATCGTGCATTGTGGCCATTTACTTTTTGAACTCCCACAACCCCCAGAGCAGTTACGTATGTATTTTCCTGTGGCATCGGCCCAGGGAGACCGTTAAAGGCTTGCGCAGGTCGGCATCTTACGCCACTGATTGGCGCGCCTGAGGCATCTACACTGCCATCCCATAGGCCCGATCCGTCATCCAGGTAAAAGTAACCGCTATAGTTCCCGGTATTTGCCACGTATGTTACTCTGCCGAATATCTTCGCGTATAAACCGACGGTGTTCAGCCCTGTGCTTAGCGTATCCGGAGCGTTGTCTACAACAGCCGGCTGAGCGCCAAAGGCACCACCACAAACAGCTTTGTTATTAAGATAAAGGGGAGATGCTGCAGTATTGCCTTTTGAGATTATTGTCACTGAGCTATCAGGACCACTGGTATCAATAACACGCTCGCCATCCAAGGTCACTGCCCTACCCTGCACGCTTACTTTATATCCGCGAAGGACACTTGCGGTTGATATCACTCGAACACCGGATGTTCTTTCCGGGTGCTCTATCGAAAACCCGATTATGGACCCGGTATCTCCCATGAACCTGGCTGTAACTACCAGGTCATCAATTTTCACCATTGAGTAGCTGGGAAGTGACTTGGCGTTGCTCATCCCAAGCGATGGAGTAGGACTAATGGGCGTGAAAACAATCTGGCGAGGAGAATTTATCTCTGTCGAGCTAATGGTCGCGAAAGTGCTTACATACTTCCCAGCATTTAGCTTATCTGGGCCGTTGAACCTCGCAACCACACTTCCATCGTGAGCATAGACATCACCATCAACCTGATTGAATGCCAAAGACACCACTTTAGTCAGGCCACTGCCTGATAGGTCAATGAATTGACCAATGAGTTGCCCTGGATTTTGGCCGTATGGCCCCTGATAGCGATTAGTGCCAACGTAGAGGTTGTTGTCAGGACCAAAAACTGCCATCCCTGTGGTGCCCGCAATGAAATCGCCTTTGAAAAGATTGGGCTGACTCGGGCCGCCCCATCGTTGGATAGTAAGCAGCATTCCGTCGGAAATATAAAGGTCACCATCAGGACCGAATGTCATCGTGTATGGTCCATATAGAGGCCAGACTGAGTCGATCAAAGGCGACTGTGCAACAAATGGATCATCCGCTGCCGGACCGGATAAGTGGGCAATCTTTCGATGGCCGAAGTCTCCATCTACACACGTATATGAGACATATAAATCTCTGTCAGGACCGAATGCCATTGCGGAGATATAATCGTCAGGGTCGGCAGTGAATACAACGCCTTTCACAGCACCCGTCACGGTATTGTATCGCCTGACACATCCCCCAAATCCAGCGAACATTGCATATAGGTCACCATCGGGGCCGAATGCGAGCTGTGTGCCGGTGGGTTGGCCGTCGAGGGTCTTCACATAAGTTCCGGCAGAATTGAACCAGCCTACTCCGGGTCCCGACCAACTGGCGGCATACATATCAGCACAGACGGGAGAGGCAAGCATGACTATTGCCAGAATTACAGCAATACCAACCGCTGCTCCTGAATTATGGGGCATCCGTATTCGTCTCTTCAAGCCATAAATGGACATCTTACATACCCCTGAGATCAGTCAACTTTCTCCATCACCAATACTGTCACGCTGAATGAAGGCATACTGAGGTTCACATGTACCACTCCATCAGTTACCTCATGGATCCCTGCATCCTCAGCTTTAGGTTCGGTTTCTGCGTTGATTCTTTCGACGATTGAAATATCCTTATCGCAGTCAGCTTGCGTGAGGTTCATTTGCTGCGCCAGATACCAGGAATTAGCTTTGGTTTCTGAGAGTTCGTATTTGGTAACCTTGAACTTCCGGCCCAACTCGCCCACTTTTACAAGGACATCAACCGATGTTGTATACTTCGCCCTTGGGTCCACATCAAAACTGTAACAAAGCACCTTGATCTGGTTGCCTTTCATACTGGCGAGGACCCAAATCGGCTCTTTATCTGCATCTGCCTGCACTTCTTGCCCGCCATTGAGCATCGACATCAACTGAGCAGAACGACAGATAGGCTTAAATATGCCGTGATACGAGATGCATGTGTTCATACCTGCAAACTCCGGTACTTGATTACGCGGCTCATCGTATTTCAAATCTCCGTAGCTGGGATTTTCAAAGAAGAACGTCACTGTCTTCAGCCCGAATTTCCATGCGAGGTAACCATAATGCATTGCGGCTATTGCGGTAACGTGATTTTCCCTTGCGGGGGTGATTGCGGCTATAGGTGGAACTCCATCCATACATATCGGAGAAAACTCGGTATCAAGCATATCCATCTTGTATCCGGTTACTTGCTCGTATCGCTTCACATAACTCAAATAGGTGAGAATATACTGCTCCGCGGGTCTCCAGCTCAGGTCAGACGCCCCGCCGCCCCAATAATTATGTATTGTCAGTGCTTCAAGCTTTGTGCCTCGCTTACCGTTGGCGTAGTTTATGCCGCTTGAACAGTGATCGATCATCTCCGGTGTCCATGACCCACCACTCGGGCCTGAGATGTATATGTCTGGAAGCGCGCGCCTGGCGCCTTCGATGGTATAGTCCTGGAACTTGAAGAATTCGTTCATGGCATCTTCGCGCTTGCCAGGCACTCCAATCCATTCCGGCTCAGTGCCGGGCTCGTTGCCGGTCTCGAACACCCACGTTCGTATCTCGTCCTTGCCGTAGGTATCAACCAGGAACTTGATAAATTGATAGTTCAGCTCTTCCCACTTTTTGTAGTCTTTCGGGGCATAATGGCGGTAGTCCCAAAGGCTCGCAGGATTTCCATGCAAGCCCAGATCATAAGGTATCCCATACAGGCCGATTATAGGCTTGCATCCAGACGCTAGAATACTTTTGTCCAAGAGATACTTTATGCCTGAGAAGTCATAATGCGGATTTCCATCTTTATCTTCGATGTATGCCGGCTTTACAAGCTCGTTGCTCTCTGGGTAATATGTCCGCGCCGCATGATAACTCAGCTTCAGTGCTTTGTTGAATGGATAGACATATCCCTCAGGCGCGTGTAACTCTTCTTCTGTAGGCGCTACAGCACACATATACTGAGGGCTATAAACATCATGCATACGCACGTATTTGAACCCCAGGCGGCGTCTTTCTGAGAACCACTTTCCTGGTCCCTCTATATATTTGCCTGCTGTTCCGATCATCGGAGAATATGCGAGGTGTTCGCCCGCACTGTCAAATGCGCATAAGGGGTTATCGAATGTGCTCCTTTGTACGGCACAGTTTACGTTTACAGTCGCATGAGCAGTATCTTTATCCCGCCTCGGCAGAGGCCTCAAGGTGGAGAGAACATTCACCTGCAGGTCATCGAAGTAAGCCACGCCTGTGGAGCCTTTATCCATCCCGAATTCCCATTGTGCGTAGCGTATCTTCTTTTTATTGATATCCTTGAGGTCAACTCTGTAGACTTTCCAGTCCAGCGTTCCCTTTTGTGATAAAACACTGCGCGTCTTCACAACCCTGCGCGCGTTATCATAAAGTACAAGTTTTGCGAATGCGCCTGAGCCTTTGCTCTTCACGCCAACGGTTTTCACAGCTATCTGCGCAGTGGCGTTATTTGAAGCTAGATATCCAGCGTAGGAGATAACGGTGCACTCACCTGCTATTTTCATTGAGGCTACGCCGTTATACTTGGTATCCTCAACACAGGTCATTCTGTTGTTATAAGTATCAAATAACGATTTGGGAGCTTTAATATCAAACCGGTTCGGCTTTGCGCCACCTACTGCGTATCGGACTTCAAACGACCCGTTTTCTATTACATTCAGCTTTGTGTCGACTGTTTTCTCAGGCAGTTTTTCTTTCCAAACACGGAACTCATCGAACCAGATTTGCGAACCATCATAAGCCTGAACTAGAATGAATGGCCTCAGATATACTGTGGTGTCTTTGATAATCCAGGTTCGGGTGGCAACGGACCAATCCGTATTACCCTCTCCGTATTTGAGGTAGGTCTGCATGTCATACCAGTTACCGTTGCAGACTTTATTGGCGTCCACCTGTTCCAGTCCGCAACCGACTCCGTATTTGTCGGGTATGAACTTCAAGTTCTTATACTTGCCCCATGCTGCTATATGGTAACTATAACCCGGCTCCACTTTTATAAGCTGATCATTGTACACTTTTACATCAGTCGAGCACCATAGGGATTGTTTGCCTGAGTATTTAGTATCCGTAACGACTTTGGCATTACCATAAGCTACAGTCCAGCCCGTTATTTTTCCATCTTTGATAGGCTGCTCAAAGCCGGGGTTGCTTCCAGACATCAGATTTTCTGCGGTGTTCGTCTTCTTCACAGAAGCCGATGCACACACCGTCATAGAAAAGAGAATCAGCACAGCTAGAGCTATTGATGGACTCAATACGTTCACCGAGACTTTATGCTTCATCGCTACAGACAACTTATACTCCTCTTAAGATGTGACAACAGAAAACGCGAGATTTACCAGGGCATCAGGTAGGTGCTGAACATATAATCTCCACCATTACCCTTAATGGTCGATGCATTTACGAACTTAACGTGCCCATCCCAGAACGCTACGCTGAATCCACCTGTTTTGCGATGATCAACTAGGTTGTATCTGTCTTTATCACTGGTAGCAGAAAAATACTCGTTCCTGTCACTACCATGCCTGAGCTCATACTGATGCGCCCACCAGGGTCCCCATCCCCACCAGGGATTGATAACCTCACCCCACATTGCAGTACGATTAGTTGATTTTATTTTTGCGGTGACTCCACCAAGCAACTTCATCCACTCCGGCCTACCAGATTGGTAATAAGGGCGCAAACTTACACAACCGTTCCAACCATATCCACGACCCACAAACTGGTCAGGGGATGCTCCTCTCGGTACAGGATGCTTCAATCCCGAAGGGCATACGAAAACGCTTAAATACTGGCCATATGGCCTTCCTCTTGAATCAACTTCAGTGGAAATCACTTTTGCTTTAGTTATATACTTTCCAACCAATAACATAGCATCTTGCCCGAAGTTGCCATTGGCATCATCGATCACAATGCGTCCGTTATTGTTGTCCACATACATGAGTGTCGCCTGTGCGATTTGCTTCATATTGGACTGGCACTGACTCTGGTAGGCGCTCTGACGGACAGATACAAAAACTGGAAATAGAATTGCCGCCAGGATTGCAATTATGGCGATGACAACCAATAGCTCGATTAGTGTAAAGCCTCGTCTACTCATTTTCATTAACCCTTTCAAAACACATGTCCCACCCAGTCTGTACTTGCGTAGGTTGCACTATATTAATATCGGATAAGCTGCTTTGATTTGGTCGCAGCAAAGCTCTTCAATCAGATTGTTCACGTGCACAGTGTAGCCCAGTATTCGGTCTCTGTCAATGGGTTATTCATGCATTTTTTCCAGAATCCGGTAAAACTGAAGTATCACATCAGCGATCTATGTTCATTTATCTTATGCCACTAATAGACACTACAGCACCAACGAGAGATTGAAAGAACGCTTATCTCTCCTATTGACAAAGCACAGCCTTTGAGGTAACCTGTTCACGTGAACACATTTGTTTTGAAATGCCACCTCTCACCAGCTTTTTAGGAGGACTTTTCTGTGTCAAACGCAAGTGGCCATAAAACCGAAATATCACCACGTATTGTAAACCCAATTTTCTTTATTCGGGGCGTGGAACCGCGAGAACAGATCGATCTTCTAGAGCCGATTGTTAATGCAGTTGAGCTGTTGAATAAGCATAATCTACCTGCAACATTTCTTCTTCAATACGATGCACTTCAGAATGGCGAGTTTCTGAAACTCATAAATAAGTTGGATATACGTCCCGACATAGGTATATGGCTAGAGATTGTTCAGCCACTTGCGGAAAAGGCCGGGCTAGAGTGGCGCGGTCGATGGTCTTGGGATTATGAGTCACATGTCGATATGCTTGTTGGTTATGCGCCAGATAAACGAAGAGAGATGATAGACATATTTATGGAGGAATTCAAAAGCGTGCTCGGCTATTACCCCAGATCAATTGGATCTTGGGTTCTGGATGCTGTCACGCTTGATTACCTCGCTGAAAAGTATGGCGTCATTGCGGCATGTAACTGCAAAGATCAGTGTGGTACTGACGGTTATACGCTCTGGGGAGGCTACTGGAACCAGGCGTATTATCCAAGCCGATCCAATGCACTAATGCCCGCTCAAGATAAATCGCATCAGATTCCCATTCCGATATTCCGCATGCTCGGAAGTGACCCTATTTACCAGTATGATCATAACCGCGGAGAATCGCAGCAGGGGGTTGTTAGCCTTGAACCTGTCTACCCTGGTGGTGGAGGATGCGATGAGTGGGTGGATTGGTTCTTCGGTACAAACTTCAAATCGCCTTGCCTCGCCTTTGCCTATACACAAGCAGGCCAAGAGAATTCTTTCGGCTGGGAGAAGATGAAGAAAGGGCTTATTTATCAACTCGGTGAGTTGGAAAGACTGCGCGACGAACACTTAGTCCGCGTTGAAACTCTTGCTGATTCGGGAGCATGGTTCAAGAATCAATTCGATCTCACACCCGCGACCGCTGTTACAGCACTCACGGATTGGAAAGATGAAAACCACAAAACCGTGTGGTATAACAGCCGATTCTACCGGACTAATTTGTTTTGGGAAGATGATCAGTTCTGGATACGTGATATTCACCAATTCGATCAACGCTATCAGGAACGCTATCTCGAAGATACCTGCAAGGTGCCATTATCTATTTATGATACACTGCCGGTTATGGACGGTTATAACTGGAGCACGCGTGATGAGATTGCAGGGATTAGGGCAGTATCATTGGCTGATAGTGGTTGCAAACCACTGAGCGGCACTGCACCTGGTGTTGAGGAGAAGTCAGCAACAGACCTTGCAGTCTCTTGGCTTTTAACTTCTGGGGAAAGCCTGGAAGTTCTATGCAGGGAAGATAGCCTGGAAATATCTCTAAACATGGATAACTGGGCACTTGCAATGAGCTGGAGCAAGGATAAGCATATCGACTTGACCGGTATAACAGATAAATCGCTATGCTATCAACATGAAGGATTTACTTATAAAGTAAACTGCTCTGTTGGCAGTATTAAACAGAATGGTGATCAATCGGTTCTGATATTGCCTGAGAACGGGCGGATCATCTTCAATATGAATTGTATGGCACAAGAGCAGTGAGAGTATCGGAGATAAGAGTTAGTCATGTCTACAATTACTGAGGAGATGGGGCTTGTATCCGGCGGAGTAGCCTCTTTAATAGACCTATCTAAAGGCAATTGGCGCTTGGGCGAAGGGGTTTCTCCCGATAGCTGGATTCAAGCGCACGTACCGGGAAATATTCAGGATGATTTGTGGCGCGCAGGACTAAAGCCGGACCCTTATGTAGGCGATAACGCAAATGAGTATAGGGATACTGAGAGCAAATTCTGGACCTATTCACTGCTTTTCGATGTGTCCCTAAATGATTGCCTGGCGGATTGGGATCTTGTCTTCGATGGTGTAGATTATAAAGCTGAGTTTTTCCTCAATAGTCATAGGCTGGGCATGCACGAGGGGATGTTCGGCGAAATTATTTTCCATGTGTCCAATTATCTGAGCGAAGGACAAAATGAACTTCGCGTGATTATCCATCCGCTTGAACTTGCACCGCATGACAGCAGAGCCTTAACGGACGATTCTTCATTGCTCAGGAATGATGGTCGGTGGATGGTAAAGTCACTCATGAGCTTTTTATGGGATTTTGCCCCTCGTCTTGTTCCTACAGGTATCTGGAAAGAAGTGAAACTAGTCCCCAATCTGGGCGTGCGAATCTCAGCCCCCAGGATTGACTGCGATTTATCTGATGACTATACCCGAGCTGATCTTCGCTTTACAGCATGCATTGAATCTGCGTCAAACATTCCCCTAACCCTCGATCTGGAGCTTTATGAGGATGGACAGTCAAATACCCCTGTGATGGCTCTTTGCAAGGATCTGCATTTGCCTGTTGGTATAAGTGAGGTAACACTTACCGGAACGCTTGCAAATCCCAAACTGTGGTGGCCAAACGGTATGGGAGAGCCTTATCTTTATACCGCCTATATGACTGTGAGATCAAACGGGTCAGTTATTGACACGATTCAATTCAGTGTTGGGATCAGATCGTTTGAGATAGTGCGCACCCCAAAAGATGCAAATGAACAGCAGCCTCTTCCCTCTGGAGCACTGAACAACGAAACTATGTTCGTTGTTAATGGAAAGCCTGTTTATTATCGCGGAGCCAACTTCGTGCCGGCAGATATTCTTTTCGGCCGCATTGATGATGAGCGCATTGAAAATCAAATGCGGTTGGTTCAAGATTGCAACATCAACCTCCTTCGCGTATGGGGTGGAGGCATAGTCAATAGAGATAAGTTTTATGAATTGGCTGATAGCTACGGGATTATGATCTGGCAGGAGTTTCCGCTGGGCTGCGCGGACCATTCTGGGAACAAGCATTATCAGGACGTATTGTACGATGAAGCCAGTTCGATAGTGCGAAGGCTTCGCAAGCATCCATCGATCGTTATGTGGTGTGGCGGAAACGAACTTTTCCAACCTCATTCCGGTATGGGACCTCTTGATTCTCTGCTGAGAATGCTGAATGCGATATGTTATAATCTTGACCCGCAGCGAGTATTCCTTCCAAGCTCGCCTTACCCGGGAGCATATCATGGGCCTTATACATTCGATTGCTGCGGGCAGGATGATTCAACCGAACCGGTCGACTGGGTGCAGTTCTGTAACAATGCACCCGATGGCGCTTACAACGAATTTGGAGTTGCTGGGACAAATCATTCTTCGGCGATACGTGAGTTTATTCCGAAAGATGAATTATGGCCGCCTGCTTGCGGTGGTAATTGGGAGTTTCACAAGGCTTTTGGAGCCTGGGGGGATGGCGAATGCTGGCTGAATCCGCAGATGATCGAGAGTTATTTCGGGTCACTGGATGATCTTGATGATCTTTGCAGAGCCGGGCAATTTCTTCAGGCAATAGGCATACAGTATCTTTGTGAGGAAATGCGCAGACGCTGGCCCGATGTTCCCGGGACAATGCCGTGGTGTTTTAACTACCCTTGGACGACTGCAGCCGGGAATTGTATAGTTGCTTATCCCGACGTGCCACTTCCTGCATATTATACGCTTCAAAAGGCATATCAATTGAAGAGTGTCTCGGCAAGATTAGAGCATTTCGTACTGCTGCCAGGCGAGACAACTAGCGTTCAAGTCTTTCTTTGCAACGATTCTCCAGAGCCTGTCGACGCAGGGAAAGTTACCATATCCATAGGTAGTGTTGACTGCGATTCTCGTTGGCATGAGATTGTCAGCGATGTGCCCGGAATCGCCGCATTGGGACGCTATTCAGCCGAGCCGATCTCTTTCACAGTTCCTGAGGACTTCTCGGGAGTGGTTCAAGTGTACTTGTCGTGGCAGCACGACAGTGTTTCCGTGGAGAATGAATACTGGATGGGCATTGGCAGCGAAAGTGTGGTTGCTTATAGAAATCCCTCACACGGCTTCCAGCGAATGCTTGATCTGTGGCGGCAAGACGCAGCTTCCCGGCTACAGGGGATGGAATAGTTCTAATTAACCAGGTGAGACTTAATCAAGCCCCACCTGGTTAAGTCACTAAGTAACTACAGATGCTCTACAGTGTTGTCCCGTCGAGCTTTCTCAGCAGCAAAGACTATCAGGTGGCTCTCAAGGGAGACATCAGGCCCTGATGTTATATACGAAGGGTCGTTATTACGAACAGCATTCAGGAAGTTCCCCATCAACCCAAAGTCACCTCCACCATGTCCTGATGTAATGAGACCGTCGCCTGTATCCAGTGGAATCGCTGATTTTTTGCCGCTGAGGAAATCATAATGGTCAATGCCGGTTTCCGTGCACTTGAGCGCGCCCTGATCCCCCATAATGAAGACCTCACGGCCTGCTGCAAAGTTGAATGCTGACATTGTAAACGAGGCAGTGGCGCCGCCCTCAAATTCTAGATTGACTACCTGATGATCTACAACATCATTGTCACATGCAAACACGCAGCGCCCATATGGTCCATTTTCCAACTCCCGCATTACCGCTTCTTCGGTTGCTTCATGCGTTAATACATTCACAGGCCACTCATCCAGTGAATTGATTCTATCCCGAATGTAGATTTTAAGCGCAGAATACGGGCACTTCGACTCTATATCCCTCGGGCAATCAGTGCAGCGATCAGCCGCACCCTTTGGCTGATTCTCGCGAGTGAAGTATGAGAGGCTTCCGAATGATGAGACTGACTTGCACTTCGATGGTATGAAGTAATTGAGAATATCCATATCGTGGCAGGATTTTGCCAGAAGCATCGAGGAGGACTCTTTCTCATTCCGCCAATTACCACGCACGTATGAATGCGCTTGATGCCAGAAGCCGACCTGTTCGATTAACTGAATATCGCGGATATCGCCAATTACTCCGCTATCTATGATCTCTTTGAGCTTGATATTCAATGCCGTGTATCGTAGAACATGGCATACAGCAAGCATCACTCCGTTTTTTATAACAGCGTCATATATAACCTTGCAATCTTCAGGAGTTGGGGCCATTGGTTTTTCGAGCATGAGGTGATAGCCCATACCCGCCAGAGCAACCGCTGGGTCGCGATGCTGTGCATCCTGAGTGCAGATAAGAGCTGCTTCAGCCAGTTTTGGCTTGTCCAGAATATCTTTCCAATCATGAAATCGAAGCTCTTCAGGGATGTTATATGTGTCTCCAAATCTATTGCGAACCTCATCAATCGGCTCACATACAGCTATAACTTCCCCTTCATCTGGACTTGATTGTATATATTTTGTGTAGCCCGAACCTCTACAACCAGCGCCTACGACAACAAACGAAACCTTTCTCAAAATACTACCTCTTATGAATCAAGTTGGATACTTGTTGGATTTACGGAAAGAGGTTGTTTCGGGATACCCCTATCCCGAAACCCCTTCGTATGCAGTGGGAGTATCGGGAAAGGGGTTTCCCGATACAACTTTAATACTACCTCTTATGAATCGAGCAGGGTATCAGCGAATTAATTAATCTTTGCGCAGGATTGTCTCTCGATAAGCCTAGTGGGCATGAGCCTAATTATAGGCTCATCGGTTTCTGATTGGAATTGGGACATCAGCAAATCTACAGCCGTTTTTCCCATCTCTTCAAATGGTTGGTAGATTGTTGTTAGTGGTGGAATGGAATATTCCGTGAGCGTATCTCCACTATAGCCGACAATAGAGATATCATCCGGGATTTTCATTCCATACTCATGTATTGCCAGCATTGCGCCTAATGCGACATGATCACCAGCAGCAAATACAGCAGTGAAATCACGCGTTTTGGCCAGCAACTCACGCATTACCCTGTGACCACTTTCCAGCTTGTAATTCGTCTCAACAATCAGTTCTTCTCGAACCTCAATATTGTTTTCTCTAAGCACATCCATATAAGTCTGTCGTCGAACATCACCATGTCCTGTGCCTGGTGAACCTGCCAAGTGAGCGATTTTTTTATGTCCAAGCCCTATCAGGTAATTCATCGCCTCACGCGTGCCCGCTTCATCGTCTGTTGCGACACGTGAGAAAGGTCCGGCTGGAAACTCCACAATTACTGTAGGCACTCTCTGATTCAAGAGCAAATTGGTCAGATTCGGTGGCAATTGCGCATCTATCACAAGTCCATCACACTGCCTTTGTAGAAGGAATTCTAGTTTCTTCCGCTTTTCAGCTTCCGAAATAGCTCGTTCTTCCTGAATGACTACTATGTTGTAACCTAACTCAGCGGTTCTTTCTTCTATACCGTTAACGAGGCGTCCAAAGATAGGAACATCAAGAACCGGAACAACCACGCCGATTGCAAGGCTTTTACCTCTACGAAGTGCAGAAGCTAAAAGATTGCACCTGTAATTGAGTTGATCGCATGCCTCAAGCACTTTGTGGCGGGTTTCAGGCTTTACCTGCGGGTGGTCTTGTAGAACCCTTGTTACTGTCATATGTGAAACGCCTGCAAGACGAGCTACATCCAATTTTGAGACAACTCGTGGTTTGCCAGCCGATTTTGGTGTGTTCATATCTACCATGCCGTTGTTATAATAATAAGGAAGTTAGGCTCGATGCGTAAGAAATCCTCTTTGAACGTCAAGATATGTATTTGTCTCTCCACTATTTACAGCCTAACACATGCTGCGCATAGGAGACCTTATATCTAAATTATTCATGTGTTCACGTGCACAGTTTACCTTACGTATCTCATTTTGTCAATGATATTCGTGCTGAATGAGTGCATGAATACGATCTTGCATATTTAGCAACCTCTTGCGTATTGACAAGCCGCCAATCTTGTGGGATCATAAAGAATGAAGCAACTGTTCACGTGATCATTCGCTAAAAGGATAATATTATATGAGCTGTACAACGTTATTATCATCTGCAATTATCGGAACCTCCATTCCTAATATGCCATGGGAAGATAAGCCTATGGGTTATAGTGGAGTTGTTTGGAGATACAGCCAAAATCCTGTAATCCCGCGAAACCTCAATCCTGACTCAAACAGCATTTTCAACTCCGCTGTTGTGCCATTCAATGGCGAGTTCGCAGGAGTCTTTCGTTGCGATGATACGCGGAGGATGCAGCAGCTTCATGTGGGCAGGAGTAAGGACGGCATTAACTGGTGGATTGATCCCCAGAGGATTCGTTTTTACAGCGATGACCCTGAAATTGCACGCTGGGAGTATGGCTACGATCCCAGAGTTGTGTGGATCGAAGATCGATTCTATCTTACATGGTGTAACGGATATCATGGGCCCACTATCGGTGTAGCATGGACAAAAGACTTTGAGACTTTCCACAAGATGGAAAATGCGCTGCTGCCTTTTAATAGAAATGGCGTTCTCTTCCCCAGAAAACTAGGCGGCAAATATGCGATGTTGAGCAGACCAAGCGATAATGGCCATACTCCTTTTGGTGACATTTTTTACTCTGAAAGTCCTGACATGGAACATTGGGGCCATCACAGGCATGTAATGAGCCCAAGTATCGGCTGGCAGGCAACAAAGATCGGCGCAGGTCCTATTCCCATTGAGACAACTGAAGGCTGGCTGTTGATATACCATGGCGTGCTTACTTCATGCAATGGTTTTGTCTACAGTGCAGGAGCAGCGTTACTTGATCTTGATGAACCCTGGAAAGTGATATATAGGACAGAGCCATATATCATTTCTCCGCAAGAGCTGTATGAGTGTGTGGGAGATGTTCCGAATGTTGTCTTCCCATGTGCCTCATTAGTTGATGCACCGTCAGGCAGAATTGCAATCTATTATGGATGTGCCGACACCGTAACCGGACTAGCCTTTGCACATGTAGATGAACTGATAGACTTCGTAAAAGCCAACTCTCAGATCTAGTTTATACAAAAAACAAAACCAAGTGTGGTTTCCATCTTGTCGAAACCTCACTTGGTTTTTATTGGCTAAATCGCGGTTCAATCTTAATGGTGCCGAAGAGAAGAGTTGAACTTCCACACCCTTACGGGTACATCATGCTGCCTTATCAACCTTGTCATTGTCATCTGAACTCAAATATGTTAGGTCAGGTCTTGCTGTGTTGCAGACCATCAACGTTACTGGAATGAGTATATAATGGTGCTTTCGGTCGGTTCATTCATGTAACTGGCGAAGGCGATAAATAGCAGATGTGTCCGCTGTACAGCAACAATAGGTTCAGGTGACATAGGTATTTGTTGGCTCCCCTGGCTGGACGATTTTAGAACTTTTCTGGCGAAGGCGGCATAGCACGCTACGGTTTTTCTATGGGCCGCGATATGTTGTCCCGGTCTGGTCTTTTCGGACATGTTGCCCCCGATTCATACTTGGTTTATCATCGGAGGTTTGTCGGATTCTTGTGCCGAGGCATAGAATGCCACAACTCATCACCGCCTCATCAGCGCGAACACACCCCAGCCTGAGTATTCACGCGTGTAAGCGGCGTGGCGCTCGGGTTCCGAGGTCAGTTTGGCTCGAACATCTTTCGCGAGTTCGTCGTCGGGATTGGCCTCAAGCCATCGGCGCATGGTGAGCCATTTGGCCGCCTCGTATCTGTCCCAGCCGTCTTGGTCTGCCAAAACCATTTCCACGACGTCGTAGCCGAGGCGGCCGAAAGACGCGAGAAGTTCTGGAAGCATGAGAAAGTCGGAGAGTGAGCTGGCTCCGCATCCCTTGGCAACATCTTCTGTCGGTGGTAATTGCCGCCAATAGGGCTCTCCGATGAGGATAATCCCTCCGTCGTGAAGACTCCGCGCCAGAAGCTCGATAGTGCCGACGACTCCCCCGCCAATCCAAGTGGCGCCGACACAGGCTGCCACACCGACCTTCTCGTCAGAGACGTAGCCCGCAGCATCGCTATGGATGAACTTGACTTGATCGGCTACGTCGAGTTCTTCAGCGCGGAGTTTCGCTTGCTCGGTGAACAACTGGCTCATGTCGATTCCGGTGCCAATAATGCCGTGATCGCGAGCCCATGTGCAAAGCATCTCCCCCGAACCGCTGCCGAGGTCGAGCACTCGGGTTCCCGTTTCTAGACGCAGTGCCGCGCCGAGAGTGGCGAGCTTTTCGGGTGTGAACGGGTTATGGATGCGATGAGCACTTTCGGTGATGTTGAAGATCCGTGGAATATCCATTTCGGTAAATCTCCTTATGAGCGTGAATAGATTCGGTCACAACCTAACCAGAAGATATACGCTTTCCCGGCTTCCTCGGGATCGTACCTGCCCTGATCCACCAGCACTAAGATGAACGACATAACCATCTCGGAATCGTCCGTCGGTTGGCCTGCGATAGTGTTCCAGATACCCCCATCGGCAAGTTCGCGGACACCGTTCAGTTGTTCAGTTGTTTCAGTTGTTTCGGGAAACCCCTTTCCCGAAACCCGCCAATACACAAAATGCAGAGCAATTATACAACTGCTCTGCCTTAATATTCAAATTTGCTGACTCCCCTGGCTGGACGATTTTAGAACTTTTCTGGCTTATGTGATGTAGTGGACTTGATGTGCCTTTTGCTGTTTTCTATCACACAGCTTGCACTGTTACAATAGATGTCGGACTACATCTACTCACAGTCCTTCGATATTTCCGCTCATTATATCCTGAAGTTTCTCTTGCACTCTACTGTCTTCCCAGTTCCACCATTGAATATCAATGAGTCTACTAATCGTTTCATCCGGAAACCGCTTCTTTATTTCTCTGGCGGGGACACCTCCAACGATAGTGTATGGAGGGATATCCCTTGTTACAACTGCTCTGGTTCCAATGATTGCACCGTCGCCAATCGTGACTCCTGGCATGATAACTGCTTCGTATCCTATCCAAACATCGTTTCCAACGACTATGTCACCCTTGTTATCCCATGCACTTGTGATATCCTCTATACTTAGAGACCATTCGTTATAGAAGATCGGAAATGGATAGGTTGACAAGGATTGCTTTGAGTGATTGGCAGAAGTAAAAATAAACTTTGTTCCACATGCAATTGAACAATATTTACCTATGATAAGCCTATCATTATTAATTGGATAGTGATAGAGTACATTATTCTTCTCAAATTCACAGGGATCACTGTAGAAGTCATTGTATATCGTGTAGTCCCCAACTATTATGTTAGGGCTGGTGACCACCGACTTTAGGTAAACAGTCTGTTTGTCGTTTCCCCTTGGGTAGATCAAATCCTTGTTCATATTCGCTCCAGTCTGAAAACCTCTTTCGTTGTTTTGGAAAGGGTTTCCCGAAACCGCCGCACGTACATGATGCACAAAAGGCAGGGCAATTATACAACTGCTCTGCCTTAATCTTTAAATATGCTGGCTCCCCGGCGTGGACTCGAACCACGAACCCCCTGGTTAACAGCCAAGTGCTCTGCCGATTGAGCTACCGAGGAGCGCTCTAACGGGTAGAATTATACCAAACTCTGCTCTGAGATGTCAACACTTCTTGAGCGCGAAATCTGCTGGGGAGTCTTTGTCGGCTCACATCGTGGACATCCGCTCCAGTCTTGCTACCCTTTCTCTGGTCGGCGGATGGGTGCTGAACAGGCTCATGAGGCCCTCCGCGGAGAAT
>JAJFTD010000085.1 GCA_021373255.1 bacterium
TTTGATGCTGAGCCCACAGACCCCGGCGAAGCGCTGGCAGAGATCATCAGGAAAGCATCGGAGGTGGGCGGCAGTGAGCACTCCTAAGATGAAGCTGAGGCTGGCGAAGTGCCTTTGGGGTTGGGAACCTCACGAAACCCAGAAGCTGTGGCTTGAAAACGGGGCAAAGACAAAAGTGGCGGCGTGCGGCAGGCGGTGGGGCAAGACCGAGTCAGCAGCAGTCGATGCGGCGGCTATGGCGATCCTGCAGCCGGGCTGTGTCCAGATAATAGTCTCACCTACGTATGATCAAAGTAGACTCATATTCAGCTCGGTGGAAAATTTGATAATGCAATCTCCAGCCACTCGTAACCTGGCGAAAGTGGTAAAGACACCCTACCCCAGGCTGACCATCGGCGGCAGCGTAATCATGGCCAGGACTGTTGACGAAGACGGCCGCAACCTCAGGGGGCACAACGCCGACAGGGTGATAGTCGATGAAGCTGCTTATGTGCGGGATAGTGTGGTGCAGGAAGTGATCGCGCCGATGCTCGCGGACCGTAACGGTCAACTCGTGATGATATCGACACCGTTCGGGAAGAACCACTTCTACCGTGCGTTCATTAAGGGTACGGGCAGCAGCGGGTCAAAGCGTTATGCGTCGTTTACATTCCCGTCATGGTCAAATCCGCACATCAGCAGGGAGTATATCGAGCAGCAGCGAACAGAACTCTCCGCACGGCAGTTTGCAGTGGAGTATGAGGCAAGGTTTCTCGACGACCAGAGCGGGGTGTTTCCGTGGGATGATATCGAGGCGGCGGCGCGCAGGAGTGACAATGACCGCTGGGACTGCATCGTAGCCGGTATCGACTGGGCGCGTTATTCAGATTACACGGCTGTGGTTGCAATAGGCGTGAATGAGTCGAGATGCGGGGTGATCGCAATCGACAGGTTCAACAAAATAGGCTGGAGCAGCCAGATCGAGCGTGTGGCGAATTTCCTGTCAATACACAAGGTCTGCGCTGCGCTAACCGACCAAACATCCATAGGTGACCCTCTGCTGGAACAACTCAGGGCAAAGGTCTGGGAGAGCGGAGCCGATGTAGCCGTAGAGGGATATTCGTTCACCAATCAATCCAAGCGCAACCTGGTCGAGCACCTGGCCCAGCGCTTTTCTCATGGGACGCTAAGCATACCCCGAGACGAGGCGCTTATGAGTGAGCTGCAATACTTTGAGTATGAGCTAACGCAGTCCGGCAACATACGCATGAACGCCCGGTCTGGCTATCACGATGATTTAGTGATGGCCCTTGCGCTGGCATGCTGGCAGGCGAAGTCGGTGGGGACGGTGGATGGAGGTTATCTGAGCGGGGGCGGAAGGGTGGCTGTTGGGGGGTGGTGAGAAGGGACGTTGCGCGTTATGCGTTACGCGTTATGCGTTACGCGTTAGCTGATTCCGTGCACGTTGTGGGTCCGGCGGCTTCGGCTTTCGCAGTTCTTGCAGAACCACTGTCGCCCAAGGGGCAGCTTCGCAATCCGAAGCAACTTACGTTATCTCTCAGACTTTTGACCTTATGACTTTCTGGTTTTATGGCCTCGTAATATCCTACATCCTAGAAACTGAGAGCGCTGTGGGTATAATGCCTTCGACATGCAGTTTAGAATGAGGAGGATCAACTATGCCACCGAACGATTCGGGCGTTAATATGGCACGGGCAGGTGTGGCTGAGTTTGTGGGAACGTTTATACTGGTGTTCGCCGGGACTGCGGTAGTGACGGCGGCGGCGCTGGGACGTCCCATAGCAGGCCCACCACTGAACTCACTTGCTGTGGGGCTTACATTCGGCCTGGTGCTCACCCTGCTGGTGGGCGCATTTGCGCATGTATCGGGTGCACACTTTAACCCGGCAGTCACGTTAGGGCTATTCAGTGTCGGCAGGTTTCCGGGCATGTATGCAGTCGTATACATCATAGCTCAGATTGTGGGAGCTATTGCTGCAGCGGCGGCTGTGTGGGCGGTATTTGGAGACGCAGCCAGGCAGCAGGCATCGCTGGGAGCGACTTTCCCAACCGCAGGGACCAGCGACGCGCAGGCGTTCTTGATGGAAGTGTTGATCACATTCATCCTGGTGTTTACTATTGTGGCAATCTCCACCGACGAGCGAGCCAACACTACGTTATCCAGTATCTCAATAGGCTTTGCGCTTGGCGTAGCGGTGTTGGTCGGCGGCGCTGTGAGCGGTGGATCAGCCAACCCGGCAAGAACGCTCGGCCCGATGATCGTCGCCGGTAAGTTTACATCCTTATGGGTCTACATTATAGGGCCGATAGTCGGCGGAGTGGTGGCGGCTATGCTATATCGATATGTAATTGGCAAGGCGGAACCGCCTAGGCCCGCAGTTGAGACCACAGTTACGGGACAGGCCAGATAAATTACTTAGCAATATAAAAACCTTTACAGCGCCTCCGCGGTGATATCGCGGGGCGCTTTTTTGTGACGGATCATGTTGTGCGTTGGCTGGTTCCATTCACATGTGCGTCCGGCGGATTCGGCATCGGGATGCCGAACCAACATACAGCGTTCCCTTCATTCTTCACTCTTAATTCTTAACTCTCAATTTCTGATTCGAGGAGGATATCTATGCCCAATTCACTACTGACTTACTTCGCGGACAGGCTGCGATCGCGGAGGTCGCCACCGATGGAGGAGATGGCCCCGGCTCGTGGTGCGCTGGGGTCGTTGATCGGCTCGATTGTGCCGTATAATCCCGATGATCTCGTGGGGAAGCGGGGGTATGCGGTCTATGACCAAATGCAGAGAGACGCTCAGGTGGCTGCGTGCTTCACTATCAAAAAGCTGGCTGTGCTGTCCAGGGGGTGGGAAGTGCATCCGGCGTCTAACAGTCCGCTGGACCGTGAAGTGGCGGACTTTGTGCGGTTTACACTGAATGACATGCGCGGGTGCATTATCGATGTGCTCTACAACGTGCTCGACGCCATGGCCAAGGGGTTCAGCGTGTTGGAGATCAACTACCAGATAATCGACCGGGGACCTCACGAGGGGCGGATCGGACTTGCGAACATCAAGAGCAAAGACCCTGCGACATTCACCTTTGAGGTGGATGAGTTTATGAACATAAAGGGTCTGCTGCGGACTGGTGGGGTGGCAGCGGGCGACAGTGCCCTGCCGCCGGAGAAGTTCGTGATTTACTCTTATCTGCCAAAGTATGAGTCACCTTACGGGACGTCTGACCTGCGCGCGGCCTACAAGCACTACTGGAGCAAGGACGTGCTCACGCGGTTCCTCAACCTTTACCTGGAGAAGTATGGCTCACCCACAGCCAAGGGGAGCTACAAGCGGGGGACTCCGAAAGCTGCGCAGGAAGAGCTGCTGCGGGTGCTGGACAAGATTCAGCAGGAGACCGCGATAGTGATCCCCGAGGACGTGCAGATAGAGCTTATCGAGGCTCAGCGCGGCGGCGAAGCGGGGTATCTGTCCGCACTGGAATACCACGACAAGCAGATAGCCAAGGCAATCCTTGCTCAAACTCTGATGACCGACGAAGGGACACGCGTGGGGTCATTCGCATTGGCAAAGGTGCACCTGGACGTGCTCAAGATGTGCCTGAAGAAGCTCAAACGCGACCTGGAAGAAAGCGTGATGCGAGAACAGGTAATCCGGCGGCTGGTAGACCTGAACTACAACGTCACCGCGTATCCGTCCTTCAGCCTCGGCCCGCTTGAGGACAAGGACCTGGATCAGCTATCCAACGCCATCACCAAACTCGTCTCAGGCGAGGTGATCAGGCCGAACGAGGGTTGGATCAGGGAGTATCTGGGGCTGCCGGACGCGGCTTAGTTGGTTTGATGGTTTGATGGTTAAGGAGAGCTACGGCAGCCAGCTGACATCAGCCAGCCAGAGCTGCATGTTCCGTGGAAGTAGATCGTACACTGTGTCACTCGTCAGGTAAACCAATATGAAGAGAAAGCAAACAACGAATGCCCATAGAATATGGACCAAGCGCTTGTCGTCGCCATAAAGGTTGCCGCGCCTCGCGCCTAACGATGCTGATATCGGTGCAACTACAACGAAAGCTGTAATAGGTGCAAATTGAACAGCAAAAGAGACAATTACGCCAAGAACAAACCACCCAATGGGTACAGCGAATGTTGACAGGTTTCTATTGAGTATTAGGCCCTGAAAGAAACCGACTGTAAGCCCGGCTGCAGCTAATGATATTGAGACGACTAACAATACATGTGACTCGATCTGAAACAATGCGGGATATATCCCAACTATCATCCCGAAAAAACCAGTGACCATCACATATAGCACACTGAACACCCAGTCTTTGACCCGTTTGAGTTTCATTGTGGCTACCTCGCTGTAGTTAGCAGACTGCCCTACAGCGTACGTTGTTCCATCGCAATTCCAAAAGGAATTGTTGACCAACACAAGCTGCGTCGGGACGAAGAGCTGTCCCAACGCATACAAACAGAATAACCATCAAACCATCTCACCATCCGACCATCTAACTATTTTTGAAAGGAGTTATCCATGACCAACACAATTGAACGTGACGCTAAGCTGTTCGAGGCGGGCAGCTACCCTGACAGGGGGATCGACATTTCGGAGGAGGACCTTGACAGAATAATTGAGGGGTCCGGTGAGGCGCCGATCAGGATTGAGCATACGGCTACTCCGTTTGACGGGGCGATGGGGGTGCTCAAGTCGGTGTATCGCAAGGGAAAAGAACTCTTTGGCAGGCTGTGCTTTACTCAGGCGGCTTGGGAACTGATTCAGTCGGCTAATGCGAAGCGGCTATCGGTCGCAATCAAGAAGGACAAGAGCGGGATAGCCGAGGTTTCGCTTGTCCGGGAACCGCGCATCGCTGATGCTGCTGTGTTTAGCGAAGGAAATACCGTGTCACTGGATGGCGTTGAGCTGGGTGATGTTCTGTTTTCGGGGGAAGAGCCTGAGGTCGTGCGCCTGCGAAACGAACTGGCCGAAAAAGACTCGCAGTCGGCGATTGACGAGCTCAAGCGGGCTGGTAAGCTCGCACCTGCGGCAGAAGTTTTCGCCAGGGCGCTGCTGCGGTCGGGTGACGACAGCGTTATCACATTCGGCAATGCTCCCACACCCGTGAGCCAGGTATTCCGTTGGTTTCTGGAGTCACAGCCCAAGGTGATCGAGTTCTCAGAGCTTGCACCGGCGAGTGAGGGTGAAGATGAAGAGCCGGAAGTATTCGCCAAGCTGGGAGTCACCTCGCGGCAGGTTGAAAAGTATCGGGGAAGATAACTCGCATTATTCACCTTAGCTGAATACTGCAGGTATTTCAATCTCATTACGAATAATGCGAGATAGGGGGAGTTTATGAGCGAGTCAACAAACATGCTGCCCGTCCGAACTTATATAAGGACGCGGCAAAGCACCATCGTTAGGGATGTCCAGGGCTTGTCCAGCGGAAACGTGGCTCTTAATTTGGACAAGCCGAGCACCATTACGGTAACTGTCATTTCGGATCAAAACGAGCTTTCACCGTACGTAATCGTGGCTGCCATTGGGCGAACACCTACGACGATGGATTTCGATGTGATCATTACGCCGGCTATGCAGTATGGTGTAAAGCCCGTGAACCCGACCATGTTGAATCTGCCTGCGGGACAGACAACGCTTCAGTGGGCAGCGTTTAACTCAATCGAGCAGCCGGAGGCGTTCAGCACAGATATGTTCTCACGCCTTGCTATCACAATCGATCAGTAATCCCGGCGACATTGCCCAAGCAGAAACGCCAGTGACAGGGCCAGGGGCGAAGCCGCCCACACAAGCGGCAGCGAATCCGCATAGCCGAACATCGTGCGCAGAGCGAACATCACTGTAGACATCGCCAACCCGGCAACTATGAAGATGATCTTCAGGAGCCTGCGCATTGATGAGGTCAGGATGGAAGTCCCCAAGCCCATCACAAACCCGGAAAAGGCGAGCACCACGAGGGCGCGAAGGTGCTTATCACCCGCGCGGCCTGCTACCAACCCGACCGCTGCGAAAGTAAAAAGCACAGCCAGCGCAAACTGCACAATGCAGCCAAAAAGCCGCCTGCTTCCGAGGTTATCTATTTGGTTTGGGATTCGGGACGGGGTCATCAGTTAGCTCCACAGCCTATTCTTAACCTTTAACCGCCAACTATCAACCGTCAACCATTCATCGAAAGGAGCATACCATGACTGCTACTACAACTGCAAGAGAAGCAAAGAGAAAAGACGGGGAGATCATCGCTTATCCGATGGCTGCCGTCAAGATTCCCAAGGGGGCGCTGGTGAACATCAACGCCGCAGGTTTTGCCACCAACGCTGCCGACACTGCGGGCGAAACGTTCGCGGGTGTCGCTTATGAGACGGTGGACAACTCTGCCGGATCAGCGGGTGATCTTTCCATCCGCGTCGAGAGCACGGGCACATTTGTGTTTGTGGACGGTGGAGGCAACGGCGCTCAGACCGATGTCGGCGTGCAGTTCAATATCGTCGACAACCAGACCATCACCGATGCCGCTACCACCAATAGCATCAAAGCCGGAGTTGCTGTGGAAAGCATCAGCAGCACCAGCGTGCGGATCAGGATCAATCGGTTTGCGAGTTAGGGACATGTTACGCGTTAATGCGTTGCGCGTTAGCTGATTCTGATCACATATATGTCCGGCGGCTTCGGCAGCTTCGCAGTCCGAAGCAACTTACATTGACTCTTCGACTGTTGACCGTTGACCATCGACCGACACCCGGCACCTGTCACCCGACACCTATTCTAATTAACCAAAGGAGATAAACCATGCCACTTACCAAATCAGACGCACCTCATCTGCTTGAAGACGGGCTGAAGACTGTGTTCTTCGAGGCCCTGGAAGCCACTATTGGCGATTTTGAGCGTATTGCAACTATCGTCCCGTCGGAATCTGACGAGGAGACCTATCCATGGCTCGGCGCTGTGCCGAGTATGCGGGAGTTCAAGGACGAGAGGATGCCTCTCGGGCTGCTTGAGCACAGCTACGCCATTCGCAACAAGACCTGGGAGTCGTCCATAGCCGTGGAGCGTGAAGCCATCGAAGATGATAAGTACGGGCAGATTCGACTTCGAGTTCAGTCGCTTGCACGCGAAGCCAAGCGGCACATGGACGAACTGGTCTTCAGTCTTCTGAAGGGTGGTTTTGCCACCACATGCTACGACGGACAGAATTTCTTCGACACCGACCACACCTCCGGTGATTCCGGCACACAGTCCAACAAGGGCACTTCCGCTCTGGACGCAGCCTCCCTGCAGGCGGCAATCACCGCAATGATGAAGTTCAAGGACGACAAGGGCAAGTTCCTGGGTATAGTCCCGGACCTGCTGGTGGTCGCTCCTGACCTGCAGTGGTCGGCGATGGAACTGCTTGAGTCCACCTACTGGCCTGGTGAACAGGCGAACAACAAGCTGGCATCCAACGTGCTCAAGGGCAAACTGGACCTGCTGGTTTCGCCGTACCTCACTGACACCAACGACTGGTTCGTGCTCTCCACCAAGGGCATCATAAAGCCGGTCATCCTGCAGAGCCGCATGCCCATCGAGTTCGCGGCCCTCGAAGCGGACTCCGAGAGCGGGTTCATGCGCGATCAATATATCTACGGCGTGCGCTCCCGCTACAACGCCGGCTACGGTCTCTGGCAGATGGCTTATGGCAGCCAAGTGAGCTGATTGTAGATTTGGGATTTTAGATTGCAGATTGGGCTGGGGCCTTTGTGCCTCGGCCCTTTTTTTGTGAAAGGAGGTAATGCATGGCTATTTCTATTACTGCCGCTGAGGTTAAGCGCAAGGCTATGGTTTCGGTAAGTGATTACGATACCTCAATAGCATCACTGATTGCAGAAATGCAACCTGCGCTTGAGTATTCGATAGCAGACAGCTATCTCAGCGACACCACCAACACAAACCTTCAGGCGACACTCAAGCTCGGAATACTGGAGATGATCACCGGCGAGTTCATCGAACAGCTTCGCAGGGAAATCGGGGCGAGCGAAGATTTCAGCGCCGGAGGGGTGTCAGTCGGCGCATCCACCTTACGCGGGGTGGATATTATCCAGCAAGGCGCTACCCGATTGGCTCCCTACCTTAAAACTTCACTTCCGGCGGAGTCCGAGGCGATGCCATCCAGCACCACCGCAGACCGCGAAACCGTGTTCTCAAGGACTGAGGAGGTGTGGTAATGGGCTTTCTGGACCGGATAAAGAAACGGCTCACGAAAGTGGGCGAGCAGTTTACCGTTACCAATGGCGGCACCTATCGCGGTGTGTTCAGAATGCTGGACAGCAGCACTATGCGCACATACCTGGACGACGCCGAAGTGATGAATGTAACCCACCCCGGCCTGTTATTGATCACCCAGGGTGACGCAACCATCGAACCTAACAACACCATCACCCG
>JAJFTD010000009.1 GCA_021373255.1 bacterium
ACCAATCGTATGAATTATGCGAAACGTGGTCTTTTCGGCCTCTTCGAGGCCGGCTTCGGCAGCTTCGCGGTCCGAAGCAACTATGCCCGTCGGCTAACTTTCGACAACATTGGATTCCCTATGCGAGTACGTTGATGCCACACTCTGACTCGCCATTTCCCCTTCCTTGAAATTGACGGTGGTTTTCGAAGTAACAACAAAAGTGCGGATCGCTTTGTCTCTCTTTGAGCAATGACCACTCGGATGGACTTTTTGCATCTGACAGATGAATTCTGTTCTGCGCGACTCTGTCAGCTTCTGCAAACTCCCATAATCACGGCTCTGCAGCCGTAGAAATTGTGCGGACGGAGTTTCTGCGAGGGACAGGGGGAGTTATTATCGATAAGTGATTTGACATTATTTACAACAATTATGTCTTGCGGGCGCGTTGCTTCTGTATAGATAAATTTGTATTAACAAGATTTATATATTGATTTTAACAGCGGTTTAAGAATGAACAGGCCTATCAGCATAATGGCAGGGAAAATCATCCCCGTTAAAAGTCCGATATTCAGATTGCTTGAATCCGCTACAATACCGGTAAGCCACGGCCCGACAGAACAACCCAAATCCCCGCCAAGCGCCAGCATGGCAAACATCGCAGTGCCGCCGGCCGGATACCCCCTGGCCGTCAGACTCAGCATTCCCGGCCACATAAGGCTTACTGTCAGCCCGCAAAGAGAACAGCCCAACAGGGATATTGCCGGGACAGGCACCAATGCTGTAATCGCAAATGACAGGATACAAAGAAAAGAGCATACAATCAATGTCTTTTGAATGTTAATTTTCTGCCCTTTCATTCCGTACAGAGTACGCACAATGCCCATCATGACCGCAAACAGGCACGGGCCGGATAAATCTCCGAGCGTCTTTGAAATCCCCAGTCCTTTTTCTGCAAAAATCGAAGCCCATTGTCCCATGGCTTGTTCGGTGGCGCCGGAACACATCATTAACAACAGAGCAATGAGAAATATCTTAGAAGTCAGCAGCATTTTAAGCGGTGTCTGTTTACCTTTTTCTTCTGGCGGTACAAGCGGTACTCGTGCAAATTTGAAAAGGGTGACGGTCGGCAAAACAGCCCATAGAAGCGGGAGTAAAAACCATAAATCCTGACCGACCAAAAGCAGTGCGACTGTGGACAGGATAACGACCAACACCTGCCCCCAGCTGTAAAATGAATGCAATAAACTCATGGATGACGCTTTAGCGTCACCCGGCAGACTTTCTACGATAGGGCTGACAAGCACTTCTATCAATCCGCCGCCGATGGCAAACAGCAGGCTCGCTATAACAAGCCCGACATACGGCTGTGGCAGCAAACGGGGCAAAAACGCCAACGCGACCATGCCGACAGCGGCAAATATGTGTGCGATAACAGCAGATACTCTCTGCCCGATTTTATCGACAAACTTAATCGCCAGCGCGTCTACAACAAGTTGCGTAATGAAGATGACTACGACCAGACTGCCCAGCATAGTATATGAAAGTCCGAATTTATCCCTGAAAACAACAAAGAGCAACGGAGGTAGATTGACAATTAACGCTTGGGTTATGTAACCTAAATAGCAGGCATGTAATGTGCTATTATAATTTATATTCTGCATAAATATTTTACTCATCTAATCTGAGTCATTCAACTGCGTGACGGCTTCGGGAAACGTATTGACGAAGATCATACGAACAACTATTGCACAGTATATAAATTTCATTATCATCCCCTAATTACTGAACATGATCAGTTTTGCCCCTATTTCACGCTCAGCCTCAGGTGATTTCCAAAGACCCTTTTTCGATTTTTCATTACTCTAGCCCGGTAACACTGCTCCGGTGCTGCTCGTATTCTCAGTGCGCCTGCTGTCCCACAACAATCGAGCATACTCAGTTCATTTGTCGCTTGCTCATGTCCGCGATGGAGGCAGATGATTCAGCCTGAGGAACCTCCACTAGAAATCCTGTGGTCGCACCCCACTGCTACCACAGGATTTTGTTCGGATAACAACACCAAAATCCCTGCTTTGTGCGCGTAAATACGCGAAAACCCCGCCGGAATCCGACGAGGTCAATTTTGCATAGAGAACGGTTCTATTTTGATTGTTGGTCGGGGCGGCGAGATTCGAACTCGCGGCCTCCAGTTCCCAAAACTGGCGCGCTAACCAAGCTGCGCTACGCCCCGACTGTTTTATTATATCATCTAATGCGATCTTCCGGCAAGCAGGCAAAAATGTGTTTTTGGGCTTAGCTAGAGCATTGCAGAATAAGTAAGATTTGGAAGTGCTCGACTAGGCTTCTGTAATACTGTAAAATGTAATTGAGTTGGAATACTCGGCTTTAGTGCTGCAGCGTGGTGGAAGTATGAATTTGGACAAGCTCTTGGAAAAGTGTATAGATAACGGCGATCTGACCAGGGATGATATAGTTTATCTCCTAAAGTTAGACAATGAAAGCGATGTCTCACGCCTGCTGAACGCGGGTGACTCAGTACGCAAAGCGTGCTGCGGGGATGCGGTGCAGATACGCGCACTGATCGAGTTTTCCAATGTATGCGCCCGCCATTGCAATTATTGCGGCTTGCGTGCTCCAAATACAAAAATTGATCGCTACAGAATGTCTCCTGACGAGATCGTTGACCTCGCTGTGTATCTAAACGGCAAAGGGCTGAAGACTGTTGTTCTTCAATCTGGTGAAGACCCTCATTATACGGCTGATATGATTGCCGATGTAGTCAAACGCATCAAAGCACAGGCGGACACAGCCGTTACGCTGTGCGTGGGCGAGCGTCCTTATGATGATTACAAACTCTGGAAAGAGGCTGGAGCGGACAGATATCTGCTTCGCCATGAAGCCGCCAACCGTGAGTTATACAAACAGCTTCATCCCGATAGTGATTATGATAACCGCATGCGCTGCCTTCGTTGGCTTCGTGAACTCGGCTATCAGGTCGGAGCAGGGTGTATGGTCGGCTGTCCTGGACAGACTGTTGAGCATTTGGCTGACGATATCGAATTCTTCCGCGATTTCCAGCCGGACATGGCTGGTATAGGGCCGTTCATCGCACATCCTGACACACCTTTTCACGACACCGACTGCGGGACTGTCGAAATGACTCTGAAGATGGTCGCGCTTGCCCGAATAGTCACCCGAAACGCACTCCTGCCCGCCACCACAGCCATCGGCTCCATATCCGAACTAGGCCGGGAGATGGCGCTGCAAGCAGGTGCGGATGTCGTAATGCCCAACTACACGCCTCTGAAATACCGCGAGCGTTATGAAATTTACCCCAACAAACGCTGCATCAGCGAGGACCCCGAGCAGTGCCACTCCTGTATGAGGCTTAGAATCATCTCCACCGGCCGCACCGTCTCCACCGATCACGGCCATTCCAGAAAGGTTCCGGGTGTCGGGGGTGGGAGATAGGGGATGGGGATTGGCAAACGAAGCATCAAATTGTAAGTTGGTTTGGCATCCTGATGCCCCTTGGGCGACAGCGTTTCTGAAGGAAATGCGAGAACCGAACCCGCCCCTCGGGCGACAGTGGTTCTGAAAGAACTGCGAGAGCCGGACGCACAATGTGCCCGGAATCAGCCAACGCGTAACGCATTAACGCACAACACACCTGGCTCGCAGGCTCAAAACCTTGTGACCTTATGACTTTCTAACCTCACAAACGTACTCCTCAAAATGTACAGGCTCTGCCTTAGCATTGTCAACGAAATTTGACAGGCAGGCGGTGGCATGCTACCATAAAGCGTTCTCGGGGTTGTTTACTCGGAGGTAAGTGAGTGGTTTTTCATGTTTATGATCGCTCACAATCCGGGTAATTGGCGCCGGGAAAGGAGGCGATGTTTTGCGAAGACGAAAGTTTCGGCTCGCGAGAACCGCCGCACTGGCAGCTATTGTAGTGTCAGTGATGGTAGCGGCTGGAGCCAACCGAAATGACGTCGTGCAAGCCCAGCGCCTGGAGACGGTAACTGTATCTATTTGGTCAAATGGGGCCGAACGGCATGTGCGTACCGCCCAGTCGACTGTGGGCGCGACCCTCAAGGAAGCAGGGATCGAGGTGGGATCGTTAGATGTGGTCTCACCAGCGACGAATGAACGAACCCATGATGGGATGAGGATTACGCTCATTCGCGTATCAGAAGAGATACAAGCTGTGAAACAGCCGATCTCGTTCAATACGCGCAGAAGCTTCACTAGAGCTCTCAGACCTGGACAGGTCAAAATATCGAGAGCCGGCGTTCGCGGAGAGAAATTAGTAAAATACAAAGTGAGATATCACGACGGGAATGTTGTGATGCGCACTTTGGTCGGTGCGGAAGTGGTCAAGAAACCCGTGGATCAGGTGGTCAGTATCGGTTCAAGGGGGCGTTATACCAGCCGCGGCGATTATACAACGTTGAGGACGATGAGGATGTCAGCCAGCGCTTATGATCCGGGGCCAAGGAGCTGCGGAGCATCTGCTGACGGTCGCACCAGTTGCGGCCTTAGGGCTGGCTACGGTGTTGTGGCTGTGGACCCACGGGTAATTCCATTGGGGACAAGGTTATACGTCGAAGGATACGGATATGCTGTGGCGGGTGATGTTGGCCGCTCCATTAAGGGCTACCGTATCGACCTCGGCTTCAATTCTTACCGCGAAGCAATGCGCTTTGGACGGCGGGCCGTAACGGTCCACGTTCTACAGAGATAGGCAGGAAGCCGTTTCTGTAATAGCCAGATATTGGAGAAAGGGCCGCCAACCGGCGGCCTTAACTCGTTATGGACCTGAATATGCCGGATATTAACCTCACATCAGCGCCACAAATCAAACAATTGCTCGCCGCACACGGTCTTCATCCAAAGAAGCGGCTCGGGCAGAACTTTCTCATAGATCGAAATGTACTTGACCGCATTATTGATGCCAGCGGTGCTGGGCCGGGTGTGAATATACTCGAAATCGGGCCTGGGCTTGGTGTGGTTACCAGGGAACTCGCAGAGCGAGGAGCAAGAGTAGTTTGCGTTGAGGCGGATTGCGAGTTAGAACATGTTCTTCGCGATGTGCTCGCTGGCCTGCCAAACGTCGATATCGTGGTTAGTGATGTGCTCAGGCTGAAGCTCGCCGATTTGCTCAAGG
This sequence comes from bacterium, assembly GCA_021373255.1. Taxonomy (GTDB): domain Bacteria; phylum Armatimonadota; class UBA5829; order UBA5829; family UBA5829; genus UBA5829. Next base: position 5,153 of record JAJFTD010000009.1, read on the forward strand.
AGTGGGGAGGCGGGAAATGGGTGGTTGTGGGCAACTTGCCGTATTACATCACCACTCCAATCATCACGCAGATGCTTGAGATACGGGAGCACGTGTCGGCTATTGTGATGATGGTGCAGAGAGAGGTGGCCGCCCGGTTGCAGGCTGTCCCGCATACCTCAGATTACGGCTCGCTAAGCATATTTGTACAATACTACTGCAGGGTTGAGAGCATCTTGAAAGTCTCGCGAAACGTCTTTTTCCCGGTGCCTGATGTTGATTCAGAGGTGATCAAGCTCGTTCTGAGAGACACACCAGCGGCGGATGTGCGTGATGAGGAGTTGCTGTTCAAGATCGTGCGCGCTGCGTTCGGCAAGAGACGCAAGAAGCTGTTCAATGCCCTTAGCCTGTCTCCAGAGCTCAAGTGGGACAAAGACCAGGCTCTAAATGTACTGGACAAAGCCGGGATAGACGGCAATCGGCGTGGAGAGACATTGAGCATAGAAGAGTTCGCCCAAGTAGCCAACGCGGCGAGTGATGTACAAGAATAATGCAAAAACTTTAACACAATTAGACTGTTAACCAACGGCGTACAGAGATATCGCTATGAATCAAGACATACTAGCATGTGCAGACAGAGTTGTCAGTGAGCTTCGAGCCCTGGGCGATCCTGAGCGTGCTGCGGGGGAGACCAGGTACTTCAAGGATACTGTGAACTGCCTGGGCACGGGGCTGCCTAAACTGCAGAAACTTGAGAAGCAGTTATTTCATAATGCCGAGAAGACATGGACAGTTGCCGAGGCAATGGACCTGTGTGACGTGCTTCTCTCCCACAAGATTCTCGAAGTAACTCTGTTTGCTCTCACATTCCTGGCAAGGTTTGCCGAGCAGATGGGCGAGGCTGAGTTTCTTCGCTGCGAGGGGTGGCTTAGGGAGAATCTATGTGATAGCTGGGCGGCTGTCGATCATCTTGGCCCGCACGTGCTGGATACGGTTGTTTGCAACCATCCAGAGTTCATCGAGCGTATTATGACATGGACACATTCCGATAACCGATGGCTGCGCCGCGCGTCGGCCGTGACGTTTATATTGCTTGCCAGGCAAGGAAAGTTTCTTGATGTTGCATACAACATTGCAAGTAAGTTGTTTGCAGATAAATCGGATGACCTTGTGCAGAAAGGCAATGGTTGGCTGCTTCGTGAAGCGGGTATGACCGACCCGGATAGACTCCAGCAGTTCCTTCTAGCACACGGTCCGGATATTCCCAGGACCACATTGCGATATGCTATTGAGAAGTTTCCGAAAGAGCAGCGCATGGAACTTCTTGCGGCGACCAAGCGGGTGCGGTTGTAGGACCAGGATTTGACATAGTGCCCGGGCGCTGGTACACTAGCGAGAGTGGTAGGCTGGAGGATAGAGCGTGGATCAGATAGAGTTGGTTTCGTATGCAAAGATCAACCTGACGCTCGAAGTCCTCGGCAAGAGACCCGACGGTTATCACGACATCGATAGCGTTGTTCAGATCATTGACATCACTGATGATTTGGTAATCACCAGGGCCGATGAGGGCGTAATCACTGTAGCGAGCGATGTTGCCGGTGTGCCTTCCGGCCGTAGAAATTTAGTTTTTCGCGCGTGCGAGGAGTTCTTCAAGGAGACCGGAACACGCGGCGGGGCTGCGTGCTTCCTTCGTAAACGCATTCCGGTGCAAGCTGGAATGGGTGGGGGGAGTGGCAATGCGGCGGCCACTGTTGTGGGGCTGAATCGGCTCTACGGGTGCGGTTTGGACGTGGACAAGATGGCGCAGATTGCGGCGAGTGTGGGCTCGGACGCGTCTTTGTTTGTCTACGGAGGCACCGTGCGTATGCGCGGGCGAGGGGACATCATTGCCCCGCTGCCTGATGCGCCTGAATTGCATCTTGCGGTAGTGAAGCCGGGAGTCGGCGTATCGACCGCCTGGGCTTATTCTGAGATGGACCGCGACGTTAATCGAACTGGAACGCACGCAAGTGACGTGATGGAACGTGCGATTGTGGCAGGTGACAGAGTGGGAGTGGTCGACGGTCTATATAATGACTTTGACCCGGTGGTGAGCGCGGTAGTTGGTGAGGTTGCCCGAGCAAAGAGTATGCTTTGGAAGTTGGGAGCCGAAAATGTGCTGCTTTCCGGCTCAGGGTCGGCTGTGTTCGGAGTATTTGCCACCCAGGCAAGTGCCCAGCAGGCTGTGCTTGGCCTTTGCGGTGAGTTTTCGCAGGTGTTTTTGACTCGGACCGTTACCCGGGCTGAGTCTGGGATGTTGAGAGAGTAGTATGGATAGAGTTGATGCAATAATCCTTGCCGGTGCACCGGCTGACCCTGGCCTTGCGCCGGAGGGTGTTTCGATCAGCCGTGCAATGATTGGCTTGGGGAATAAAACTATGCTGCAGTGGGTTGTTGACGCACTGCGGAGGTCATCTTCCATTTGCCGGATTGCGGCGGTGGGTGATGTGAGCGCCGATGGACTGGATATGGTGATCCAGCCCGGTGAAAATCTGGTCGGCAATATCAAGCTCGGCATCGACGCCCTTAAACCGAGTGGGCACGTGCTGATAGTGAGTTCAGACATACCTCTGCTCACGGCTGAGTCGGTGGATGATTTCATTAGCCGTGCACTTAAAAATGACGTCGATCTTGCATACCCCATTTTACCTAAAGCCCATTGTGAAAAGCGTTACCCCGAGTTCAAGCGTACCTACCTCAAGACTGCCAGCGGAGTTTTTACCGGCGGTAATATTATGCTGGTAAAGCCTGATTTTATAGAACGCAACTGGAACGCCATTGCCGCTGCATATGCCGCGCGCAAAAAGATTTTCAAGCTCGCGCGTATTATCGGAGTTGGTGTTCTCCTTCGTGCAGTTATTGCACAGGTTATTCCTCAAGCGTTACATATTTCCATGCTTGAACGAGCTGTATCGCGGATGCTCGACGCACGAGTTGCAGCCATTGTGAGCGCGTATCCCGAGATCGGAGAAGATGTCGATAAACACTCAGACCTCGAAGCCGTGAAGAAAATATTGATTACATCGGGCGAGGTGAGATGAGATGAGTGGAGAATATTCGGTCCTCAACAGAATTAATTCACCTGCCGATCTACGAAACCTGAACGCGCTGGAGCGCAGACAGCTTTCAGACGAAATCAGGGCTCTGATTATTGATACTGTCTCAGTTAATGGTGGCCACCTGGCATCCAACCTCGGTGCAGTAGAACTTACGATCGCCCTGCACACAGTTTTCAATTCACCCAAGGACAAAATCATCTGGGACGTCAGTCACCAGTGCTACACCCATAAACTTCTCACCGGCCGCCGTGATGCATTTTCCACGTTGAGGCAGGGTGGGGGGCTGTCCGGGTTCACCAAGCGTGAGGAGAGCGAGCACGACCAGATGACCACCGGGCACGCAAGCACTTCCATTTCCACCGCACTCGGCCTCGCCAAAGCACGTGATCTGCGTGGTGGAGATGAGCACGTTGTCGCCGTAATTGGTGACGGCGCTCTCACGGGCGGTCTTGCTTGGGAGGGGATGAACAACGCCGAGCCGCTCAAGACCAACGTAATTGTCATCCTCAACGACAATAAAATGTCGATCTCCGAGAACGTGGGGGCTATGTCCCTCCACCTGAGCAAACTCCGAATGGCTCCGATTTATCAGAGAGCTGAGACTCGCGTCAGAGAAGCACTGGAAAAAATGCCGGCTGGAAAAGCATTTGCGAAGACTGCCGAGGGTATCAGCCATGGAGTCACCCGCCTACTCGGTTCCGAGACAGGCGTTGTTTTTGAAGAATTAGGTTTCACCTATCTTGGGCCGATTGATGGGCATAACAGCGAAGTTTTGCTGGAAGTCCTGCAGGGTGCAAAGAGCCTAAAAGGCCCGCTGTTGATTCACGTGCTTACCAAAAAAGGCAAGGGCTACGAGTTTGCAGAAAACAACGCCCGTGCATTCCACGGTATCGGTGGTTTTGATGTTGCCGATGGAATAGTCGAGCGTGCCAGTGGCAACACCAGCTACACCAAGGTTTTCTCCGACACGATGATCGAGTTGGCTAAAGAGGATGAGCGTATTGTGGCCATTAGCGCGGCTATGCCCGATGGCACTGGCCTCGCAAAATTTGCCGAAGCATGTCCTGGCAAGTTCTTCGATGTAGGTATCGCCGAAGGGCACGCGGTCACGTTCGCTGCCGGGCTTGCGGCTGGTGGACTGCGGCCGGTTGTCGCGTTCTACTCCACATTCCTGCAGCGCGCCTACGATCAGGTGATACACGATGTGTGCCTGCAGAATCTGCCCGTCACATTTGCGATAGACCGTGCAGGAGTTGTGGGCGAGGACGGCCCTACTCACCACGGGCTGTTTGACCTGTCCTACCTGCGACACATACCCCGGTTAGTGATCGCCGCGCCCAAAGATACAATGGAACTTCGCGACCTCCTCGCCACCGCTCTCAAGCACGATGGCCCGATGGCCGTGCGTTACCCACGCGGGGGCGGCCCATGCGCGTATGAGCCAAGAGATGTCGAGATATTATCAATAGGCAAGGGCGAAAGGCTGACAGAGGGCGATGACGCCGCTATAATCGCAATCGGCAGCACAGTCTACCCCGCTTTGGAGGCCGCGCGGCTACTCCGCGAAGATGGGCTAAGCGTCGAAGTGGTGAATGCAAGGTTCGTAAAGCCACTTGATGAGCAGTTAATCCTGGATGTGCTGAAGAAGGGCATCCCCGTGCTGATAGCCGAGGACAACACAATTGTCGGAGGTTTCGGCTCCGCGATACTAGAACTAGCCGCCGAAAATGGTCTACCCCTAACGCAAATCCGCAGAGCCGGCGCACCCGACGCATTCGTTGAGCACGATTCCCCAGACGCTCTTCACGACAAGTTAGGTATCACCGCACCCAAACTCGCCGCCTCGCTGCGCCGGATGCTGGGGCGGCAACCGCAGGATGTTGGCGTATTGAAGAGCCTAAGGTGATTGGGGCTATCTCTCACGTCCGAAATCTATAAGTTGACCCTCACCGTTCGGGCAGATCTCTGATCTGCGCCGAAAAGGGCAAAATGGGATCTCCTGATCCCACTACCTATCGTTACAGCACATTTGTCGCGTTATAACACCAACCTGTAGGGGCGAAGCACTTGCGACTATAACGAAAGGCCAAATCAAATATAGGGGCAAATGCTTAACCCCTACAATGTTCTCGTATGCATTACGTGGTGGCATCAGAGATCAATACTGTCGAAAGTTGCTCTTTCCGAGTCCCCGTAGGGGGACTTTGTGCTGTTGTTGCCGTGACTTTAGTCGCCCGGCGAATGAATTCGCTGCAACAAAGGCACGAAGTCGACTCGCAGCGACAGCAGACTCGCAGAGACTGCGATAGCCTTCGTCGACTGGAAAAGCAGGCAGCATAAATGAGCTTTCGACATTACTGATCAGAGATCTGCCCGAACTATGAAAGACATTGGAGAATAAGCTCGGCGGGCTCTCTACCCTCCACTCTCAAACTATCCCCAAAAGGAGAAACCCCATGAAAGCAATCATACAACGTGTAAAAAGCGCCTGGGTGACGGTTGATGGCGAGGAAATCTCGCGCATCGGTGCGGGGCTTGCTATACTGCTTGGGGTGGCTAAGGGGGATGGCGTGCGGGAGGTTAATTATCTCGCGGAGAAGATTGCAAACCTGCGGATATTTGAGGACGAGGCGGGAAAGATGAACCTGTCGCTGCTGGATATCGGTGGCGAGGCGCTGGTGGTTTCCCAGTTTACTCTCTTCGCGGACTATAAAAAGGGCCGAAGACCGGGTTTTGATAAAGCAGCCCCTCCGGAAATCGCGGATTCGTTGTATAATGATTTTGTTGCGATGCTGGGCGCGTGCGGAGTGCCCGTAAAAACGGGTAAGTTTCGTGCGCACATGCTGTTCGGCATCGAAAACGACGGACCTGTAACACTTGTTTTGGATACAGAAACATGAGTAATACTTGGGATAATAGTCCATCAGAAGTTGATATAGATGGTTTTGAAGAACGTATGCGTAGCGATGCACCGGTTGCACCCCGGGTTGAGCCGACTGCTTATGACCAGCAGGAACTCGGCGACGCGCTGAGCCATGAGGGCCGTGTGCGTGAGGCTATTGTGCATTATCGCAAGGCGGTGGAGATGGAGGGCGGCAACCCTAATTATCACACTCGTCTGGGTGACGCCTACGCCTACTCGGAGGATTCTATCAGGGCTGTGGCTGAGTATAAAAAGGCCTTGAGGATCAGTCCACGGCGTGCGGAACCGCATTACAGCCTTGCCGAGATATACAGGCGGTATGGGAAGTGGACAGCGGCTGTCGAGGAGTATCGCAAGGCAACTAAATTCAACGCGATGAATCCGTTTTACCGCTACAAGCTCGGCGTTGCCCTGTGGCATATCGGGCTTTTCGATGAGGCGATGATGCAGCTTGAAATGTCCGTGCAGATCGCGCCGTCGGATGGTTTTTACCATTTCTGGCTGGGCGATATGTACAACAAACTTGGACGCATCGGCGACGCAATTATCGAGATGCAGCAGGCGACCATCTTCTCCCCTGTGGACTCGTATTACAGCTTCCGGCTGGGCCTGTTGTATATTCGTGGCGGGTATTATATCGATGCTGTCGAGGCTCTAAAACGTGCACTCAAGCTGAAGCCGGATGAGCGGCCGTATCACGCAGTGCTGGCGGAAGCATACAGGGCCTGCGGCAACATCGAGCGTGCCGAGAGGCACTACGAGTATGCGGAGGAAATGGATTTTTATGACGCGGCGAACCTCGCTGTCGTCCGAAGAGGAAGCGAGGAGCGAGTTTGAGTCTGGATTTTGCTGAAGTGGTTGTGGGGATGCTGGAGGTAAATTGTTATGTCCTCTGGGACACTGATACCCTCAAAGCAGCGATTATTGACCCAGGTGATGATATTGACGATATAATGCGAGTCGTGGACTCCAGGGGGCTCGATGTTGAATGGATTCTTCTCACACATGGCCACTTCGACCACACTTTCCGCGTCAGCCAAATTGCACAGCATTATAACGCAAAAATCGGAATGCAGGCGCTGGACTTGCAGCTTCCCATCCAGACACTCGCCCTCGGCGAGCCGTTCTATAACTCTGCGCAATTCGTAATGTTCGAGGTGACGGATTTGCTTAACGATGGGGACGTGATCAAGTTAGGTGAGTCCGAGATAAAGATTATGCATACCCCCGGCCACTCCCAGGGTGGTCTGTGCTTCGTCACCAGCGCCGGCATATTTTCTGGTGACACAATCTTCGCCGGTTCTGTGGGCCGCAGTGATTTCCCGGGCGGATCGCACGAGCAGTTGATCGAGTCTATCGAAAGTAAAATTATGATTCTCGATGACTCCACTCGTCTCTTCCCCGGCCATGGCCCAATGACCACTGTGGGCTATGAACGAGAAAGTAATCCATACCTGTAATTTAGCACTCTAATCTTAAGTTTATAACCTTATTCGTGCTCAACTCAGGCTATACCGGATAAATAAATGCAATGGCACTCGAAACGAACCGGACTTTTGTGGTATGATAGATTCTTAGGGACGAGTAATCGGGTTGATATGGCCCGGTGAAGGTTACATCGGACCGTAGACTAGCCATAACGGAAGGCGGTTTGAGTCAGTTTAGATGGCAATCTTCTCCAGATTCTTCGGCAGATTCTCAAGAGCGATTGGGATAGATTTAGGCACAGCCAACACGCTTGTGCACGTACGCGGCAAAGGGATTCTCCTGCGGGAGCCCAGCGTCATCGCACTGGACAGCCAGTCCAAGAAAGTCCTGGCTGTCGGTGAAGAAGCAAAGAGGATGCTGGGTCGCACGCCTGGGAGTATCGTCGCTATTCGACCTCTCAAGGACGGCGTTATAGCCGACTTCGATCAGACTGAGCAGATGCTGCGTGGATTTATACGAAAAGTCCATCGCCACAACGGCCTTTTTGCGCCGAGGGTTGTCGTAGGCATACCTTCGGGCGTGACTGAGGTTGAGTGGCGTGCGGTTAAGGAAGCGGCTATGAAAGCTGGCGCTTCCGAGGCTTATACGCTTGAGGAACCATTCGCGGCTGCAATAGGCGCGGGGCTTCCGGTGAGCGAGCCAACGGGCAGCATGATTGTAGACATAGGCGGCGGCACTAGTGAAGTCGCTGTTATATCGCTTGGCGGCATTGTTACCAGCAGGTCCATCAGGGTTGCTGGTGACGAGATCGACGAGGCTATCGTCGGTTATGTACGCAGAGTGTTCAACCTCCTCATAGGCGACAGGACCGCTGAGGAAGTGAAGATAGAGATTGGTTCCGCGGCTCCGCTTGAAGAAGAGATGACTATGGAGGTTCGCGGAAGGGATCTTATCTCCGGGCTTCCCAGGAGCGCTGTTGTATCGAGCCAGGAGATCCGCGAGGCCTTGCACGATCCGCTTATGGAGATCGTGGAGGCTGTGAAACTTACTCTCGAATCCACACCACCGGAGCTTTCGGCTGATGTTATGGAGCGAGGTATTGTGCTTGCTGGTGGCGGTGCGCTGCTGCGAGGACTGGACCGGTTGATCAATGTGGAGACAGCTATGCCTGTGCACATTGCGCCGGACCCGCTGAGCTGTGTGGTTCTTGGAACGGCAAAGGCATTGGAGGAGTCCGAGACTAATCCTGCCGTAAAGAAAGCCCTCCTTGGCGCTGCGAGGCATGCACAACAACCGGTGAGCTAAATGGGCGGTCTCTTTAGAAACAAGACTCTCCTCACACTCATAATCCTTATAGCAATAGGAATGACCATTGGAGCTGCGCATAATCGCCAACTCTCTAAGGGTGGTCATTTTGCGCTTCAGGATACCGTGCGCTCTGTGCTTGCTCCTGTGGATGTAGTCTCCCATACGGTATTCTCTGTTGGCAATGTAACACTGCGAGTGTTTCGCCCCCGGTCCGCAATACTGCGCGAAAATGCCAGACTGCGCCGCGAGGTCCGCAGGTTGACCAGAGAAAACGCAAGACTTCATGAAGTTGCTGCTGAGGAAGTCAGGCTGCGCACAGCTCTGAACCTGGCCAAGTCGTGGACGCTGGATATGATTCCGGCTGAGGTGATCTCACGGAACGAGAGCAGTTGGTTCGACACTGCTACCATCAACCGTGGACGACAAGCTGGGGTGGTAAAAGGATCGGCAGTAATCAATTACAGTGGCATTCTTGTGGGCCAGGTTGTGGACGCCAACCCATTCACTGCCCAGATTGTCGCCCTTACAGATTCCAACAGCTCAGTGGGCGCTACAATACAACGCTCACGCAGCTCAGGGGTGCTTCAGGGCCAGGGTTCAGACTATCTGGTGCTGGCGTATCTACCCAAGGACGCTGATGTGAAAGCCAAAGATTTGGTAGTTTCATCGGGCATGGGCCATGTGGTTCCCAAGGGCTTATTGATTGGAAGAGTAGTGCGTGTGGTGCGCAACTCGATTGCTGGAACAACCTCGGCGCTGGTTCGTCCGAGCACTGGGTTTGATTCAGTCGAGCAGGTCTTTGCTATAAAACCTGGGCAGAATCAGGGATCATGAAAAGATACTTTGGTGCGATCATCGGCTTGATAATTGCAGCCGGAGTTCAGGGGAATCTGCCGTCGTCGATGGCTCTTCTGGGCGCTAAACCGGACTTGATCCTGGTCGTCCTCATAGCCTACTCGCTTGCCGAAGACCCTGAGTTTGGCGCCACTATCGGGTTCATCGCTGGGTTGATTAACGGGTGTGTCGTGGGGCTGAACCTGGGCAGCTTCATCGTAACCCGCACGATGACCGGCTTCTTTGCCGGTATGGTGAGCACACGTTTATTCGGCGACAACCCAATTGTGCCGATGTTCTCCGCAATGTGGCTTACCCTGGCCTGCGAAGGCCTTTTCCTACTTGCAAACCCCATGCCTGACTTCGGCTTTGTGGTCCGCACCCTTGCAGGTAAATGCATATACAACGGTATCTTCACGTTAATCGTCTACGCATTCGTAAAGCATCTAAACACCCACCGCAAGATCCGAATGGCCAACGCCCGACTATAAGGCAATTTTCAATCTAATCGCGACAGCGCGAAAGAACGAAAACGCGAAATGGGTTGGAAGGTCACAAGGTCATAAAGTCATAAGGTTAGAAAATCGAAGTAACTACGTCTGTTGCTTCGGGCCGCGAAGCTGCCGAAGCCGCTGGTAACACAATGTATTTTGACATAAGTGTAGGAAAGTTGTTTCGGGAAGCCCTCTTCCCGAAACCGCTGCTCAGCGTCGAGCGATAAGATGCAACACCCGCTGAGTATCACCCGTCACCTTGACCAGTTCCGAACTCACCACTCCCGGCACCCAGATGATCTTCTCGGCATCCACCAAAACCGCTACCCTCGCACGCTGGGGCTTGGGTATCTTCTTGTCCACAAACACATCCTGCAACTTTTTGCTTCCCTTCATACCAAGCGGCACGATTCTATCGCCGTGCTGGAGGCTTCGGACCCGAATCATCCCGCGCACGCTTCCAAAGTCGATAAAAGCCTCGTTTGCAGGTAGCTTGGCCGCGCCTAGATTGCCGGTCACTTCGGCATCAATCGTCATATTTATTGCTGGAATCCGAGTGGCTCCAGGAATCTCAAGCAATTGATCGAATGGCACGGTGTCAGGCACGACATCAGCCGTAGAAATACGGAATGTAGTGCCCTTTCTGACAGCGTAGATACGCCCCGATGGAAGAGTGATAGTGAAGTCTGCACTCTCGCACAGAGCCTCCAATACACGGTCTACCTGTTCCAGAGTAACATCTACCAGATCACCCTTCAGACGCTCAATCTCCGAACGTAACACCTGCCGCTGAAGTGCAATCGGCATCTGGACAAAAAGCTCAGCGTCCATACTGCCACTCAGCGCAACATGAGCAAGTGCGGAGCCCGACAACTGACTAGTCAGCTCACTCTGCTCAGTCGCAATATCTGCGAGCCTGTTCAGCGCGGCTCTTATTTGGGGGTTGTAGCTGGTTTCGAGCAGAGGAATAAGCTCGTGGCGGACGCGGTTGCGGGAATATGACATATCGAGGTTGCTCTGGTCCACCCTGAACGGCAGCCGGTTCTCCTCTATATACTTTTCTATCTGTGCACGAGTGGTACCTATGAGTGGACGAATGATATTGCCCCTGACAGGCCTGATCGCCCCAAGCCCATCGATACCCGTCCCCCTGATAACATTGAGGAGCACGGACTCAGCTCGATCATCTGCATTATGACCGACAGCGATCTTTTTTGCGCCTATGATTGTTACGGTATCCTGTAAAAACTTATACCGTAGAGTGCGCGCCGCTTCCTCTTCACCCATCCGCATTTCGACTCGCAATCGGGGCACATCTACCCTTTTAACAGTGATCTCCAGCCCAAACTGCTGTGCAAGTTCTCGCACAAAATCTTCATCAAGATTAGACGCTTCGCCGCGGATGCCATGGTTGAGGTGTGCAACGTGTAGAGAAATGCCGAGTTCATCGGCGCGGGTATGCAGGGCATGGAGCATAGTCACCGAGTCCGGCCCACCAGATACAGCGGCAAGAACCCGGTCACCAGGGCAGAGCATGCAGAAGCGCGTCAGCGCAGGAAGAATATCCCGTCCCTGCTCTTCACTCTCCACTTTCTACTCTCCGTTAATCAAGCAGCATTTTCATGAGGTCAGTAACTTCGTTCACCACAAGCCCCGTCTCTTCCACTGCCCGCTCATCGAACGGCAGGTTGTTGCGTTCCTGCTTTGTGGAGTCGAACAGTATAAACGGAACCTTAGCAGCCTTGTGGGAGCCAGTGGCGATCGGGGTGGGGTGGTCCGGCATCAGTAGAATCCGCACGTCTTCACCCATCTTGCTCGCGCCATTGAGGATAGTGCCCAAAACTTTCTCATCGCACTGCTGAATGGCCTCGATCTTCTTGTCGATGCTCTTCTCGTGCCCGGCTTCGTCAGGGGCTTCCACATGCACCCACACAAAATCATACTTACCCAGTGCATCTACCGCACACTGCCCCTTACCGAGGTAGTTGGTGTCAATATAACCCGTAGCTCCAGGCACATCGTATGTCTTAAGCCCGACCATCCGGCCCAGACCCTTGATCAGGTCCACAGCCGCGACCACCGCGCCGTTAAGCCCGAATAGCCTGCTAAAGCTGGGAATATCCGGCAACCGACTCTCTCCCCAGAACCAGATCATATTCGCGGCTAGATGTCCTTCATCTCTGCGGCGGCGATTGATTGGATGATTATCCAGAATCTCATACGAGTCCATTATCATCTGCCGAAGTTTCTGGTCACCATCTCCCTCAGGCAGGTGGTCGGCGACAGGTTCGCCATGGATCTTATACGGCGCCATGCAGCGAACTTCCGGCGACCCGCCACGCCACACCATAATGTGCCTGTAGCTCACGCCGGGGTAGAACCTGATCACGTTCGTGGACAGCTTGTCGTTAACGGTCTGTATCAGCTCCCGCGCTTCTTCGGTGGTGATATGCCCAGCGCTGGAATCGATCATCTTCTCGCCGTCAGTGGAGACAAGATTAGTCCGGAACACAGCGTCAGTAGTCTCCATCGGAATCTCAAGGCTGGCTGCCTCGATGGCTCCGCGCCCTGTGTAATACTCTCGCGGATCATACCCGAGGATACCCATATTGGTGACATCACTGCCGGGATACATCCCCTCGGGGGTCGTAAGTGCGGCTCCAACCTTGCCCTTAGCCGCCAGATCGTCCATAAATGCTTTGCGCGCTACACGCATCGGCGTCTTGCCGTCCAGCTCAGCCAACGGTTCATCAGCCATTCCATCGAATATGATCAGTAAATGCTTCATAATAGTTAAGAGTTGAGTTCCTTACCCGTAATCCTCCGATATGCTTCGCGGTATTTCTCCGCCGTCTTCTCGGCTATCTCAGCGGGAAGTTCGGGGCCGGGGTAGGTCTTGTCCCAGTCAAGGGTCAATAGGTAGTCCCTGACGAACTGTTTGTCGAAGCTGGGTTGGCTCTTGCCGGGGACATAGGACTCCGCGTCCCAGAACCGTGATGAATCCGGAGTGAGCGCCTCATCGATCAGGATCAGCGTACCGTCCAGTATGCCAAACTCAAACTTGGTGTCACAAATAATAATCCCACGGGTCGCGGCGTATTCGGATGCTCTCTTGTAGAGCGCCAGTGATGCGGCTTCTAGCTGCAGCCCGAGTTCATCGCCGACTATCTCTCTGGCCTTTTCCGCGCTGATGTTGATGTCATGCCCTGTGGACTCTTTAGTCGATGGAGTAAACACAGGCTCAGGCATCTTCTGCGACTCCACCATATCTCCCGGCAGCTCAACACCGTGCAGCACAATGGAATTGCCATTGCCTGAAGCCGCACGCATCGAAGAATACTCTTTCCACGCCGAACCCGCCAGATAACCTCTCACCACACACTCAATCGGTGTAGGCTGGGCCTTTGCGGTTATCATAGAGCGCCCGTCCAGCATCTCACGATACTGCTCAGCATTCTCCACTCCCGCCTTGCCGATCCTGTCGATGATTTCATTTGTGTCAGCAGTGATGACGTGGTTCTCGATAATGTCCTTGGTCTGATCGAACCAAAACAGCGAAATCTGTGTCAGAACCTTTCCCTTGTCGGGAATCCCCGTCGGCAGGACTACGTCAAACGCGGAAAGCCTGTCGCTGGTGATCATGAGCAGCGAATCGCCGAGGTCGTAGATGTCGCGGACCTTGCCCTGCCCGTGCTTCTTCAGCCCTTTGATATCGATGTTGGTCACGATCATATAAGGTTCATCTCCTTCGCGACTGCCTCGGTATCGGCAGGCAGCTCAATGAACGGAGCGCATATCTCCATAGCCCTCTTGGGGTCCTTGAGCCCATGACCGGTAAGGATGCAGACGATATCGCATTTCTCAGTAAAGAATCCTTGTTTAGCCTTTTTGATGACTCCTGCAACCGACGCCGCCGACGCAGGCTCGCAGAACACGCCTTCAGTGCTGGCAAGCAATTTCTGAGCCTCCGTGATCTCCTCGTCGGTAACTTTCTCAATAAGGCCGCCTGACTCATCCCTCGCAGCCTCAGCCTGTTTCCAACTCGCCGGATTACCGATACGGATGGCAGTGGCGATTGTCTCCGGGCTGGCTATAGGGTGCCCCTCAACTATAGGCGCAGACTTCGCCGCCTGGAACCCGAGCATCTTGGGAAGCCGGTCGATAATGCCAGCCTCATTATAAGCCTTGTAACCTGCCCAATAAGCAGTAATGTTGCCCGCATTGCCCACAGGAATCGCGTGGTAGGTAGGCGCATGGCCAAGGTCGTCACAAATCTCGAATGCGCCGGTCTTTTGGCCTTCAATTCTAAACGGGTTCAGGGAGTTTACTAGGGTAATGGGATACTTGGAGGTAATGTCCTTTACGATGTTCAGCGCGTCATCGAAGTTACCGTCAACGGCGATAACTTTTGCACCATGCATCATCGACTGCGACACCTTCCCCAGCGCGACCTCGCCCTTCGGCAGGATCACAGCGCACACCAGCCCCGCCCGTGCGGAGTATGCGGCGGCGGAAGCAGCGGTGTTACCCGTTGATGCGCAGATCGTGGCTTTGCTCCCAGCCTCGACGGCCTTGCTGATGGCCATGGTC